>JAEWIY010000121.1 GCA_023386835.1 Verrucomicrobiota bacterium
GATAAGCGATGGACGGCGGACGCAGCGGCACCGGGGCGAGGATCAGTTAGGATCGGTCGAAATACGGCGGCAGCGTGAGTCCCGCTGCAGCGCGGAGCAAGCAGCCGGCGCGTTGAACCACTAGGCTGACTCGGAACGTCCCTGCACCACACGGCGCGCAAGTGGAGCCACCTTCAGGGCCGGCGCGCCGTTGCCGTTGCCGTTTGGCAGCGGGAACGGCTGGCGCTCCAGCTGGACCCCGGCCGCGTCACCCGCCAGTCCGACCAGTTCCTCGATCACCACGGTCGGTTCCTCGTCGTAGCGCAGCGCAAGAAACTTGTCCCGATACGCTGCATACTCGGTGGGATTTCCCATCCAGCGATCCATGATTTCGGCGAAGTCCGCCGCGTCCTCGATTTTCCACGATCCGGCGCCATTGCGGAAAAATTTCCAGGTCAGCTTCTCCTGCGGCATGATGCCGCCAAAGCCGTTGAAAATAATCGGGCACCGGAAGTGGAGCGCCTTCGCGCAGGTGGTGGTGCCGCCGCGCGTCACGATCACGTCGCTCACCTGCATCAACAGGTGCACCATCTCGGAGAAGCCTTCGACGTAACACGGCAGCTCCGGATGGTTGGAGCGCCAGTGGATCAGTTCGTGGAACGTCTCCTTGTTCCGGCCGCAGATCACGATGACCTGCACCTTCGGTGCGTGCCGCACCAGAGTCGGCAGCAGATCGAAGTGGTTGTTGGCGCCGTTGCCACCAGTCGCGAGAAAGACCGTGAAACGATCCGGGCGCAGGCCGAGCCGCTTGGTCAGAAACGTCCGACGCTCGTCCGACTCGAGCACTTCAAGGTGCGACCGCGGACGCATGAGGTGCCCGCGCACCAGCGTCCGCTCGCGCGGAATGCCGTGCTTCACCGCAAAATCGCGCGCGGTCGCCGTGCGCGAGATATAGAGATCAACAGAGGGTTCGAGCCAGTTACGGCTGTAGCCCCAGCCGCCGGAAAACTCGCCGCAGTAGGTCGCGCAACGCACCTTGTCCGCACCCAGCACTTGCCGGGCGACCTGAAAGTAGCCGCGGTTCAGACAGTCGTGCACACTGAACACCAGGTGCGGCCGATACGTTTCGAGGACGGATCGATAGTAGCCGCCGCCCAGGCGCACACGTCGACGATTGAGGAAACTCAGCAGTTCGACGATCGCGTAGAAGACGTTGTGCAGGAAGGGCAGGTGCAGCTGGATCCAGTTGTAGAGCCCCACCCCGGTGCGATTCACCACCGAGGACTTTTCCAGCATCTGCTCGATCCGCACGTCGACGGCGTGTCGATACAACTGGAAGCACCATTCCGCGAAGGCTTCCGCCCGAGCATCATGGCCACCACCGGTGCTGGAAGTCAGCACGAGGATGCGAACCTTCTCCGCGGAGTGGTTCTGCTGATCGTCGGAGTCCACTGGGTGCAGGAGCTCAGCGCACATTGAAGTAGCGCCAATGCACGGCGCGGCGCAGCGCTTGCGGCAGCCAGGCCGCGCAGACTGGCGCCACCCCCGCCTGAAAAAGCGAACCCGAACGCACGATCCCCCGCTGGCCGCGCGCCAGCACCCGGCGCAGGTCACGCGCCGCTCGCTGTGGCTCGGGTGCCGCGGCGAGGTTTGCCTCCAGCGTCTGCCAGATCGCCTGCAGCGAGGCCGAGCCGTGGGTGGCCGGAGACCAGGTGGAAGTGTGGGACATCGTTCGGTTGAACGCCGTGCGGTAGTCGCCCGGTCGAAAATCGACGACGGTGATCCCCGTGCCGGCAGTTTCAATCAGCAAACTTTCGCTGAGTGCCGCCAGTCCGGCCTTCACCACGTTGTATCCACTCATGTAGGGCAGCGGAAACTCCACCGCGAGTGACGCCACGTTGACGAGTGTGCCACCCTTTCGCTCGCGGAAGTGTCTGAGCGCCAGTTGCGCGAGCCGCATCGGCTGAACCAGCATGACGGCGATCTGGCGCTCCCACGTCGTGAACGGCTCCTCGACGAATGGGGCAAACACCCCATAACCGGCATTGTTGATCACGAGATCGAAGCCGCCCGCCTCGGCCTGCGCCGCCTCGTAAGCCGATTCGGTGGCCCCCCCATCACCGAGCTCCAGCACGACAGGGTGAAACGCGGCCCGGCCCGCGTAGTCGTGCAGCCGTGACGCGTCCCGCGCGGTGCCCCACACCTGCACGCCTTCCTGTAGCAGCATATCGGTGAAGGCGCGTCCGAGGCCTGCCGACGCACCCGTGACAAAGGCGGTGCGGATTCGGTCGGTCAGCGGGCGCATGGATAAAGAGGCCCACCATGCTGGGCCTCAAATCGCTGCACCTCAAGCGACAGCTTTCAGCACGACGCAGACATTCGCGCCGCCGAACCCGCTGCTGTTGTTCAACACCACGTTCGGTCGCCGCGCTTCCGTCTGCTGGAGAATGTTCAGGTCGGCCACCGCCGGATCGAGCTGCGTGATGTGCGCGGAACCAGGAATGAAGCCCTCGCGCATCGCGAGCGCGCAGAACCCGGTTTCCATCGCCCCGGCCAACGACAGACCGTGGCCGGTCAACGCCTTGGTCGAGCTGATGGCCGGGTGGGCGCCCGCCTCGGAAAAGACCGCTCGAATTGCCTTCGCTTCCGAGATGTCTCCGATCGGCGTCGAGGTCGCGTGGGCGTTGATGTACTCCACCTGCCCAGGCGCGACCCGGGCCGAACGGAGCGCCCGCTCCATCGCCGTGCGCAACCCCAGACCCTCGGGATGCGAAATCGCGACGTTATGCCCGTCCGAGGCCTGCCCCCAGCCGGCCAGCTCGCAGTAAGGCTGCACCCCGCGACGCGCCACCTCCTCTTCGCTCTCCAAGACCAACACGGTCGCGCCGCCGGTGCCCACAAACCCGTCACGCGCGGCATCGAACGGCCGGGAGGCCTGGTCCGGATCGGTGCTCAACGACAGCGCACGCATGCCGGCGAACGGCAGGATGGCGTCGCTGTTTCCATCCTCCGCGCCGACCACAAACATCCGCTCCTGCCGGCCGAGCGCGATTTCGTCGTACGCATAACCAGCCGCGTGCGACGAGGACGCACAAGCCGAAGCAAAGCCAGTCGAGGCGCCACGAATCTTGTGATGCGCCACGAGGTTGAACTGCACCGTGCCTGCGATCGACGCGACAATGCCCATCGGCGAGCAGCGCATGACACCTTCGGCGCGCATCTTGGCGAGGTAGTACCCCAGCAGATACGGCGAGCCCGCCGAGGCGGCGAACAAACCGGTGTTCTCGTTGGAGACCTCTTCGGGCGCGAGTTTGGCGTCCGCGATCGCCTGCAACAGGGCGCAATGGCTGTAGAGCCCGTTCGGCCCCATGCTGCGCAACTGCTCACGGCGAACGCGGTAAGGCGCGGGAATTTGCCAATCCTCCTGATCCATCGAGGAGGTATCGAAGTCGCGGACCGGCGCCGCCACCTTGACCGGCGAGTTCGGCTGCTGGAACGGCGGATAAAGCACAATGCCGTGCCGCAACTCACGCAGGCTGCGCGAGACCGCTGCCGCATCGTTGCCGATGCTCGTGATGAACCCAAGGCCCGTGACGTAAACTTTGCGCATTTCCGAGAACAGGTGCCCGTGAACCGACGGACAGCAGTCAGGCCTGCCGTCTCTCGCCGGTCACGTGGCGGCCACAAAAGGCGCGCCCCACACCATGGTCAACGATGCGCACCGGCAAAACCGGTGTTACCGTCACCCGCCGATCAACGATCAGGCGGTAATCGCCGCAGCCAAGGGCGCGGGTGGAGACGGCTCGTCCTTCGCCGCGGGAGCCGGCGCCGGGGCCTGCACGGGCACGGCCGGCGTCGCAACGGACTCCGCGTAAGCGAACGTTAGGGTGATCTCCTCAGCCATTGCCGCTTTCTCCTGCCCGACGCGAATCGATCCTTCGAAGGTCGCCAGCGGCATCTTGGCGCGCTTCGGCTTGATCGACAGGCTGAGCACGTCACCCGGACGGCAGATGCGATGGCAACGCACCCCTTCACACGACGTGAAGAAAATCTTCGTCGGGTCGACCGTGCGGCCCTCATCGGGAGACGGTCCCTCGAGCAAGTACAGCACCGCCAGCTGGCCGAGTGCCTCGAGCATGAGCGAGGCCGGCATGACCGGATTGTCCTTAAAATGGCCCTGCAGGAAGAACTCCTGACCGGTGATCTTGTACTTGGCCTGCGCGGCGTTGCCGCCAATCGAGGCTTCGTTGAGGAAAAGGAACGGCGCCTGGATCGGCATCACCTGCGCGATCTGCTCGATCGGCAGGAACTTCGTCGGCTTCGGGGGCGGCAGTCCGCGCACCTTGCAATCGATGAAGATCTTGATGTCGCCGACGGTGCGCAGATTTCGCAGCTCCTCATTGTTGATCTGCATCTGGAGCACGTCCTCCACGAGGATGACGATCTCCATCATCGTCAGCGAATCGATGCCGAGATCCTCAACCAGACGCAGCTCGTCGTCGGCCTCCTTGAGCTTGGGCCGGAGGTCCGGCTCCACAAAGCGCTCAATCACACCGATGATCACCGCCGGTAAGTGACTGACCTCCTGGGTTCTCCGAAACGCGATGGCGGCTTCGATCGTCGCAGGGGAGCACCGCTTCATCGATTCCCGCAAAGTCGTTTCGTCCTCCGCCGTAAACGGCTTTGACGCGGCCACGAGTGACTCCTTCGGCTCGTGACCATTGAGGTCAGCTTCTGGCATGATGGTGGGTTGTAAGGTCGCGTCTTCGGCGATGTAAACGCAATTCTTGTTCGCTAAAAAACCGCCTCGGGGCCCGACACGAAAGCGGTCGCCGGAGTTCCTCCGACTAAGGTGCGACGTATCAAATCAGTCGATCCAGCGGACTTGCACCACAGTGGCGGTCGTCTCAACTTCGGTTGTCTTTCTTACGGGCCCCCACCCGTATTCATGAATGGTTTCGCACCGAGTAACTCACTTTACCTGATCACGCACGAGTTCTACCCGAAACGGGGCGGCATCGCCACGTTCGCGGAAGAAATCGCCAAGGCCTCGGTGACGTTGGGCCTGGACGTGGAGGTGTGGGCCCAGGCGGCCCATCGCAAGGAGGAGAAAACGTTCCCCTTCCGCCTGCGGCGGCTGCCGATCCGCGGCACGCACAACCTGGAGTGTCAGTTCCGGCTGGCTGGCCAATTGATCCGCGACCGTCGCAAGTTGCGTTACGCGACCGTGTACCTGCCGGAGCCGGGCCCGATGCTCGCGTTGATGCTGTTGCAGGGTTTCCACGCCTTTCAGCCCAAACGGCTGATGCTGACCTTCCACGGCTCGGAGATCCTGAAGTTTTACCGAAATCCCCTTGTCCGTCCGCTCGCCCGTCAACTGATCCGCCGCGCCACGAGGATCAGCGTGCTCAGCCATTACTGCCAGGATCTGCTGCTGACGCACTTCCCCGAAGCCGAGGGCAAGATTCTGCTGACTCCCGGCGCGCTGCGTTCGGATTTTGCCGTGATCCCTCCTCGCACGGAGACGACCTCCGGCGCGCGCCGGACGATCGTGTTGACCGTTGGCCGCTTGCATCCGCGCAAGGGCCAGCTGCTGACGTTGCAAGCGTTGCGCTCACTCGCGCCGCGCTTCCGGCGAAAGATCGAATACTGGGTCGCCGGCTCGTCCACGAAGCCCCGGTACGAACGCCAGTTGCGGCAATTGGCCAGCAAGGTCGACTTCCCGGTGCGCTTTTTCGGCGACCTGCCCGACGACGAACTCGACCAGCTCTACGACCGCGCCGACATCTTCGCGATGACCAGCATCGAGTACCGCCACAGCGTGGAGGGCTTTGGTCTGGTTTACCTGGAAGCGGCGGCCCACGGCCTGCCCGTGGTCGCGCACGATGTGGGTGGGGTCAGCGACGCGGTGCTGGAGGGGAAGACGGGACTGCTCGTTCCGCCCCACCACCCCGCCCAATTGACGGCGGCGTTCGAAAAATTGATCAGCGATGCCGGGCTGCGTCGCCGTCTGGGGGCGGCCGGACAAGTTTGGGCGCGTCGGAACACGTGGCAGGATTCCGCGCGTCGGTTGTTCCAGGCCGAGGAAACCGCGGCCTCGTAACGGGGCGCTGCATTGACGGCCGTGGTCGCCGTCGCCGATCGTCCGGCATGCTGCGTTCCCGTACTTCGGTGACCGTCCGCTACGCGGAGACTGACATGATGGGCATCGTTTATCACGGTGCCTACCTGCCGTGGTTTGAGATCGGGCGAACGACGCTCTTGCGAGAGTATGGCGTGCGGTACCGCGAACTGGAAGCCGAGGGCTACCGTCTGCCCGTGCTCGAGCTCGGCGTGAAGTACCTGCGGCCGGCGTTGTACGATGACGTCGTGGACATCCACACCGTGCTGCCGGAAAAACCCACCATCCGGATCCGCCTCGAGTACGAATTGAAGCGCGGGGACGAGCTGCTCGCGACGGGCTGGACCCTGCACGCGTTCATCGACCAGGCCGGGCGGCCCGTTCGTCCGCCGCCCCGGTTCGCCGCGGCGATGAACGCCGCCTTCGTCTAGACGTTCGTCGGCGCCGCCGGCGCGGTCACGTCGACCGGCTCGACCGGTGCCGCGTATTCCTCAAGGACGAGCGGATCGGTTTCGGCCGCGCGGGCTTCGACCAGCCGTTCGCCCGCGCCGAGGCGCCGCACCGCCCAGACCGCGTGCGCGCGGACCAGCGGCTCAGGGCTCCGGGCGAGATCGGTCAGGACATCGAGACAATCCACCGCGCCAGTATTTGCAGCGACAATACACCCGTTGCGCAGCAGGCCGCGCAGCTTCGTGCGTTTGATCGCGGTCCCGCGAAACACCTCGGCGAAGCGCTCCGGTGTCAGTTCCAGGATCTCGCGCAATGTCAGCCGGGCCAGCGCCGGTCGCGCCGCGAGCAAGGCGGAGCGGGCCTGCTGTGCGAAACGATTCCACGGACAAACCTCCAGGCACGTATCACAACCATAGATACGCGCGCCAAACGCCGGCCGCAGCTCACGCGGAATCACGCCCTTGTTCTCGATGGTGTGATAGGAAATGCAGCGCCGCGCATCCAGAACGCCGGGCCGCGGCAGCGCCGCGGTGGGACACGCCTCCAAACAGCGTGTGCACTTTCCGCAGAGCTGACCGATCCCAGGGGATTCCGCCCGCAACCGGCCCGCGCTGAGCGGCGGATCCGGCGGCAGTTCAAGCCGCACGAGGATGACGGCCAGAAACAGCCAGTTGCCGAAATCGCGCGAGATCAGCATCGCGTTCTTGCCGATGAAACCGGTGCCCGAACGTGCCGCCCAACCGCGCTCCAGCACCGGGCCGGTATCCACGTAGTAACGATACTCGTCCGAATGCAGGCCGCCAAGTTCCTCGAGGACCCGACCCGCGGCCTGAAGCCCCGGTTTGATCGTGTCGTGATAATCCGTGTGGACCGCGTACCGCGCCCACCGGGGACTGCCCGCCGCTGGCGCGGCGGGCTCCGCGCCGCCGTAGTTTACCCCGAGCACAATCAGCGACTGCGCGCCGGGCAGGATTTCCCGGGGATCGGCGCGCTTTTCGACATTGCGCGCCATCCAGGCCAGATCGGCATGGAAGCCCTCCTGCAACCAGCGTTGGAGCGTCGCGCTGTCCTCCGCCGGCCCCGCCTTCGCAAACCGCACCACGTCGAAACCGAGCGCGTGCAGCCGCCCGCGCAGCGTTTCCGCGTCAACCGGCATGACTCGTTGGCCGCCGGCGCTCCCACTCCAGCGCCTCGCGGCGATAGGTGCGGAGGACGTGCGCCACAATGTCGTTCGCCGGACGCTGATCCGTCAGGATCACTGCACCGGCCCGCTTGTAGATCGGTTCGCGTTGTGCGTAGAGCGTTCGCAGCCGCTCCATCGGGTCCTCCACGTTCAGCAGAGGGCGATTCCGGTTCGCCGCGGTCCGCTTGAGAATGGTTTCGAGCGACGCATGCAGGCAGATGACGACGCCACGCTCCTGCAGCGCGATGAGCATGCCCGGTTGCACGACCAAGCCGCCGCCGCACGCCACGACGCAGCGGCTCGAGGGATGCCCGTGGTCGACAAACTGCCGCTCCATCTCACGAAACGCAGGCTCACCCGCGGTCGCGAAGATTTCCGGAATCGTCCGCCCCTGTTGCCGCTCGATCTCGTGATCGCTGTCGAGCAGCTGGAAATTCAGTCGCTGGGCGACCGCGCGACCAATCGTCGTCTTGCCGGTGCCCATGAAACCGACGAGGTAAAGGTTCGCGGTGGGATGAGCGGTATGCGCACTCATTCCGACGATCCTCCACCGTCCGCCACGCCCGCTGCGACCCTCGCTCGGGCCGCCGTTTGATCGGCCCGACGGACAAACGGGGAGACGTGGGAGCGCGCAGGAGACATGGCTACATCTGCGAGCAAACAGGCGGGACGCGGCGAGGGCAATTCCATCGTCCCGGTGAAAAAGCCTTGGGGCGCGGCGTCGGACCTGCTCACTGCTGCTCCATGGGCGTCACTCCGTTGCCAGCCAACCACCACTTTGCCAGCGACAACACCTCCGGCATCTGCCCTGAGGCATGGGCGGCTCTCGCTCGGGCAAACGAAGGGCGGCTCCCCTCCTACGGCACCGATTCGTGGACCGCGCGCGCCTGTGACCTCATTCGCGGCGTCTTCGAGAAGCCGGACGCCGAGATCTTTTTTGTCTTCAACGGCACCGCCGCCAACTCACTCGCCCTGGCCTCGCTCTGCCAGAGCTATCACAGCGTCATCTGCCACGACTACGCCCACGTGGAAACCGACGAATGCGGCGCGCCGGAGTTCTTCTCCAACGGGACCAAGCTGCTGGTCGGCACCGGCCCCAACGGAAAACTCACGCCCGACGCCGTCGAACGCCTGATCCTCAAGCGCACCGACATCCATTATCCGAAGCCGCGCGTGCTCTCCCTCACGCAGTCCACCGAGTGGGGCACGCTCTACCGCCCGGAGGAAATCCAGGCCCTGACCGCGATGGCCAAACGCCACGGACTCGCCGTGCACATGGACGGCTCGCGATTCGCCAACGCCGCCGCGGCGCTGCAGAACCGCTGCCGTCCGGCGGATCTGACGTGGCGCGCCGGCGTCGACGTCCTGTGTTTTGGCGGGACGAAAAACGGCATGGCGATCACGGAGGCCGTCGTCTTCTTCAACCGCGAGTTGGCGCGGGAGTTCGACTACCGCTGCAAACAGGCCGGGCAACTCGCGTCCAAGATGCGTTTCCTCAGTGCGCAATGGGTGGGCATGCTCGAGGACGGCGCCTGGCTCCGCCACGCGGCGCACGCCAACGCGATGACGCGCCGGTTGGCGGACGAACTGCTTCAAATCCCCGGATTGAGCCTGATCGCCGAACCCGAAGTGAACGCCTTGTTTGTCGAGTTGCCCGCGCCCGTGGCCACGGCCATGCAGGCGCGCGGCTGGCGTTTCTACAACTTCATCGGCGCACAGGGCTATCGCCTGATGTGTTCCTGGGACACGCGTGAGTCGGACCTGCAGGCCTTCCGCTCCGACCTCAAAGCGGAACTCGCCGTCGCCCACGTTTGATGCACTTCCGGATCCGGCATCACACCCGGTACACGTATTCGCAGCCGGTTGCGCTGCTCCCGCACCTGCTGTACATCCGTCCGCGCGAGACGTCGCGCCAACGTTTGCTCGATTACTCCTGCAGCGTGGCCCCCGAAGGTCGTCTGGGGCCGGTGCTCGACGAGCACGACAACGAGATGATCTGGGCCCATTTTGGCACGGAGCCCACGCCGTCTCTGGAAATCGAAATGGTGGCCCGCGTGGAGACGCTGCAGCCGAACCCGTTCGACTTTGTCCTGCGCTCGCACGCCGTCAGCTTTCCGTTCCATTACGAGCCGGTGTTTGCGTTTGCGCTCGGCCCGTATCTTGCGGCACCGCCGTATGGGGTACAGCGCGCACTGCTGCGCTGGCTGGAACTGCACCTGCCCGGCCAACCGGCCGATACCGTGCCCTTCATCACCGCGATCAACACCGTGATCTTCCAGTCTTTGCGTTACCAGCGGCGCGAGGAGGAAGGCATCCAGTCGGCGCTCGAGACGATCGACCACGGCAGCGGCGCGTGCCGCGACTACGCGCTGCTGTTGATCGAGCTGTGCCGGACGCTCGGCATCGCGGCGCGTTTTGTCAGCGGCTACTTGTATGCACCCGCCGGTGACAACCAGCGCACGGAAGGCGCCATGCACGCCTGGGTGGAGGTGTACCTGCCCGGCGCGGGCTGGAAGGCGCTCGATCCGACGCACGGGATCTGGTGCGACGATCGTTTCATCCCGGTGGCCCACGCCGCGCAGGCGGACACGGTGAACCCGATTCAAGGCGCCTTCTCCAGCAGCGGATCGGTCTCGGCCAACCTCACCACCACCGTGGACGTGGAACGGCTGGACTGAGCAGACCCGCCGTGCATGTCACCACGTTCTGGTGACAAAGAAGAACGCCCTTCGGCGAACCGAAGGGCGCTGGAAAACAGTCTCGACTCTTTCGAGGCTCAGGGCGTCGCCTGGGGCGCCGAGGCGGCCGTCGTCGGCTTCACCTCCAACAGCTCGACGTCGAAGATCAGCGTCGAACTCGGCGGGATGCCAGGCGCGCCGTCGTCGCCGTAGGCGAGCTGCGGCGGCACGTAGAGGCGGATCTTTCCGCCGGCGGCCAATTGCTGCAGACCCTCGCTCCAACCCGGGATGACGCGACCGAGAACAAACTCGGCCGGATCGCCTTCCTCGGTGCTGTCAAACACCGTGCCGTCGATCAGCTTGCCGGTGTACGTCACGCGAACCGTGTCCTCGGCGGTCGGCTTGGCGCCGGTGCCCGCCTGGACGATTTCGTAGGCCAGACCCGTCGGCGTGGAGACCACGCCTTCCTTTTTGCGAATCTCGGAGAAGAACGCCTGCGACTGCGCCAGCCCCTGCTGCTGCAATTTCCGCATGAACGTGTTCTGCTTCTCGCTCATGAAGCGGTCCATCGCCGGACCAATCGCCTGCAGGTCGTAGGGAGCGTCCTGGTTCTTGG
>JAEWIY010000125.1 GCA_023386835.1 Verrucomicrobiota bacterium
GCGGAGAACGGACACGCTCGGTGCGAAGACATGAAAAGCGACGACGGCTCAGATTCTTCCGCGGCGTTGCTCGAGCAGCGCCCGGACCTCTGCGGCGCGCACCCGACCGAGCGGGTAAAACCACGCGAACACCACGGCCACGACCCAGAAAACGACCGGAAGCCAGAGATAGATGACAAACATGCGCTCCACCGCCGCGGCGTCCTGCGTGTCGAGCTTCGCATCGAAGCCCGAGAGCTCAAGCGAGACCCCGCCCAGCGCCAGCGAGAGGACCAGTGCCGCCTTGACGAACCAGGAGTAGAACGAATTGAGCGAACCCTCGCGACGGCGCGACGTCTGGCTTTCATCCCAATCCGCGACGTCCGCCTTCATCGCTGGCATGAACATCCAGATGGCCGAGACCGCCACCGCCTCCACCACACCCGACACGATCTGCAGGTAGGGATGCTCCGGCGTCATCAGCACGTAGTTGGACAAGTGTCCCAGGATCGTGAAGGTGAGCATCGCCAGTACGATGACCCGCTTGTCGTAGCGCTCGCTGCACCACGTCAGCAGCGGGATGGAGATAAACCCGGTGGCGATCACGACGGTGGATTTCCAGCCGGCGATCACCGCGCCCTGGGCGAGGTCACCCTGGCACACGTAGTAGAAATTCACATACTGTCCCAGTCCGCCGATCGAGGCCGATCCGACGAGGAGAAAGAACGTCATCCCGATCAGCTGCCACAGCGGCTTGCAATGGAGCGATTCGCGCAGGCTCTGGAGAAACGGCGTCTTGGGCTGCCGTTTGGCCTCGGCCTGATAGTAGCGTTCGCGCACGAAGAGAGCAGGGGAGACACCCAGAAGAAAGATCCCGAGGCTGAGGAACCATCCGACCGCCCGCATGCCGACGACCACGGTTGTCTCGCCCGGCGCCGGGTCGGCCAGCCAAGTGAAGAGTGGCTGCAGAAACTCCAATACTCGCCGGGCGAACTCGCCTTTGCCCTCGAACGCTGCGGGGTCGCCGGTGGCCAGGGAGCCCGCCAGAAGCACAAAGGCGAAGATCCAGCCCATGCCGAGGTAACCCAGCTTGGCAAACGCGGAGTTCCACGCGGCGAGCCGCGTGCGTTCGTCATAATTCGGTGTCAGTTCGAGTTGCAGCCCGAAGTACGGCATCGCCCAGACCGTGTAGCAGGTGAAGAACAGCAGCCCGATGCCGGTGAGGGCGACGATGCGGGCGGTCTCACTCCAATCGCCTGGCAGGTGCCAAAAAAGCGGATACACCAGCGCCGTGGCGAGGGCGCCGAGAAAGATGAAGGGCCGGCGGCGTCCCCAGCGGGTGCGCGCGTTGTCCGTGATGTTGCCCATCATCGGATCGGCGAAGGCATCCCAGACCCGCATGACGATCAGGATGCCGCTGAGCAGCACCGGGCTCATGCCAAGGCCGATGTTGAAGACCGGCAGCCAGAGCACCCCAAACGTAAGGTTGCTGGCGATGATCTCCATGTTGATGCCGAGGGCGAAACCGATCTTTTGGCCAACCGGCACACGATCTTCGGCCGCGATTCCGCGCTGGGGTGTCACACCTGTTTCTGCAGTCGCGCTCATGGCTTAGCGGGCGAGCTCGTAAGCGAGCTGGGTGCCTTCGGGTGTGATCGTGGAGAGGTGAAGACGGTACGAACCGTCGTTCGGCGAAAGTGGGACCTCGTGCGTGCGTGCCCCCGTGGCATCCACGGCCCACGCGCGCCAGGGCCCGTCGGGCAACTTGAGGTCGAGTGTCGCCTCGCCGCGCGCGACCAAATGCGGTCCCTCGCCCCAGGAGGTGAGCCGCTTCCGATCCGGGTGCGTGAAGGTCATGCCGGATGGCAGGGCGTCGGTCAGGTGAGTGATCAGGAGGCGCCGGGCGGCAGCGAATGACACCTGGTTGCCTGCTGCCTCAAGGGCAATGACCAGGAGGGCGCCACGGGCATCCCCATTGGTAACGGACACGCGATCACCCGACAGCTGGGCCTGCGGCGGCAGCAGGAAAAGCTCGCTGCTCGGCGTCACGACCTTCACCGCACCCGTTTCGGACGACAGTGCAATTTGTCCGGTGTCGCTTGTGTAGTTGGTTTGATCCGACGAGACCGAGCCGGCCGGGAGCACACCCTCACGCTGGAGCGTCGCGGATAGTTCCGGATGGATCGCATACGTACGAGCAGGCGACCCGGATGGAACGGAACGAGAGACGATGGCCGAAATGTGGTGAGCTGGATTGGCTTTCGCCTGCACCTCCGCGGGCAAGCCGGTCAGCGAGCCGATGCGGGTAACGAGCCCGAGCGGCGAGAAGTCGCCCGGAAAAAGCCGGCCGAGCGCGGAGAACGCTTCATCGAGTTGCACGGCGTAAACGATCGCGTTCTGGGCCGGCGCGATGTCCCCGCGTTGGAAGAGGAAGGCGCCGATCCGGTCGGCCAGCAGCCCGATCGGATCGTTCGCGATGGCGAAGTAGTTCTCCACGCCACTGTGCACGGCCATCTGGCGCGACATGGCGTACTGGAAGTTGTACAGTCCATCCCAGTCCTGCAGGCTGGCGTAGGCCGGCATCAGCACCGCGCCTTCGAACCGATGACGATTGGGCCGGCAGAAGTTGAACTCGGTGCTGACAAAGGGACGTCCGAAGATGCGCGTCGGCATGATGCGATTCGGCATCTTGGCGCGGGCCCGGACCGCGCTGCCCTGTCCGAAGGCGATGGGCAAAGCCCACGCTCGCTCCGGGAACTTCGGGTGATCCCAGTAGCTATGGCAGTCGACGTAGTCGTAGTTCTCTCGAACATACGCGAGACCCTGGGAGATGGTGTAGTTGGCGCCGGTCAGGAGCGCGTGCGTGCCGAGGCTGCGCAGATGGGCGAACATGCGTTCATCGGAGCGCCAGTTCGTCTCGTGAATAAACTGGTTGAAGGCGGGATTGGTCGTGACAGGCGGGCCTTCGCCGCCGGCGGATTCGAACGCGCGTTGATACAGGGCGAAGATCGCGGGGTCCTGCTCGATCCGGTTGAACAAGGGGTTCTCGTTCACCGGGCAGATGCCGATCAGTGCCGGATCCTCCGCCCAGGTCAGGCCCGTGTACGGATTGCGATGGCCAAGCAGGTTCGTGGCAAAACGAGCCCAGGACTCGAATGCGGCCTCACTGATCGGGAGCAGCGATTTGAAGGCGGTCCGGCCGCGGCCCGGCGGGAGACCGAAGCGATCGTATTCGTCCGCGCTGAAAGGCCGGGAGGAGAACAGATCGATGTTGATGTAGAGGCCGCGCCGTTTGAGGGCGGCGAAGAGATAATCGAGCTGGTCGAGGGCCTCGAGGTTCAGCTCCCAGGAACGCGACTGGCCGCGGACGAGTTCCGCGTCGAAATGATGAAAACGAACGGTGTTATAGCCGGAACGGGCCAGCCGCTCCGCGAGTTGATCGGCTTCGTCCTTCTCCAGGAACTGGGCGCTGAAGCAGAGATTAACGCCCCAAAACCGCACGCGAACGCCCGGGCGTCCGGTGAACTCGAAGTGACCGTCCGGCGTCGCGCGAATCGGACCAAATTGTCCGGCCGGAGCATGGAGCAGCGAGGAGAAATCGAAAACACCGCCCGGCGCGACATCGAGGGAGTGGCGGTAGGCGCCCCAATCCGGGCCCGGCTCGATCGTGAGCGGCTGGGCGATGGTGCCGACGCGAATGTCTTCAGTCGATCCCGACAGCGCCACGATCATCCACGGCGCTTCACCCGCGAGCTCGAAGGTGACCGACGCGAGGGGCTTGGGTTCAACGGCAAAGCCGGAGAGGTAGAGGCCGATCGACGCCGTGGGATTCTCCGATTCCCATGCGATCTCGGCGTTTTCGGCCGGAGCGGGATCACGCCAGTTGCCGATGTCGCGGCCGTTGCGGACCTCATGTCGCGTGGTGGATCCGTCCGTGTACTGGGCCACCAGATACCCGACGGCTTGCGGGGGGCGGGGAGGGCTCGCTGAGGCATGCAGCAGGTAGAGGTTGCGCAACACGACGCCGGGCAACGGTTGGGTGGCGATCATGGGCGATTCGGGGGCGGCCGACTCATGACTTTCTGGTGCGCGAACGGCCTCACCCGGATCCCGCGCGACCTTTTGACTGGCCCGGCCCAGCACGAGCACGGCGCGATTGTCGTGCTGCGCGGGATTTGGCACCTCGAACGTAACCTGCGAGCGGGTGAAGCGACCGGGGCGAAAGGTGGAGAGATCGTTGTCCGGTCCCTGATCTGTCCAGCCGCCGCGACCGTCACCCCCGACTTCGTCCCGAAACCCACGGTTGGCCACCGCGTCCAGAGGCAGCGGTTGCGTGGACGCCGCAGGCTCGGTCGCGGGTGCGAGGGGAGCCAGCAACGTCCAGATCAGCAGCAGACACGATGGGCGAAGTAACAACATGGAGCGAAAGGCAATCACGCCTGCTCGAGGGGACTAAAGAAGGGAATGGGTTTGGGAGGTTTGAACGAGAATTGGCAGGAGGCTTCGTTGCGGACAGGGGCGCGCTCTCTTACATAAGATTGGAAATGGTTTCATGATGATCCGGGGTGGAGGTGTGCCGGGCGCGAACCGTGGGCTGGAGTTTGGCTGCGACCTACCGTGATGCGGGTGAAGAAACGAAATGCCCCGCGGCGTCGTGCCGCGGGGCGTCGGAGCGAGCGTTTGTGCAATGGCGACTACGGAATCGCCTGACCAACCCGCGAGCGGACGTGGGCGAAATCGCGGGCGTGCAACGTGCCGTTCGCATCGATGTCGCACCGGAAGTCGTCTTCTGAAACCGCGCGCGCGGCTCCCGGGAGCCCGCGGACGTATTCAACGTCCGCCATCGTCACGGCTCCGTCGCCGTTGATGTCACCGACCAGCACCCCCAGTGGCAGCGTGGCGGCCGAAAGCACGCCTCCCTGCGGGGTCGTGACGTCGGCCAGGCTGACGACGAGTGTTTGGGCGTTGGATACCTGGTTGAGGTGCAGGATGACTTCCGGACCGGTGATGGTGGTGTTCACCAAGTTGGCCGAACCAGCGGTGACGGTGGCCACAAGGTCGGCAATCGGCCGGTTGAAGGTGAGCACCAGGGTCAGTTCGGAACCGACGCGACACTCCACGGACAGCTCAGTCGGGGAAGGCTCGGCGCCCACTACGACCTGCACGGGTATCGCATAGGGCCCGCTCGAGCCGTGGACCTTGCGGGATTCGGCGGAAAGCAGTCGTGGCGCCGGCGGGGTGATCCGTTCGAGTTCATAGGCGAGTTGCACGCCCTCCGGTTCGACGGTGGAGACCTGCATCGTCCAGATTCCGTCCTCCGTCAGCGTGAGCGGGTGGGGCCGTACCCGGGCACCGGTGGAATCGACCACCCAGGCAGCCCATCCACCCTCGGGCAGGTGGAGCGCCATCGTGGCGGAGCCTCGAAGCACCAATTGCGGGAGCTGTCCCCAGCTCTGCAGTTGCTTGCGCTCGACACTGTCAAAACGGGTGCCGGTCGGCAGTGCGTCCGTGAGGTGCGTCACGAGGATGCGGCGCGCGGCGGCGAGCGTGAGTTCCTCGCCCGGCTCGGCGTCCAGGGTGATGACCGCGACCGTGCCGGGGGTCTCTCCATTGGAGATCGCAACGCGTTCGCCGGTGAGCTGCGCGTTGGGCGTGAGAACGAAGAGCTCGCTGCGTGGCGTCACCACCGTGGCGATACCCAAGCCGGCATCCATCAGGATCTCACCCGTGTCGCTGGTCGTCCGAGCGGTTTCGCCGTAGCCCACCAATGAATCCGTGGGCAGGACGCCGTCGCTGATCATGCGGCTGATCAAGGTTTCATTGTCGACGAGGTAACCGTTGTCCGGCAGCGGGGCAGCCGGAGCGGGGTTGGCGCTCGTGACCACGGCGTCGAACCCATCGGCCAGCTCGGCCGGTTGGCCGGGCAGGGAACCGACTTGAGAGATCAGGCCGGTGAACAGGAAGTGCGACGAGTACGCGCGATTGGCGGACAGGAACGCCTCTTCGGGGCGCACCGCCCAGACCACGGCGTTGCGGCCCGGAGCGATGTCGCCGCGCTGGAACAACAGCGACGTCAGCCGGGAGCTGATCAAACCGATCGGGTCCGATGCGACGGCGAAGGCGCCGGAAACGCCGCCGTCGATCACCATGTCACGGGTGTCGCCGTATTGGAAGGCCCACAACCCGTCCCAATCCTGGAGGCTCGCGTAGGCCGGCATCACCAGCGTCGCTTCAGCCCGGTACTGGTTCGGGCGCGCGGCCAGCCACTCCGTCACCGTGAACGGTTTGCCGAAGATGCGCGTGGTCATGACGTCGCGGGGCATCGTCACGCGGCGGCGGACCAGGCTGTCGTTGTGGCCGTTGAGCGGCACGGTGCCGCTGCCGGGATACGTCGGGTGGTTGAAGTAGCTGTGGTTGTCGACGTAGTCGTATGTGAACCGCTGATACGTGAGCCCCTGGGCGGCGCCGTAGTTCGTGCCGGTCAACAGGGCTTTGGTGCCGAGCGAGCGAACGTAGGCCTGCAGCCGAGCATCCGAGGCGGCATGACGTTCGAGCAGGAAACGGTAGCGCTTGGCATCACGCTCCGCGGTGGTTTCACCCGCCGGGGGGTAGGCGAGGTTGAAGGCCTGCTCGTAACGGTCGCGAACGGTGGCGTTGGCGGTGTAGTGGTTGTAGAGGTTGTCTTCGTTGACCGGGCAGATGCCGATCAGGGCCGGGTCCTCGGCCCACGACAGCCCCGTGTACGGGTTGACGTGAGTGAGCAGGGTCTCGGTGTAACGGCGCCACGATTCGTAGGCGTTCTCATCGAGGGGCACGAGCGCCTTGAATGTATTGGCGCTGATCGAGGAGCCCGTCAGGCCGAAGGACGCGATTTCGGCGGCGCTGAACCCGCGGGTCGAATACAGGTCGATGCTCAGGTAAAGGCCGCGCTGCTTGAGGGCGTGGAACAGGTAGTCGAGCCGCTCCAGTTTCGCCGGGTCGATGTCGTAGGAGTGGCCGCCCGCTGCGCGCAGCTGCCCATCGAAGTGGTGCAGGCGGACCGTGTTGTAGCCCGAACGGGCAAGTGTCTCCGCGAGGTGGTCGGCGTCGGCATCACTCAGGAACTGCGCGGAGTAGTTGAGGTTGACCCCCGCGAACCGAACGCGCTCGCCCGGCCGGTCGGTGAACTCAAAATGACCGTCCGCCGTGACGCGAAGGGCGCCGTATTTGCCGGCTGGAGCATCGAGCAGGTGCGAGTAGTCGAAGACCCCACCGGGCGCGATTTCGAGCGAGTGCTCGTACGGCGCCCAGTCCGGTCCGGGCGTGATCACGTACCCGTCGGGGTCGCCCGCGCCGGGTTCGTCCGGAACGTCCGGATAGTTGAGCAGTTCATCCCAACTCGTCGTGACGTGCAGGTCATCGATCAGGTAGTAGGCGGTGGCGGAAAGGCCGAGTGTGCGCACCCGCAGCCCGCGAAAGCCGGAAGAGCCACCGGTGGGGACGGTGCGTGTCTGGGTCAGCGCTGGATCGGTGCTGTTTTCGTCGTCCTCGTTCGGGTCGAGCCACACTTGGGTCGTGCTGTAACGCGCGCCGTCCCAGCCGGTGTACTTGATGACGAAGCGATACGTGCGGCCGTAGACGAGCGGAGTGGTGATGGGCGTGCTGAGGTTGTTGACGCGGGCACCGGCGAGTCCGCCGCCACCGAGATAGCCGATGTTGTCGACCGCGATCGCCGGGTTGCCGTCCTCGGCCTGCCACCCTGCGAAGACGTTGCCGGTCACGACCGTACCAGCGGACTTGCCCTCCAGGCGAAAGAGAAAACTGACGAAGTAGTCGGTGCCGCTGGTATCCGCCGTGCCGTACCGCCAGCGAACGAGGGCGTCGTCAGCATTGCCCATCACCTTGAGCGAGTTCCCGCCGCCGAGGGTGCGCCCAGCCAGGCTGTAGGTGATCGACTCGTCGGAGACGGTGGCGTTGGCATTGGCGTTGCTGCGCCAGGCGGCGTTCCAGTCGACGCCCCCATTCAGTCCGGCGATGGCGGTGCCGGCGGTGTATTGGTCGAAGTTCTCGAAACCGGCGTGGGCCGGAGCGGCGAGGAGGCCGACCGCGGCAACCAGCAGGGCGGACCCTGCCGCGCGTGAAGGCAAGAAACGAGGGCTGAACATAAGTCGAAGTTCGTGGGGCTGTCGGTCGACGACGCCGCTCGGGCATCGCGGTTGGGGGTGAAAGACGCGCTTGGTCTTCAACGAACCACTGAGCTCAGTCTGACTTCGGGAACAGCAGCCGTGCTTCTTACATAAGATCTGGCGCGCGCGCGCGCGGCTGCGCCACACTCTCACGTGTATTCTCTCCTCCGCTACACCGCGCCCTCGTGATCGCGGCCGCGGAGGACGACTCCGGTGCACCCGAGGGCCCGCCAATCGGCGGCACCGTACGTGCGATTCGGTGCAAGCTCTGAGGTCCGCCTACGTTCTTAGGCAGGCCCGCTTCAAAATCCGAATCGTTTCCAGTTGCCGGCTCCGAACAAACTCCTGGGCGCGTCGGACCTTGGCTTTCGCCCCTTCCGGATCGGTGGCGAGCGCCAGCGCGGCCGGCACGATGCGGGCACGATCTTCCAGCCGGTCGAGATCGAACAGCCAGTCGCCCAGGCCGATATCCCGCCACATGAAGCCTTTTGTCGTTTGCTCGACGAAGCGGCACACGATCGCGGGAATCCCGTTGCCGACGCTCATGATCGGGCTGTGCATTTCGTTGCTCACGAGGCCGGCCGAACGCCCATAGGTGCTGATGGCTTCGTCCGTCAGCCAGAACCTTTCCCGCCAGACGACGCGCGCTTTGACGTCTTCCGGCAACGGGTCGACCAGCAGTTCCTTGCCGGTTTCCATCTGGGTGGCGTCTTCGGGGCAGACGAGCACCTTCATGGATGTCTGCCGAACGATGGCGATGATCGCTTCGCGGAGCGGTGCGTGGTCGTGCTCCTTCATCTCCTGATTGCGCTGGTGTTTGGCCGGATCGAACGCGTAGCCCGGTTTGACCTTCCAATACGGGGCATTGCGCAGGTTGGGGAGGAAGCACAGGAAACGACCTTCCTTCAGGCCGTGCTCGCGCAGGAAGGCCACCGCGGCCTCATCGTTGCGCACATCAGCGGCGAAGGCGCCGTCCGGGCCGTATTCAATGATCGGGCACGTCACGCCGCCTTCCCGCACCACCTGCAGGGAGACGCCGTCCCGCAGGAAAACGAAACTCGCACCGCTCAGCAGGTCGCGGCAGTACTCGTCCAAGCCATTGTTGCGCATGATGCGCAGACCGGGATCGCCCGCCGCGGCCATCGTGATGCCGTACACGCCGTAAGGTTTCTTGGTCTCCTGGCGCCAGGCAGCGACGTCCTTGTGGGCGGTCAAATACGGTCCCGAACCGTGGAGCAGGAAGTCGTACGTGAACGCCTCCGACTGGTCCTGGACAAAGTGGAGCTTGGGAAAGCGCCGGCGCAGCATTGCCTCGACGCCATTGCTCACGTCCATGGGCCAGAGCGCGACCTCGGCTTCCGGGAAATGGCGTTCTATGAGCGCGAGCACGCCCGGTGTGTGCCCGATGTCGCCAATGTTCACGGTCTGCCATGAGGAACGCAGCACGATCCTTGGGCGTCGCTGGGACGACGCGAGCGCGGGCACGGCAGCCAGGGCTCCGCCGAGCGAGGCCTGGAGAAAGGAGCGACGAGTCATGGGCAAACGAGAGAGAAAGGTTGGGGTGAGCGATGGGCCGGCCGGGCGAAGGACCCGGCGGCTTCACCACATCACGAGCAGGAACTGCTGGACGGTGGGGATGTGAACAATCAGGCGGTCAGGCGCGGTGAGGGTGGCCTCGCCCGCGCCGGCCAGCAGGCGTGCGCGGCCCGGCGGAACCGAAGGTAGTGGAATTGGCAGGACAAACTCGTGCGTGGCCGTGGAGGTACGTTCCCGAAAGAGCAGCGCGTAAGCAGGCGCACGAGCTCCAGGAGCCGCGCTTTCGCGGGGCGCCGAGAGGAATCCGGTCCAGGCGTAGCCCGTGGGGGCCTCACCGATCGGGAGGACGTCGCCGGCGTGGAAGGCGTCGCGATGTTCTTTCCACAGTGCGATGAACGGCTGCCAGCACGCCACCACCGGGCGGGGCAGTTGGCTGATTTCAAACCACGCGAGCGGCGAGGTCGGAAACGTCACCGCAAACAGGTACTCCGGTGGATACGACGACGGACGCAGCGGATCATCCCGATAGTCGGCGTCGTTGCGGGACGGATTCAGGAACTCGGCGCGGATTCGTTGGGGCCGGACATAGTGGGCGAGCGTCCAGAGGGCGCGAAGCGTTTGATGCGGATGATAACCGGCCTCCTCCGTGAAGCGGTTTTCGAGGAACAAGGCGCCGGGTCCGGGCCGGCCCCAATACGTGGGCCGGTGCTCCGCCGTGGCATCAAAATCGAAGAAGATCCGACCTCCGCTCTCGTGCAGGATGCGATCGCAGAGCTGGTGAAAACGCGATTCGGCGAGCCGAGAATGAAGTTTCACCGCATCGAGTTTGAAGAACGCGATGCGATAGCGGCGCCAGAGCTCAAGGATCTGGGCGGCGTCGCGTTCCCAATTGCCAAGGTCGTTCGTTGAGTCGGGAGCATACCAGAGCCCAAGCGCGATGCCGGCCTGCTCCGCGGCGTCCACCAGCGGTCCGAGTCCGCGCGGAAAACGCGTCGGGTGGGGCGTCCAGAACTCCGGGTCGGCGGCCCAGAATCCGTTCCAGACTCCGCCGCCCGAGACGGTGTTGACCGTGGCGCCCTTCTGCCAACCGTCGTCGATCTGCACGATTTCGACGCCGAGCTTCCGGGCGCTGGCAATTTCCTCCAGGACGAACGCCTCGGAAAGGTGGGAGGCGCCTGCGCGGTCGCCCCAAGTGTTCGAGAGCAGGCGCCCGGCTTGACCGGGCGGGGCCGGAAAGAACGCCCGCTGGAAATCGTGCAGGGCGCGCGTTGCGCCGACCGTGCCACCGGTGTAGGCGAGGCGGGCGACGGCGTATCCAGCCGGACAGCACGTGGCGACCAGCTCGCCGGCCTGAAAGGCGACGAGGAAATCGAAGTACGGGCTCCAGGCTTCGCGCACGTGGCGGACGGGCGCGAGCAGCAGCCAGAGGAAACCCTCGGCGCCGTCGCTCGGGCTTTCCAGGCACAGCAAGTTGGTCCGCAGCGGCAGACAGCGCTCGCCGGGATGAATCAGGTATTCGCGAGTGAAGACCAGATTGCTGTGGTGATCGGTTTGGTCGACGAAGGCGATTTCACGCGCCAGCAGGTGCCGCGTGGCGAGGGTGAACAAGGGATGCGCGAGCGCCGGCAACGTGGCGAACATCTGCCCGTTATCCTTCGACCGCAGGCCGCCCGTGCGGCCATTGGAATCCCCCGCGGCCAGATCTGCCAGCAACGCGTCCGTTTCGGGGCCGGTGAGTTGATGGACCGAACCGGCCACCAGCGGATGAAGTTGAAATCGGTGCTGCCGCCAGAGACCGCCCTGGTCGGAGAAGCGTAGTTCTGCGACGACGACGCCCGGGAGGGCGGTTGAGCTGGTCAACGCCTGCGTGGAGAAGTGAACCCGCCAGCCGTTCTCCGGACTGGAGTCCGGTTCAGCCCACGAAAGCGGTACATCGTTGGGACCGACCGCGGGTGGCGGCGTGGATGACACCCACTCGATGCCGCCGCGACGTTGAAAGGAGATTAGACGGAGCTGACCGGTTTCCGCCCGCCAGATCTCGCGAAAGAGGGGCCCTTGGAGGATGAGTTGGTCGCCGGCAAAGGACGCCTGGCAGGCAGACAACGTTTCAATGGCAGGGGAACTCATGGAAAGGTGGTAGGCGGGGCGAGCGTCCGTCCGGCCGACGGAACGAGGGCGATGCGGGTGGAAAGGGTAAGGGATCGGACCGGGCCACGCGTTTTCATTACGACCGTGGCGTGATGGTTGAGGTGATCGCGAGTGAGAGTGCGATCGGGCATGCTCTCGATGGAAACGGCAAGGTCGGCGTTGGGTTCGACCGTGTAGTCCAATTGGACGTCGCCGACCCGCAGCCGGCCGGATTCGGACCCCGAGACGACCGCGTCCGCTGGTTCGCCGAGGTGCCAGCGGAACAGGATCACGTCTGGTTCGTGGAGAACGACTTCATCGCGCACCGTGACAACGTCCGCGTCCCAACGCGCCGTGCGGACCCATCGTTCCACGCTGGCGTAACAGCCGGACGCATCGACGCTGACTTCGCCGCCGGTTGGATCCAGACGATGGACGTCCATCGGGGCAGAGCGGTGGGCGGGATCCAGAATCTGGCCCGCGCCCTCGCGCAGGCGGGTGACGGTGAGCTCCGACGGGGCATGGTCACCGACTTGCAGGACGTTGTGGCCGGCCACGCTGCGGAAATGGGTTGGATGCTCCGGAATGCCGTAAGACGCCAGGCCGGCCTCGATCAAGACGGGTCGTCCGGTGACGATGAAGTTCACGTGACCACGGTCTTCGTGGTCGTGAGCGTCCGATTCATGTCCGCCGCGCATCCAAAATCCGGAGACGTGGGAAGCCGGGCCGGAGCGAAACGCGTCAAGCGACTCCACCCAGTTTACCCGGGCCGCCACCGTATAGGCGGCGAAGGGCGGCGGTGGCTCGCCGGCCGGTCGTGGCCGGGCGAGATCGTTCGCCATGAGCGATTCGAGCGAGCGACTTTCCGGCGGGCGATGACGCAGCGCCCAAGCGGCTGCGCGATGGCCCAGAAGTTGGGCGCAGCGTTGGACCAGATCCCAGTTCAAATCGGGATGATCGGAGTCGAAAGCATTGATGACAAAACCGGCGGGTTGCCGATGATGCAGGTACCAGGTCGGAAAAGCCTGCAACCAGCGATGCCTGAACAGGCGCTCATCGCCGTGCGCCTTCGCGGCGACGGCGGCGGAGAGCAGGCTGTCAAAGGAGATCAAGCCGTACGACAAACCTTCGACGCATTCACCATCGGGCCCTTGGGCATCGAGCGACCGCAACAACCGGCGGATCGCGAATTCGTAGTCGTCCCGATGCTGGTCGAGTCCATTGTGCAGGCTGGCGAGCGCCAGCGCTTCCAGCGGCAATATCCACTGGTTCGACGAAGCTGCTTCGATTCGCGCGAACCAAGTTCGCCGGGTTTCAAAATCCTCGCGGATGCGGGCGATCTCTTCCGCAAACCGGCTTCGTAATGCGGCCCGCAGCTCCGGCGGCAGTGCGTCGGCGGGTAGACGGTCCAGCGTCTGCACGAGGGCGCGTACCATCCAGCCGGTGCCGAGCCAGGCGCCGGACGTTTCAACCGAGCCGCCGGACCAGCCCGGCCGTTCGAACGGCGCCCACGTGGCGATCTCCTCCAGTTGGTCGCGCAGGTGAGCGAGCAGGGTCCGGTCACCCGACACCTGTATTGCCGCGGCTATTACAGGCAGTTCCTTGGTGAAGTTCCTGGCTGCTTCCGTGTCGGCGAGGGAGAGGGCGAAACGTTCCCAGCCGGCTTCGTCGACGTGCGCGAGATGGGCGGGCTTCTCACGGTACTTCATCTTGAAGCCTGGATTCGCCTTCAACTGAGCCAACGTCATCGGCCGGCGCAGCACGGGACGCTTCGCCACGTCCTCGCGCACGTGCGTCACCCAGTTCGGCTCGGGAGTCGAAGCTGCCGAAACGCGCGCGGGTGTCGGCCCGAGGGCTGCGCCGAAGCAAACGGCAGCCACGAGGCCTCGACGGAACACGCCGAACGAGTTGAGTGAGGAGGTCTGAGAACCAGCGCGCTGAGCGGTCCACCGGGTGCGGACGTGAACGCGCCGAGGTGGGAGACACAGAAGCATCAGAGGGAGGATGCGTCGGTCGGTGGAGCGGGGGAGCGCCGATTGAGTTTACATAAGATGCCGGTGGCGCGTTGTCCGGCCAACATCGGTGTGCGTGCGCTACCGTCTTGCGCGAGCGGGTCCCCGCAGGGTTTTGCCGTGTCGCCACTCTCCGGGAACGTACGTTTGGTACGCAACTTCCGGCAGACCCAGCCGGTTGTTCTGGATCATCGAGATCAGCTGTTCCGCCGTCTGGGCGCCGATGCGTTTCTTGTGCTGCCAGATGCCCGCCCAATCCTCGCAATCGCCGTCGAGCGACAGATGCGCGACCCCGATGTCATCCGGCACGCGCCGCCCGGTTTCTTCAATCCATTCGACGAGCATGCTGTGATGACCCAGCACGACATCGGGCTTCACCTCGTCGAGCCAGCGGTGGAGCGCGGCCTTGTCGAACGGGTTGTAGATGAGCGGGGAGACCTGCTCTTCCGTGGGGATGCCGGATTGAAAATAACGAAACCCCGCGACGTAGGTGTGGTGGGAGCGCCGTTCCTCCTGGCGATGCAGGAACAGCCCGATGCGCCGGTAGCCGAGGCGGCGAAGCATCTTCAGCGCGAGGAGCATGTTATAGTAGTAGTTGGGAGCGACGCGGTGCAGCCGCGGCAAGAGCACGGCGGTCTCGAACGACACCGCGGCAAAATGACGCCAGTCCAAGCGGAGGTGCGTGATGTCCGGCAACACGGCCGGACAGACGACGACCCCGCGAATCCCGCGGCTCTGCAGGATTGAAGACATGCGGCGGTCCGTCATGCCCGGTTCGCGCAACCAGAACTCGTCCAGCTTGTAACCCAGTTCTTCGCAACGTTCGGCCGCGCCGATCCGATACGGCGACAACCACGCGTAGTCGCGATAGGCGCGCGCGTTCTGGTTCGCGTTCAGCCACGCGATCGGCTCGAGGGTCTTGCGTTTCGCGCCGCGCACGCCGGCCATCACCGCGGCCACCCGGGGATCGGGCACATAGCCGAGGGCCTTCGCCACCGCTCGGATGCGCTGCGCCGTCTCCTTCTTCACCCGCGGAGAGTTGCGCAACGCGCACGACACCGTCATGCGCGAGACTCCGGTGCGTTCGGCGATTTCCTTGAGACTGACGGCATTCATGAGCAGCGGCGCCCGGTCTCAGGACGCAAATCATCTTATGTAAGATCCCGCGACCCTGTTACTGTCAAGGTGGCGGAGGCATGCATGACGCAGACTCGTCGCAGGCTTTGGTTTCACCAGTCGACGGCGGTCCGGACCCTAGCCCTAACCCAGCTGCCTCTCCCCATGTTCTTCACTCGTTACCTTTGCCCGCCGGCGCGACCCTTCCTCGGCCTGGCTGCTCTTGCTACTGCTGTCGGAACTCCGGCCTCGATGCTCGCCCAAGCGACTGAGCCCCAGCAGCGCGATGACGATGTGATCCTGATGACTCCGTTCGAGATCTCGTCGGAGCAGGAGCACGGCTATCAAGCCATTAGTACCCTGGCCGGCGGCCGAATCCAAACAGAGCTCAAGAACACCCCCGCCACGGTCTCGATCCTCACGCGGGAGTTCATGGACGACCTCGGCTTGGACAATGTCGTCGACTTCTCCGTCTGGGCGCCCAACGCGGAGGTCGCCTACGCCGAGGGTGGTTTTCTCGACGAGTACCGCACCCAGTCGCGCGGGTTGAGCCCGAGCTTCGGTTCGCGCAACTACTTCCGCAGCTACTCGGGTGGGGACGTGTACAACACCGAACGACTCGAGTTCGCGCGCGGTCCCAATGCCCTGCTGTTCGGTGACGCGAGCCACGGCGGCATCGCCACCACCTGGACGAAGCAGGCGCGGCTGGACCGCAAGATCGCGACGCTGCAGTTGCGTTTCGACTCGTTTGGTTCGTACCGCGGTAATATCGACCTGAATACGCACACGGAAGCCCATCGCGTGGGGATCCGGGCCAACGCGGTGTACGCCCTCCAGGACAGCTGGCGCGACGTGGAGCAGCGCGAAACGAAGGCGATCCACCTCGCCACCACGGTGGCGCTCGCGGCCAAGACCCAGTTTCGTCTGGAAGGCGAGTTCGCCGACCGAATCGTGCGGGTGCCGTTTTCGCGCAGCGTCGACCAGGTCAGCAACTACTTCAGCCTGACGCCGGACCAGCAGGCCGCGGCCAAGTGGAACGCGCCGCTCACGGCCAACTTCCCCGCGGGCACGACGCGCTACAACACCGCCCGTCTCGTGGTGAATCACTCCGCCCCGGACGAAGGGGTGCTCGACTGGCTGAACCGTGGCCGGACCACGGGCACGGGGCTGTCGATCATTCCGGATGGGCGCGATGAGATCTCGGGCTTCCCGCTGATGCCGAGCCGCGAGTTTAACCCCAATGCGCCGTCGGCGGTCCTCGATTACGAGACGACCACGGCCACGGCCTACCTCGATCAGCGGATTGGGGACGATTTCTTTGTGCAGGTCGCGTACAACTACGCGCTGCCCAAGAACGTCCGCGACGAGATTCGCTGGGACGACATGTACGTCGACGTGAACGCCTTCCTGCCGTCGCGGAATCCGGCCCAGAACGGCGCGGCGAACCCGTACTATGGCCAGGTCTACGGCGAGGAGGAGGCCCGGCGCGCGAACATTCAGAATGAGTTGCACGAGTACCGCATCATGGCGGCGTGGAACTTCGCCAACAGCTGGACCTCGCAGTCGTTCAGCGCGCTGCTCAGCCAGCGCACCGACCTTTATGAACTGGAGCGCTTCCGTCAGGTCCCCGTCGGTATCAAGTCGGGCACGACGTACTACAGCTCCAACTCCACGGCGGATATCATCTACCACCGTCGTTACTGGGACGACCTCACCGGCGACTACGTGATGCCGAGCACCTTTGTGAAACCCAACGGTGAGGAGCTGCCGGTCGAGTGGCGCGCCTACGAGCAGACCGCGCAGGACACGACCCTGACGGCGCTGCAGATCGCCAACGTCGGCAAGTACTTCAACGGTCGGCTGAATGTCATCTCCGGGTATCGTTACGACAAGTATGACCGGATCGACTCCACCGTGGTCAGCCGCCACGCCAACACGACGCCGCTGGCCGGCAAGCCTGACGAAGTCATTCTCGATCCGGCGAAGCGCGTGATCGACTACGCCCACTCACCCTCCATCGGCGCCGTCTACTGGATCACGCCCGGGTTGGGCATCTCGGCGAACTACGCGGAGAGCTTCAATCTCGCGACGGCCGGCAACCCGGATGTTTACGGTCGCCCAATGGGGCCCGCCAATGCGAAGGGCGTCGACGTCGGCCTGCGTTTCGACCTGTTTGAGAGCCGGCTCACCGGTTCGATCCTCTACTACGAGAACGAACAGCAGGGCGGCGCGGTGACGGTCGACGCGACCAACATCATCAATCGAATCAACCGGATCTGGGACGCGATCGATACGAATCAGCGCATCGACGCTTCCCGCGACACGCAGGCGAATAGCGGTGACGGTTATGAGGCGGAGCTCGTGTACAATCCCACCTCGGCCTGGCGCATGCGGGCCACGTTTGGCAAACCGAAGGCGGAGGTCACCGACCGCTTCCCCAGCATCAAGAGCTATATCGAGAGCAATCGGGCTGCCTGGGAGGCGAATGCCGGTGCGCCGACCACGGGTGGTGTGGCCGGTGAAAACACCGTGGGTGCGACCCTCGACGCCCTTGATCTCTACCTGCTTAACAACGCCGAGGATGGCATGCGTTCAACCGGTGGATACAAGTGGAACGCGAGCTACTTCACGTCGTACCGCTTCAACTCCGGCAAGCTGAAGGGTTTCACCCTCGGCGCCGGTGCCCGTTACACGGCCGAGCGGTTCATCGGGCGCACGAGTGTGACCAACTCGGCGGGCGTCAACCAGTACACCGAACACTGGAATGACGACCTGATCCTCTTCAACGCGATGGCGCGTTATGAGTTCCGCGTGCAGAACAATCCGGCCTCGGTCCAGATCAACGTCGAGAACCTGCTCGACAACGATCAGGTCGATCACCGCGGCATCCTAACCGTGAACGGTATCACTTACCGGCATGGTTTCGCGTGGGTCGAGCCGTTCAAGGTCGTCGCCAGCGCGACCCTGCGATTCTGATCGCACTGGCCGCGGCGACTTCGAAGGGAGCCGCCGCGGACGCCAGCCGGTCCGGAGCGATTGAGTTCCGGACCGGCGTTGTTTGATTCGGCTTCCTCTCGCACTCGACACGCATCGTGAACCGTCGCGCTTTTCTCACCCGGTTGGCCGCTGCTGGAGCGGGCACGCTGATCTCAACGTCCGCTTGGGCGGCCGGCGTCGTCGGAGGCCGCCAGCCGCGCTGCGTGCTCCTGCGCGGGTCCTGGCAAAGCGTGAATATCGGCGACATCGGCCACACGCCGGGCGCGATTGAAATCATCAAACGGTGGTGGCCCGAGGCGCGAATCATCCTCTGGGCGGGTGGCGTTGAGCGCGGAGCGAAGGAGTTGATTGAGCGCTCGTTTCCCGACGTCCGGATCATCACACCGGCGACGGGGCCGGATGGAAAACTGCTCTACGCCGGGACGATGGTGGACGACCGGGGCCGTCCAACGCTGCCGGCGCTGGCAGAGGCTTGGGAAGAGGCCGACATCATGGTGCACGGTTCGGGATCAGACTTTGGCGCCCGCGGGCATCTGGCGGCTTTTTACGCGGCGACGGGCAAACCGTACGGCGTTTTTGGAACCAGTCTGGATCCGATCTCCGGTTCGGGGCCGGGTCGTGACCCGGAGGGCGACACGCTGGCCAACTTATGGAAGCGCATGCAGGCGCTCGAGCGGGGGCACTTGGATGCACGGACTCGTGGTATCATTGATTGCGCGTCCTTCATGTTTACGCGGGAGACGCTGTCACGGCAGTACCTCCGTAGCCAGGGTGTCACTACACCGGTGCTCGAGTTTGGCCCGGACACGCAGTTCGGCATGACTTTGCGGGACGATGCGCGGGGCGATGCGTATCGAGAACAGCACAACTTGGAGGACGGCCGTTTTCTCTGCGTGATCCCGCGCCTGCGCTACACGCCATACTACGAGGTGTTCAACCGGCCGCGACGGTCGGAGGATCACCTGCGCGACGCGATCAACCAGCGCACGGTCGAAGCCGATCACACGGTCCTGCGCGATTTGATCATACGTTACGTGCGGCAGACGGGCCACCGCGTCATGACGTGCCCCGAGATGACGTACCAGATCGGCGTGGCCAAAACGCAGCTGATCGATCGGTTGCCGGAAGACGTCAGGTCGCATGTCGTTTGGCGCGACACGTACTGGCTACCGGATGAAGCGGCCTCGATCTACGCGCGAGCGCAGGCGGTCGTGAGCCTTGATTGCCATTCGCCGATCATCGCAGTGGCGAACGGCACTCCGGCGTTCTACGTGCGCCAGCCCACGGATACCTGCAAGGGCCAGATGTACCACGACCTGGGACTGGACGACTGGATTTTTGAGATCGAGCAGACCAGCGGCGTCGAGCTTTGGGCGCGCTTGGAAAAAATCCTCTCGAACCCGGCTGAGGCGCGTGAACTGACGAGGAGCGTGATGAATCGCGTGGAAAAGCATCAGCAGCGCATGGTGGAGACGCTGCGGCAGAGCGCCCTCTGAAGGGAACCGCTGAAGGGAGCGACCGCTCACCCGCTCGATTGAGTGTAGCGGAATTTTGGCGACAAAGCCCGGAGGCGCCAGCGGCGATCGGCTCGGGGGCTTCGCGATAGCGGCTTCTAGTCGGGCGCAGTGGAGAAACTGGACGGTTCATTTCGCTCGTTTGAGGCGATGGGCTTCGCGCACGCCCCAGCCGGCGAGTCCGAGTGCGCCGAGACTGATCGCGCCGTAGAGGCCGACAGAGAACCAAAACAGGGCGGGGTCGTGGCCCTGCTGCACGACGCGCTGAAGCGACGCGCGTTTCACCGGCAGGTACGTCCGACCGTGTTTCACGCCCGTGAGGGCCAGGTACGCGGTGCCGGCACTGAGCGCCAGGATGACGCTGATGGCGATCCACAGCGCGCGCATCTGTTGTGGAGTGGCGGCAAGCGCGCGCGCCTGAGCGCGGGGTAGACGGTCGGCTTGCACGGTTATCGGTGCGGCCGCGGCGGGTGGGGTGAGTGGCTTCGGGCGCTGCAGTCGAATCGGTGAAGCAGCCCGTGTTGCCGGTCGCAGGTTGAACTCGCTGCGCGTCGATCGGACCAGCAGTTTGGCCAACAACGCCAGGCACACAACGATCGCGGTGAGGTGCAGCGGCCGGTTGACCTCGCTGGCGAGGGTGGTCGTCCGCAGGCCGGTCGGGGAAATCGACGTGCGCTCCGGGGTCGGCCCGCGTTGCAGGATTACGATGTTCCGGACGAGGACGGACGTGAGCAGGACCAGAACGAAAACGTAAGCCCAGCGGTGGCGTCGCAGCAGCCCGACGCCGGCCAGCACGGTGGCGGGTGGACCGCCCACCACGAGCAGCGCGCCCGACCAGGTGGCGTTGGCGGTGCCATCACTGCCCACGAGCAACATCATCAGCGTGACCGTGCTCACTGGCACGAGCAGAGCCGCTCCGATGATGAGGCACCATGAAAAGAGAGTGACAAACCGGGAACGCCGCGGCGCAGTCGGCGAAGCAGGGGTGAGCAGGTCGGCGTGGGCAACAGAGTTCATGGCAGGGGTAGGCGGCTCGTTGAATGGGATGACTCATTCTAGCCGCCAACCACCCGCCGCGCCATGGGCCGATCGGGCAGGGGCGAAGGACGAAACGCGTGCTCTGTTGCCGACCGCCGCGCACTCGCCGCGATTCCCTCGGGTTCGGGATGGCACGGAGGGCGTGTCGTTGGGGCCGCCTGCAGACGCCGGCCGTCCAGAGGCGGGCGTCGCTTACGCTCAAGCGCTGACTGGCTCGGCCAACAAGTCGGCGTCCGCCGGTTCGGCGGCGGTGGCTCCGGCCATCGCGGGTTCGGCTCCGCGCGGAGCGGCGACTTGCGACGTTGGCGTGACGTCTGGCGAGGCGGCCTGAAGGAGCCGATAGGCCACCCGGACCAGGCGGAAGTTCTTCAGCCCACCCGGAACGGCGACCGGGCACTCCTGCCCTTGTTGACGTCCCAAGACCGCCAGCCCGAGCGGCGAAAGCACGGAGAAGCGCCGCTCTGTCGGGTCAGCTTCCGCCGGCAGGGTGACCGTAAACTGGAGGGGCTGGGCGAGGCGTTCGCCGGACACCGTGCAGATGGAGTCCAGTTGCGCGGTGCCGGGCGGCAGTTGGGCCGCCGGCACGATTCGGGCCTGCTGCAGGATTTCGCGCAGCCGCGTATAGCTCCACTCCGTGCGGGCATCCCGGTTGGGATTGTTCAGCAGCGCGGTGAGCTTCGTGTGGTCGTGATCCGAGATCCAGCGCCGCGAAGCGCGAGACGCTGGCGTGCGTCGGGAGTGTAATGGGTTGGGTAATCGTCGATGGTAGGCGAGATGCATATCAGGAAGAATGAAGGGGGGACGCGAAGGCGACGGAGTCCGACGCCGACACGACGAAGGGATGGGTGATCGGTGTGTGGGAAGAATGAAGCTGTCCGTTGGACGCCGCCCGGGCGGAGCGGGTGCGCGGGAGCGTGTGCCCCTGAAGCAGGCGGACTTCGTCCGGCGTGAGCGTCAAACGGGTGGCTGCGACTGCGTCGAGCAGGTGGGCGACCGAACGAGGGCGAAGCACCATCGAAGTGACGGCGGCGTCGCTCAGCACGCCGGCATAGACCATCCGCGTGGGGCTGATGCCGCGTTCGCGGGCGCAGCGGTACACACCGTCGAGCACCCGGCCGGTGTGCGTGTATCCAGGAAACAACGTCAGCGGAGGTGGCCGGGACAGGCGGCTGCCCGTGCGCGGTGCGCGTGCGAACAGCGCCAGGCGGTATTCGCGTGCGACTTCGAGGCTCTCCTCATCGGCGCGCTGGCGTTCGAGGAACGGGAACACGACCTGCATCGCTTCGGGACGCGCGATGCCGTTGCGCCGGGAGCGGGCGATCAGGTCGGCAATACGCCAGTTGGCGAAACCGGCCACCGCACCGTAACGCAGATGTCCGTCGCGAATCAGCTGCGCCACCACTGCGAACGTTTCCTCGATCGGCAGCAACGCGTCGGTCCACTCCAGGAACAGCATATCCAGGTGCTCCGTCTGCAATCGTCGCAGCGTCGCCTCGTAGGCGGCGCGGATCTGCTCCGAGGCGGAGCGGCCGTTTCCGGAAGCAGGCTGAAGCACCAGGCGAAGACTGAGGAAAAGATCGCGACGTGGGATAAAGCGGTGGCGCCACCACTCGCGCAGGTGCGACTCCGCGCGTGCGGAGTCGTCCATCGTCGCGCCGGCGTCCGGCGTCGAGAGCGTCAGCTGGATCAGGTTTCCACCGGCGTGATGAAACGAGTCCAGCAGCGCGAACGACTTCTCGCGCGAGGCCGGGGCGGGCGGCAGTTCGAGGCAAAGCGGTGACACGTGCAGGCCGGTGCGGCCAAAAGGATTCAACTTCATCGAAAAGGAGGGAGGGGGTGAGGTGGGTGGGGAGGAGCGGGCCCC
>JAEWIY010000150.1 GCA_023386835.1 Verrucomicrobiota bacterium
AGAAAGCAAATGGCCGGTCGCTTAGGGGTAGGCGACCGGCCAACTTCTTTTCCGGACCAAACGATCGCGGTGGGCGATTAGGTCGCCAATGAGAAACCGTTACGGCGACGGCAGCGCCGAGAGTTCCTCCGCTGTCCAAAGACCACGCCCCCAGTTGCCGCGGCGGGCTTGGCGAACCTGCTCCAAGGTCGCGGCCGGCGCGTCGTTGCCGAAGCTCTGCCGAATGTACGTGATGACATCCGCCACGTCCTGCTCCGTCAGGTCGACGACCGGAGGCATGATGCTGTCGAACGACTTCCCGGCCACGGTGATGGGACCGTGCAGCCCGTGCAGCACGATTCGAATCGGAACGCCTGGTTCGCCCACGACCCACTCCGAACCGGCCAGCGGCGGGAACGCTCCCTCAACACCTTGAGCGTCCAGTCCGTGGCAGGCGACGCAGCGGTTCGTGTAGATAGCAGCGCCACGCCGGAGAACGTCTTCGTCCCGCGGGAAACGCGGTTCGGCTGCTGGTTTCAGGGACTCTTCCAGGCCTTTGAGGACGAACTGCGCAAAGGCATTGTCGCGGCCGCTCGCATCGCGCCGCAGCGCTTCCCGGCGCTTCGGATCGTTCGCCGCAACGTACGCGACGATCTGCAACATTTGTCCGGCCGGACCGGTATCCAGCTGGTCGATTGGCAGGTTCGCCGCCAGCGCGAGCCGCAGCACGGTGTCCGCCTGCGCGCGGGCCACCATCTGCCACCCATCCAGCAACGCCGGATCCTGCAGCAAACCGAACGTGTTCTCCTGCAAACAAGCGAAGACCCGGCGGCCGAGTTCCTCATCCTGCGGCAGGCGTGAGAGAGCGCCAAACAACTCCAGCAGGTCGCGGGCATCCGACGCCGGCAACCCGTCGCGGTGCTGCAACACCTGATCGCGCAGCCGATCCGGGGCGTGAACGGCCAGCCACTCGAGCGCGCCGCGGCGCAGACCCCGATCGTTACCCTTCCACGCGGCGATCGCCTGGTCGGCCGTCAGCTGGTTTGTGCCCGCCAGCGCGTGAAACGCATGCACGGCCGCCGGTCCGGGTTTTCCGAGGAGCCTGACCAATTCGTTGCGCTCGCTTTTTGCCGCACCGCTCTCGACGAGCAGCCGCTGGGCGTGTAACCGCCAAAGCAGATTGGAATGCTGCAGCGCCGCCACCAGCGTCTCCGGTCGGGCCACGTCGAGGGCGGGCCGGGGATCGTTGTCGGTCCCGCGTGGATACACCCGCCAGATGCGGCCATGCTGCTGGTCGCGCAGCGGCGTGGCGTAGGCGTTGCCCTTGCCGGTGACCGCTTCCATGCCGGCCGACGTCACCGTGGGCGTCGGGTTGTGCTGGATAATCAGATTGTACCAGTCGCATATCCAGACGGCTCCGTCCGGTCCCACCTCGGCCAAGACGGGCGAACTCCACGCATCCGCGCTATTGAAGAGATTGTTGGGCAGCTGCGCCGCCTTGAAACTCGCGCCGGCCGGCGTAACGGCGAACTGCGCCACCAGCTTGCCCGTCGGCTCCGTCACAAACGCAATCCGGTGATTGTACTCCGCCGGAAACCGTCGAGCGGTGTAGAACGCGTGGCCCGCCGCCGACGTGTACCGTCCGTGCGCATCGACCTGCCGGATATCCATCGAACTGGGGAAGAACGCCGGATCATTGTCCGCCCGCGGCGTGCGCGGCTGGGTCATGCCGAGCGCGGCGAATCGGTCCGCCGGCAGCGTGTAGACCCACGAGGGATTGGCGTTGGCCGTCGATCCGAGGATGGTGAAGTCCTCCATGAAGCCGAGGCCCCACGTGTTGTTGGTCGTGTTCTGCAGAAGCTCGACGTGGCGTAGGTCGGGGCTGAAGCGAAACAGCCCTTGCGTGAACGTCAGCGGCTGGCCGCCGACTGTGCCCTCGAAGCCGGAGTAGCCGACGGTCGCGTAGATCCAATTGTCGAAACCGTAACGGAAGTTCGAGGGGCCCGCATGGGTGTCGGCCATGCTGAAACCGTCGAGCACGACCTCACGCACATCAGCGCGGTCATCGCCGTCGGTGTCCTTGAGGAACAGGATCTGCGTCCCGTTCGTGCAGAGCACGCCCCCGTTGACAAAGACGAGCGAGGTGGGAATCGACAGCCCTTCGGCGAAGCGCGTGAACGTATCCGCGCGGCCATCACCGTCGCGATCTTCACAGATCGTGATCCGGTCGTGTCCCACGTTGCCCTCCTGCAAGTTGTTGGGATAATCGATCGTTTCAATCACGTAGGCACGTCCACGCTCGTCCCACGCCACGTAGATCGGGTTGACGATATCCGGCTCGGAGGCGAACAGAGCGACTTCGAAGCCGGGCGGCACCTGGATCAGCTTTGCGCTTTCCTCGGCCGACAGCGGCTGTTGGGCACGTGTGATGGCTTTGCGTTGGCGGTAACCCGGCAGCAACACCTCCTGCTCTTCCAGTTTGGGCAACGCCAGCCGCTCCAGTTTCGCGAGCGCTTCGGGCCCCGCGGCCCAGCGAATCGCTCCCACCAGCAGCGATTGGAAGGCAGGCTCATCCCACACCCGGTGATCATGTCCCGACGCGGTGTAGAAAACGCGACCACGGCCTGGCGTGCGCACCCACGTCCAAGGCTCGTCGCCATTCGCGTCGCGACGGACTTGCAGGATCGTGCGGTCGTCCCCGTGCCGATCATGCACATACGTTTCGTCCCACGCTTCCAACGTCGGCACTCCCGCGATCGCCGGATGATCCGGAGCGATGGTAACCGGGGCAAAAACTTCTCCGCCGTGACGTTTGAACCGTCCACCGACCAGTTGGATAAAAGCGTCCGAGTGTCCGAAACACGCCGAGGCGCAATGGATCGGCAGAAAACCGCGCCCGCCCTCCACGTACTCAAGCAGCGCACGCTCCTGAGCGGGCGCCAGGTGATCCCAATTCGCGTACAGCAGCAGCGCGTCAAACTGTGCCAGGAACTCCGGCCGGAGCGCCTCCTGCAGGTCTTCGCTGTAGGTGAGGTTGATGCCATGCACCCCCGTCGCCTGCTTCAGCACCCGGTAGCGCGTAATCGGGTCATGGTGCGGGCCGTTCTTCGTCGGCGCACCAAGGAACAGCACCTCGAGCCGGCGAGCCTCCGCCTGTGGGAGCACGAGCGGCGACGGAGCGGCACCGCCGCGTGACGGCACCAAAAGCAACGCGGCAACAAACAGGATCAGGGAATACGATCGCATCGGGGACAGGTAACAGGGGGGCACTCACCATAACCTAGCCGGCGTTGACGCGATAGGAAGCTTGCGGCGGTCTTCGGTGTATGGAAACGCCATCCCGTCGTCTCAAAGCACGCGACGCCTGGGCACGTCGTCTGGCCGGAGGACAGTTCCGCCTGCTCTTCGATCACCTGGGCAGCACGCTCTTTTTTGCGAAGGACCTGCAGGGCCGGATCACCTTTGCGAATCAAGCCTTTGCCCGACGTTGCGGCTACACGTCCGAGGACGAACTGATCGGGCTGACCGACGACGATGTGTTTCCGCCCGCATTGGCCCAACACTACCGCGCCGGCGATCGCAAGGTGCTCGAAACGGGCCGGCCGGTGCTCGGGATCATCGAACTCTTTCCGAACGCGCTCGGCCAGCCGGAGTGGTACCAGACGAACAAGCTGCCGTTGCACGACCAGGACGGAAAAGTCTGCGGTCTCTGCGGCACCGTGCGCAGCTACGAAGGCGCCCGAGCCGCCCTGCAACCCTACCTCGAACTCGCGCGGGCGGTCGATCACCTGAAGGCGCACTACGCCGAGAAGCTCGACGTCGCTCACCTCGCGCAGCTCTCCCACCTGTCCGTCCGCCACTTTGAGCGGCGGTTTCGGCAGACGTTTCAGATGAGTCCGCGGACCTACCTGATCCGGCTGCGTGTCGCGATCGCGGCAGACCTGTTGAGCACCACCGACCGTGGGCCCACTGAGGTGGCGCTCGAAGTCGGCTTTTATGACCACAGCGACTTTTCCCGGCAGTTTCGCAAGGTCATGGGCTTGCCGCCGAGCGCGTATCGGCGCGCGCACCACCGGCCCTGAACGGCCCATCGCAGCGCGACGGCGAAATCATACACGCCGCGTGTGCCATCGGTTCCTAGACCGGTCGGCTGCGCTCGTGCATCATTACGCCATGAGAAGCGCAGGTCGAGTGGTGTACGGCCACCCGACCGCACCAACCCCCTTTATTCATGCATTTTGGAGCCAGTACCTGGTTGTGGACCTCACCCCTGACGACTCAGACCGCGGAAACGTTGCTGCCGCACGTCGCGGCTCTCGGATTCGACGCGGTTGAGCTGCCGCTGGAAGACCTTTCCCTGCTCGACGCGAAAAGGTTGCGTCAACTGCTCGACGATCACGGGCTGACGGCCTCCGTCTGCGGCGTGTTCGGTCCCGGTCGAGATCTCTCACACGCCGATCCGGCGGTGCGGAGCGCCACGTTGGAGTACCTGAAACAGGCGCTCGATTTCGCCGCCGTGGTGGGCGGGTCAGCGGTGTGTGGACCGCTCTACTCGGAAGTCGGCAAACGCCGCCCGCTGCCGGACGCGGAGCGTTCGGCGGAATGGCAACGCGCGGTCGAAGGCGTGCGAGCGGCTTGCGAACTGGCGGACCAACGCGCGGTCGATATCGCGATCGAGCCAATCAACCGCTTCGAGACCGACATGGTTAACACGGTCGAGCGCGCGGTGCAGCTGGCGCGAGACGTTGCGCATCCACGTGCCCGGGTGATGATCGACAGCTTCCACCTGACAATCGAGGAAGCCGATCTCGAGCAGGCGATTCGCGCCGCGGGCGACCGGTTGTGCCATGTGCAGGTCTCGGAAAACCATCGCGGCATCCCGGGGACGGGACTCACCCCGTGGAGCGCGTTCCGCCGCGGGCTCGAAGCCGTCGGCTACGACGGGTTGGTGGTGATCGAGAGTTTCACGCCCGAGAATCGGGATCTCGCCGGCGCCGTTTGCATCTGGCACCGACGCGCGCCCGACCAGGACACCTTCGCGCGACAGGGCCTGCACTTCCTGCGTACGCTGTTCGCCTGAGGTTTCCGGCTCCGGCAACGGCGCCAACCGTCGCTCACCACCTCGATCGACATCGCGCTTCGATCGAACTGTCCGACCTCGCGCCAGTGAACATGGTCGATGAGGCTGGGCACACTTGAGCGCGTCACGCTCACCCTTTGCGTTCCCTCCCCCCTCCATGAAACCTCGGCTCCTCCTTTCGCTCTTGTTCGTCGCTTGTGCCGGGCTGTTGCAGGCCCGTCTGGGGTTCGGCGCTTCAACGCGGCTCAACGAAGACTGGCAGTTCTGCCTGGTGGAGACCGTCTCCACGCCCGCACCGCCGGCCGGGGATCCGATGTGGCAACCCGTGACACTGCCGCACGACTGGAGCGTTCGTGGACAGCTGGATCCAGCGTTGGCCAGCTGCACCGGATACCTGCCCGGCGGCGTGGGCTGGTACCGCAAGGTCGTTTCGATCCCGCGCCAAACGGACGGCGAACGCGTGTACCTGTATTTTGAAGGCATCTACAACCGGAGCGAAGTGTACCTCAACGGCCACCTGCTCGGCCGGCGCCCCAACGGGTATGTGTCGTTCTACTACGACGCGACGCCCCACGTGCGGTTCGACGAAGCCAATGAGCTCACGATCCGCGTCGACCACAGCCGCTCCGCCGACTCGCGGTGGTACACCGGTTCCGGCATTTACCGCGACGTCCATCTGGTTCGGGCGCATCCGGTTCACCTGGCGCCATGGAGTGTCTTTGTGCGCCTGGGCGAGGACGGCGGCCAGGAGGTACGGATCGATGTCGATGCCGACGTGCGCAATGACAGCAGTGCCGACGCGACCGTACAACTCCGGCACGAGATTTTGGATACCGACGGTTCGGTGCTCGCGCAGACCGAGAGCGAACTGAAGGTCGCGGCGGGCAGCAACGAGCACCGGACGGACGCGCTCACGTTGCGCGATCCGCGACGCTGGAGCGTGCACACGCCCCATCTCTACGACGTGCGGACGACCGTTCTCCGCGGTCGGCAAACGCTGGATACGACGACCACGCGCACCGGGATTCGCACCTTCACGTTCGATCCGAATCGCGGTTTCTTCCTCAACGGCGAAGCGATGAAGATGAAGGGGGTGTGCCTGCACCACGACGCCGGTGTGCTGGGAGCCGCGGTGCCGCGCGACGTCTGGCGGAAGCGCCTGTTGACCTTGAAGCAGATCGGCTGCAACGCCGTCCGCACCAGCCACAATCCACAGGCATCCGATCTCTACGAACTTTGCGACGAACTCGGTTTGCTCGTCCTGGACGAAGCGTTCGACGAGTGGGAATTCCCCAAGCGGAAATGGCTGAAGGGCTGGAACGTGGGCGAACCCGGCTACGAAGGCTCGTATGACTTCTTCGAGGAGTGGAGCAGCCGCGACGTCGCGGACATGGTGCGGCGCGATCGTAATCACCCGTCGATCTTCGCCTGGAGCATCGGCAACGAAGTCGACTACCCGAACGACCCGTACTCGCATCCGGTGCTCGCCGGCACGTCCATCAACCAGCCGATGTTTGGCGGCTACAAACCCGGACAGCCCGACGCGCGCCGCCTCGGCGCGATTGCGCATCGCCTCGCCGCCGAAGTCCGTCGGCATGACCCGTCCCGGCCGGTGACGGCCGCCCTTGCCGGCGTCGTGATGTCGAACGAAACCGAGTATCCAGCCGCTCTCGACATCGTCGGCTACAACTACACGGAGGATCGCTACGCGATCGACCACACCGCGTATCCCAACCGCGTGATCTACGGGAGCGAGAACGGGCATTCGCTCAAATCGTGGCGTGCGGTCGTCGAGAACGACTACATCTTCGGCCAGTTCCTCTGGACCGGCATCGATTATCTGGGCGAAGCGCGGGAGTGGCCGACGCGCGGCTTCTACTCCGGCTTGATCGACCTCAGCGGCGCGCTCAAACCTCGCGGCCGTTTCCGGGAATCCCTCTGGTCGGACCGCCCGGTGGCTCACCTCGGCACCGAGCCAGTGCCTGAACAAAACCGGAAGTCGATCGACGCGTGGCCAGTTTGGAACTACGAACCCGGCCAGCCCGTGCGCGTGCTCGGCTACACGAACGCGCCGCAGGCACGCCTGCTCCTCAACGGTTCTCCGGTGGGCGACGTGCAACCGTACGACCCCGAAACCGGCGTGATGGCGTGGGATCTCCCGTTCGAGGCCGGCACACTCGAACTTGTGGGGCTTGATGCAACAGGCGCCGAGATCTGCCGTTCCACCCTGCGGACCGCCGGCGCGCCAGAGAAGATTCAGGTTGTCACGGAGGCCAAGCCAATCGATCGCGCCCGCGGTGTCTCCATCATTGAACTACAAGTGGTGGATGATGACGGGATTCCGGTGATGACGGCCGAGAACACCATCACTTGCGATGTGCAAGGACCGGCCCGGCTGCTGGGACTGGAGGCCGGCAATAATCGCGACATGAGCGACTACACCGACGCCATGCACAACGCCTTCCGCGGTCGCCTCGTGGCCTACGTCCAAGCCGTGGGTGAAGCGGGCACCATTGAAGTCCGATTCACCACGCCCGGCCTGCCGCCGGCGGTTGTGACGCTCGAAACGCGCTAACATTCTCGTCCCCCGAAGTTCGTTCTTCGGCGACGGCCAACCAGCCCGGCGTCGGCTGAATCCACGCATTCCGGCCCCGCGGCCGCCTCGACGCTCGCCGCGGAGGAGCGACCACAGCCGAAGGAAACAGGATTGTTCGTTTCCTTCTCGGCTCATTTCGCACTCTCGGTAGTGTCGGCGGCCTTCACCCCATGCCCCTGCCCCTCCCGGCTGCGTGTCCGCGCTCTTTTTCTCGTGTTTTCCTCCGCTTTCCCGACGGCGTGCGCCTCACCGCCTGGCTGATCATCGCGCTCCTGCTCAGCACCGCTCGCGGCGAAACCGCCGTACTGACCCTGCGCGCGGTCTGGGCCAACGCTCCGGTCGCGGGCTCGATCGAGGTGCACGACGGCCGACTGGACCGACTCGAGCTTCCGTCGACCGCCGGAACAACCAACGGCTCCACGTATTCGTTTAATCGCGACACAGCCGGATCGCTGCTCATCCA
>JAEWIY010000153.1 GCA_023386835.1 Verrucomicrobiota bacterium
CGGCGGAGGCGAGCGCGCAGGCCAGCCGTCGCGCCGAGGATGAGGCCCGTGGCGCGGCCGATGCCCGGCAGGACGCGCAGCAGCGGCTGAGCGAGATCGAGCACGTCCTGGCCGATGCCCGGCAGGAGTTTGCGCGTATTCAGGAGCTTCATACTCTGGCCGGCGGCGTGCTTGACGCGATGCGCCAGTTGAAGAAGGAGGTGGAGGACCTTCGGCAGGAGGTGATCGCCCTGCGCGGCGCGGCCCAGGAGGATCGCAACGACATTACGATTCTGCTGGGGGAGGCGCAGAAGCACACCGGAGACATCTACAATGTGCACCTGAAGACGGCCGAGCGGTCCGCGGAATCAGCCGAAGAGGCGGCGCGAGCCGCTCGCCGTGCAGCGGACGCGGCCGAGGACTCGGCGCGGGAGGCGGCCAGCGCGGCGCGCAACGCCAGCGGCTTCTGATGCACGTCCTTTTTTCCGGAATGAAGCAAATCGGTCGGGAAAGGCTGATAGCGTATCCACGTGACGGCGACGCCGGCGCCGCGGCCCGACGCTTCCGGCAATCGTCCCGAGGGGCGCTCCCCTCTTTGTTCCGACGCCACGCGGAAGCCTTTTTGCCCGCGCAGACCTCGACCTGACCCATGACTCCTGCCGACGCCGCCCATCTGCTGGGAATCGACGCGACCTCTTCGCCGGAACAACTCGAAGCACGTTACCAAGAGTTGCGGGCCAAGCTGGAGGACCGCATCGCCCGGGCTCCCACGCCGGGTCTCAAGGAGAAGTACCGGGCGTCGCTGGCGGAGATCACGACCGCGTTTGAGACACTGACGCTGGCGGCAGACGCTTCGACGCTGCCCGTGTTGCAACGACCGTCCGGAGAGACTGCGGGCGCAGTCCGGGTCCCTGTCACGGCCGCAACGGCCGTGGTTGCTCCTCCAGCGGTGCGGCAACCGTCCGCGCCGGTTCGGCGTCGGAAAGGTTCGTGGGAATTTGTGGCGGTGTTGATCCTCGCGCTCGCCGTGCTGGGTGGGGGCGGTTGGTGGGTCATGCAGACGCGGCAGCAGCAGGCCGAGCGCGCCCGCCAGGAGGCTGACGCCGCCGCCGCGGCGAAGGCGGAAGCCGACCGCGTGGCCGCCGAAGCTGAAAAAGACAAGGCCCGGCAGGAGGCGCGTTTCGCGCAGCTGCGCGCCGCGTTGGCGGAAGCGCAGGTCCGCTGGGAAGCGATCGAGCGTGAATTGCAGCCGGCCGAACGCCGGCTGGCCGAACTGCGTAGTGATCTGAGGAATACGCGCGATCTGCCGGCTCCGATCGTCGCGGAACTGCAGGCGCAGTTGGATGCGCAAAGCGAGTGGGTCGCCTGGTTGCAGCCTTATCTGACCCGGCACGCCATCAAGGCACAGCTGGCGAAGTTCGACGCCTTTCTCGCGACCAAGTCGCTGGATGATGCGGCCTCGGTCGCTCAATCGCTCGGCACTGCGTTGTCCGCGGCGGAGGAGGAGATTCGCGGCCAGGCGAAGGTGCTGCTCACCCTGTTCGGGGCGGCGGAGATCCTGTCGGAGCCGATGGGATTGAAGTACACCTTCACCGATGCCTACGGCCGCACGAACGAAGGCGTGACGCCTTTCCGGGGTGAGTTGCCGCTGGGTGCGCTCAAGGTGCGGGTGCAACGCGCGGAGGGCTGGCCGGTCCATGAGGCGACGGTGCGGGTGGAGCGGAACGAAACCGTCGCGGTGTCTCCGGCCTTTCCAGAAGGACGACTGCAGGTTCGGTCTGATCCGGCCGGGCTGCCGTTCGAGGTGACGAACAGCGCCGGCTATCGGGAGACCGGGAAAACGCCGGCCGATCTGGCGGCGGTGCCCAGCGGTGAGCTGCGGATCCAGTGGCGGCGTGAAGGCTGGTCGGAGGTGGAGCGTCGTGTGGTCCTGTCGCCGGGCAATGAGCAGACAGTGTCGGCGGAATTTCTCACGGGGACGTTAACTGTTACCTCTGTGCCCTCCGGGGCCGCGGTTTTCCGAAAGGAGCAAAAGATCGGAGTGACGCCGCTGACGCTCGAGCTGATTCCCGGCGATGTGGAGCTCGCCGTTCGGGCCGTCGGGTATCGGGCTGCGAACGTGCGGCAGACGGTTGGGTCGCGAGCGACGCTCATCGCCAACGTGGAGCTTGAACGCTGGCCGCAACCGGCCGCCGGTGCTCCGTTCGAGAACGGTCTTGGAATGCGGTTTGCGCCCGTTCCGGGCACGGAGGTGCTGTTCGGGATCTGGGAAACGAGGCGGGGCGATTATGCCGCGTTCGTGGAAGCGACCAAACGTTCGCCGGCGAGCATCGTCTACTCCTACAATGCCCAAGGCGTCTTCGGCCCGCACGGCCTGCACAACTGGACCAATCCCGGGTTCGCCCAGGACGACACGCATCCCGTGGTGGGAGTGAACCTGCTCGATGTGAAAGCGTTTTGCGAGTGGTTGACGGAGCGCGAGCGCGCGGACGGTCGGATCGGTCCGTACGACCACTATCGGTTGCCGACCGACGCCGAGTGGAGTGTGGCGGTGGATCTGGCGGAAGACCCGCACCAAATCCCCGCTCTGAAGGCGGGTGTCGCCAAGGGTTATCCCTGGGGAAATCAGTATCCACCACCGTCAGGAGCTGGCAACTACCTCGACGAGTCCACGCGCCAGATCTCCAGTGCCTGGAGAATCATTGACGGATACAGCGACGGCTACGCGTACACGGCTCCCGTTGGCTCCTTTCCGGCCAATCGGTTTGGCCTTCACGACCTGGGCGGCAACGTCTGGGAATGGTGCGCCGACCTGATGAACCCGGCGGACCCGTTCCGGCATGTCGTCCGCGGTAGTGGCTGGAATGTGACGCTGCCGTATCTGCCGTCGTCCGCGCGCGCCGGGGAACTCGCCGGCAACGCGAGCGTGAACATCGGCTTTCGTTGTGTGCTCGAGCTCGGCAAGGCCCCGGTGGTGGCGAAGGAGTCGATCGTGCATTTTTATCGCCCGTCCCGCTTTACCGCCAGCGGCCGGAAGCTCTACCTGACGATCGAGGGTCGCCGCTACACGCTGGGCAACAATGACCGCCTGACGTTGCGGGTGCCCACCGGCGACCTGGCGGTTGGTCTGAAGATCGCGAGCGAAGACCTGAGGGTCACGATCCCGGTGGTGCCCGGCGAGGAGACTTACGTCGAATGCGACGTGACCAAGCTCCCGAGCCAGGCCGTCGTGCGACCGACTGAGGTCGGACGGGTCGCCGTCGCCAAACTCAAACACGTTGAAGGCTCCCTCCAGCTTTGAAAACGCCCAGGACCTTTACCCGTCGCTGCTCCTCCCGAGCAGTCGCCCACCACCTGACGAAACCCTTGTTCCGATCCTGGGCGCTGCGTCTGAGTAGCCGCGCGACGTGCGGGTTGTGTCTGGTGTTGCTGACCCTTGCGCCGATCATGAAAGCGCAGAGTTCGCCGCGTAGTGGCGACGTAAGTACGCTGGCGACGGCAAGCGCGGACGGGTCAAAATCGGTCGGCCTGGCGGTGGCGGAAAACTCGGAGCCGATTCTGCCGGAGAATGCCGGCCCGGAGCACTTCGGTTACGAAACCCTGCCGACGGCCAGGGAGCTGATCGCCAGCGTGGCGGCTTTGCGCCCGAAATTGACCGAAAAGATCCGCGAGTATCAGCGCGACCTCCCGACGCTGGAGGCTGAGTATCGTCGCTCGCCGCATCGCCCGGCGATTTGGCGCGCGAAGCTCTTCGCCGAAATTGAGGCCAAGCGGGCGGCTTTGGAGGAATTGCGCCGAAGTCTCGAGGGAGACCTGCTCGTCTGGTCCCTGGCCGACGTGCTGAAATCGATGCTGGAGACCCACTCGGAGGAGCAGTTGAAAGACCGTCGGCTGGAGTTGCTGGCGTACTACAGCGATGCGGACGGGCTGATCGATCGGCAGTGGCTGATTTTTTATGATCAAACGCCGCTGGAACTGATCACCCAGCCGGAAGGGCTGATTTGGACGATCGAGTCGCGTTTTGATGGCGACAACCTCCTGGTGGTCACCGGGACCACGCCCATGAACGAAGAGCGTTTTGTCGGGTCGGGGCCGGGGATCCTGCGCATCAGTTGCCCCGGGCAACCGGACTACGTGCAGGAGGTGGACCTCGGGTTGTCCCCGTGGGACGGGATTTTCGCGGAAGTGAAGTTCCGCGCCGCGTCACCCGCCCGCTGATCCATCGCCCGAACCTTTTCATCGATGACGACGACTGCTGCCGCGCAACTGCTGGATCTTCCCCCGGACGCCACGCCGGAACAGCTGGAGGCGCGTTTCCTCGAGCTCAGGCGCCGCCTGGAGGAGAAGATCGCCAAGGCGCCTACGCCTGGGCTCCAGGCCAAGTACCGCGCCAGCTTGGCCGAGATCACGACCGCCTTTGAAACCCTGGTGCTCGCGGCCGACTCTTCGCTGCTGCCCGTCCTGAGCCGGGACGACTCCGTCAGCACCGCGCCGGAAGTGGGAGCGAAGCCGAGGGGCCCAGCAGCAGTATCGCCCACACCGGCCCCCACGCCATCGCGGCAGGAGCCCAAACCGTCATCCCGCCCGAAGAAGGGAAACGGCGAGTTCATTGTGGTCACGCTCGTCGCTCTGGTCGTGCTCGCCGCCGGCGGCTGGTGGGTGATGAAGACGCGGGCGGAGAAAGCGGAGCAGACGCGCCTCGCGGCGGAGGCCGCGGCCGAAGCGAAGTCCGCCGAGCTCAAGCGACAGCAGGACGCGGCCGCCGAAGCCGAGCGTATCACCAAACTCGCGACACAACTGCGCACCCAGCTGGCGGAAGCGCGGGTCACGTGGGAGGCCTACGAAAGTGACCTGCGTGACGCAGAGCGGCGGGCGAGTGAACTGCGCTCCGAAGTCCGCGGCTTCCGCGACGGTCCGCCCGAGCGGAAGGCGGAGCTCTCCGCGCTCGCGGCGCGACAGGACCTGTTTGCGCAGTGGTTGAAGGCTTACCTCGTGCGCCACCCGAGCAAGGTCGCGCGGGCACGAGCGGAGCAGTTGCTTGAGGCCAAGGCGGTGGATGAGGCCGTGGCTGCGGTTGACGAGTTGAAGGCCGAGCTCGCTCGGATTGAACCTGAGGTGAAGGAGCGACGCGATTACCTGATCAACGCGAGTGCCCGGGTCGTGGTTTTGAGCAGTCCGCTGGGTTTGCCGTACCGCTACACGGATGCGTACGGACGGGTGTTTGAGGGCACCACACCTGGCGAGATCAAGGGCACGCCGCTGACCCATGTGTACGATCTGTCCAGGGACGATCCGACGTTGCTGCAGGCGGGCGAGTTTGTCGCCGAGGTGGCGCAGGCCCGCTTCTTCCGTCCGGGCTGGCCGGAGCAGACGGCGGAGATGCGCCTCACGGCCGAGGATCAGTACGTGCTGCGCGCCGACTTTCCGCAGGGATCCTTTGAGGTCGAGTCGCAACCGTCGGGAGTGCCGTTCGAAGCGTGGAACGACTTGGGCTGGGTGGTGCGCGGAACGACTCCGGCCCTCCTGAACGAGGCGCCACCGGGTCAGGTGCACGTGAAGTTGTCCCGCTCTGGATACAAGGATGTGGCCGGCGTCGTAACCGTGGAGGTCGACCGGCATGCGGCGATCAAGCTGGACCAGCGGCCGCAGCATGTCCGCATCACGGTGGCCGAGCCGGAGGCGGAGATCTGGGTCGACGGCAAGCGGATTGGGAAGAATGAGGTCACGCTGACCGATCACGCGCCGGGCACGCACCAGTTGGAGCTGCGCCACCCGAAGTTCTCCCGCTATCGGACCGATTTCATCGTGAAGCAGGAGTTCACGCTCGCGAAGCTGGCCTACAGCTTCGCCCAGCTCTCCGCGCTCAAGCACAACTGCCCGGACTGCAGCTCTCGGGGTTATCACGAATCCAGCCAGCAATGCGGCGACTGTTCAGGGCGCGGCACGTTCCGCTGCACGCCGTGCAAGGGTAATGGATACATCACTTGGGAGATGCTCGGCAATGTTCGCTGCAGTTATTGCAAGGGCACGGGGCGCGAGGACTGTTATTCGTGCTCCGGCAGCGGCAAGCTCCACAGCAGCTGGTCCTGCAGTCGTTGCAATGGCACGGGCAAACTCAGCACCCTGCAAGTAAACCAGTGAACCGCGACGATTGCCCGGCATGATTGTTGGTATCGATCTAGGCACGACGTTTTCGCTCGTCAGCTATATCAACGCGGCGGGCACGCCGACGTTGATCCCGTCGCGGCGTGATCCGCAGCGTTTCCAGACGCCGTCGGTCGTGCACGTCGGCGAGCGGGGCGCGCTGGTCGGCGACCTGGTGGAGGACCTGTTGCAGGAGGAGCCGGGGTTGCCGGTCTGCCGCTTCGCCAAACTTGGCATGGGGCGCGGTGGCGAGGCGGTGTTCACCGATCATGCAGGGCAGGGC
>JAEWIY010000158.1 GCA_023386835.1 Verrucomicrobiota bacterium
CTTCTGCGGTTGCAGCCGGCCCACAAAGAGAAAACGGAACGGGGTGGGGGGCGGGGGCGACGGAGCCGGGCTCCAGAACTCCGTGTCGACGCCATTCGGGATGACCTGCACCGGAAACGGGTCGGCCGCTTCCGCAGCGGCTTTCAGCCCGTCGGAATTCGCCACAATCGCACGGGAATGCCGCAACACCGCATGCCGCAACGGCCGCAGAAGTCGATGCGTGCGAGCGAGCGATGGTTCGTTGCCTGGCACGTCGCCGCCGCGAAGCGAGACAACGTAGGGGATCTTCGTTCCACGCCAACCCCACCACGCGACCGGTCCGCACGGGATACTGAAGAACGCGATCATGCCTTCAATGCGCCCCTGCCGCAGGAGACGCCGGACACGAACCGTCGCGCTTGCCACAAACGTCGCCATCTCCCAAGTCGTGCACCGATCAGTGAATCGCCGCACGGCCGGAACCTCGATGACCTTGATCCCGGGGTTGGCGGCGTCGGGCAGCCGTCCCGAGTAGCGCGCGGTCAACACGACCGGCTCATGACCGAGCTGTACCAAGGCCCGGGCGATTTCCCACGTGGCATTCGCCGCGCCGCCGCCAACCGGCGGGTACTCGTAATTGATCAGGAGCAGCCTCATCCCACGTGTCTGCCTTTCCACTCGCTGAGCAGCCACACTGCCCAGAGAAACGCCCGGTGGTCACGCCGGCCCGCGCGGTGTTCGGCCAGTTTGGCGTGCGTGAACTCCGGGTTCAGCGCCGGACGCTCGATCGTTAGCACCCCGCGCTGCAGCCAGGCACCGACGGGCATGCCGAAACCTTTTTTCGTGCGATGCACGATTTCCCGGGGCAACAAGGGCTCCAGCGCGCGCTTCAGGAGGTATTTGCCCTGGCCACCGCGCAAACGCCATTCCGCCGGCACCCTTCGGGCCAGTTCAACCACTTGTGTATCCAGAAACGGCGCACGCACCTCCAGCCCCACCGCCATCGACGCCCGGTCCACTTTCACCAGGATGTCATCCTGCAGGTAAAGGTTGAGGTAGAACTCCGTCGCGCGATCAATCGGTGACGCGTGCGACGATCCGTCCCAGAGCGCGATCGCTTCGGAAAACACCTCTTCCGCACTGACCGGCTCTTGAAAGAGTTCCGACAGCTCGTCCGGCACGAGCGGCGCCATCCACGTGGGCAGCCAGGCGGCCGGTGGCTGCTGCACGCCGCGGAGGAACCGCTTGAGCTTAAAATCGAAGCTCATGTTGCGATGCGACACCGGCAGTCGCGCCGCCAGCATCGCCACGGCCTGATGAAGGGGCCGCGGCACAAGCTTCGTGTAACGCTCCGCCAGTCGGAGCGCCCGGAAGGGATCGTATCCGGCGAACAACTCGTCGCCTCCATCGCCGCCCAATGCGACCGTCACCTGTTGGCGGGCAAAGCGGCAGAGCAGCGAGGTGGGCAACAGCGAACTGTCGGCCATCGGTTCGTCCAGCCGCTGCACGATCTCCGGCAGGAGCGAGCGGGCCTGTTCGATCGAGAGCCGCTCCTCGAAGTGTCGTGTGCCGCAGTGTTGCGCCACCTGCCGTGCAAAAACGCTTTCGTCGAAACTGGGCTCCTCGAACCCGATCGAGAAGGTGCGGACGCTGCCGGCATCGCGCTGCTGCGCCGCCAATGCAGTCACCGCGGACGAGTCGATGCCGCCGCTGAGGAAAACACCCACCGGCACATCCGCGACGAGGCGGCGTTCAACGGCGGCGCGCAACGCTTCGCGAATTTCCGCGGCGCGCTGCGCCGCCGCGCGTTCCGATTCGATGGGCTCGGGTGCGAATTCGAAGCGCCAGTCCCGTTGCAGGCGGACCTCCTGTGGCCGATCCACCTCGCACCACAGCGAGTGCCCGGCCGGCAGTTTCCAGATGTCGCGCCAAATCGTGTGGGGAGCCGGAATGTAGCCGTAGCCAAAATACTTCCGGAGGGCGATGGGTGAGAGCTCCGTGCGCGCCCGGATGGCGGGGTGGAGCCGGAGAGAAGTCAGCTCCGAGGCAAACGCGAAACCGCCATTGAGGTGGGTGTAGAAAAACGGCTTTTTCCCAAACCGGTCCCGGCTGGCCAAAAGCGTGCGTTGCCGCCGGTCGTAGAGGGCGAACGCCCACATCCCTTGCAGGCGCGTCGGCAGCAACCGGCCCCAGACCCGGTAGCCTTGCAGCAGGACTTCGGTATCCGAATGGTCGGTACGGAACGTGTGGCCGGCTTTTTCCAGCTCCCGTCGTAGCTCAACGTGGTTGTAGATCTCGCCGTTGAAGATGACCACCAGATCGCCGTCGGCCGTCGCCATCGGTTGATCTCCACCCGCGAGGTCGACGACCGAAAGCCGGCGGTGGCCGAGATAGACCGCTGGCGCCGGATCGCTCCACGTGCCTTCTGCGTCCGGACCGCGATGCGCCAGCGCCGCGGTCATCGCCTGGAGGTCCTGAGACGTGCCCGGCCCGATGAAGCCGCAAATCCCGCACATGCGCTAGCAGGCGTCCTCGCGTGCCACGATGTTGTCGGCCCGGGCGACCAGGTAGGTCGGTTTGTCCTGCGTCTCGTGATAGATGCGCAGGCTGAGCTCGGCCAACAGCCCCAGCAGCACGCACAGCACAGAGGTGAGGAAGAGCACGCCCGACACCAGGGGCAGGGGAGTCTCGATGAACGTTTTGTTCCCCCAGAACTTGTAGTAAAGCGCCCCCGCGCCGGCCAGAAAGCTGCCGAGAAGACTGAACAACCCGCACGTGCCGAACAGGTACATCGGCTTCTGCGCGTACCGCTGCAGGAAGAGCACGACGATCAGGTCGAAGATGACCTTAAAGGAGCGCTCCAGCCCGTAGTTGGATTTTCCATGCAGCCGGGCGTGATGCCGCACCGGCACTTCCGCAAGCCGCGCTCCGCTCAACACCGTGTAGATGGCGATGAAGCGGTGCATCTCGCCGTACAGATGGACGTGGCGGATGATCTCGCGCCGGTACGCCTTTAGTGCGCAGCCGAAGTCGTGCAGTTTCACGCCCGTCGCGGCCGAGATCAGCCGGTTGGCGATCACGCTGGGGAGATTGCGCCGCAAGGCATCGTCCTTGCGGTCCTCCCGCCAACCCGAGACCACGTCGTACCCTTCCTCGAGTTTCGCGAGGAGCATCGGAATGTCCGCCGGGTCGTTCTGCAGGTCCCCGTCGAGGGTGATAATCACATCGCCGCGCGCGTGGTGAAAACCGGCGATCAACGCCGTCGTCTGGCCGTAGTTGCGGCGCAAGTGAATGCCTTTGACCCTCTGGTCCGCCTCAGCCGCGCGCGTGATCGCGGCACCGGTGTCGTCCGCGCTGCCGTCGTTGACCAGCACGATCTCATAAGGCCGGCCCAGTGGCTGCAGGGCAGTGCGCAGACGCTCGACGAGCAGAGGAACGTTTCGCCCCTCGTTGTAGAGAGGAATGACAATCGTGATCAAAGTGACGGTGCGTTCGCGGCCGGGGTGCGAATTCTCCGCCGCAGCGTGCACGGGCGAGTGAGGATGGATCACCTTCATCCCAACCAAACCGGTTTTGCGTTCGCCTCCGGCCGCCGCCTGCGTGAGACCGGCAGCGTCGATCCCGGAAATTTCTCCGGAACGTTACGCACGGAATGCTGGACGTAGGGGCGACTCATCAAACGACCATTCTCGCACGCACCTGTCGGGTGACAAGACTTCCGTCTGACGGGGTTCGGGAAGCACGGCTCGATTTGAGGGTTGCCACACCATCCCGTTTTTCGCCTGCCTCTAGCGCTCATGCCTTCCCGTGCCTTGTTTTGCCTGTCACGGCGTTCGCTTCGCGGACTCCGCCTTGCCCTTGCGGGGGTCGCTTTCCCCACCAGCCTGCTGTTCGCCCAATCGAGCGACCTGCCGGTTTCCCTGCCCGAGGACCTGCTGCCGGAGTTGCGGGAGATTCTGATTCGGGCGGCGCAACAGGCGCCCAAGGTCCAGTTCCAGAACATCGAGTCGGCGCGGCTCGAGGCCAATTACATCACCTCGCGTTCGTCGATGCTGCCGGCCGTGTACGCGTCTGGCAGCTACAACTGGAGCGAGAGTGAGGTGAAGGACCTTCCGCTCTCGAACAGCAAGAGCGACGGCTTGTTCTACAACTTTTATGCGAGCCAGCCGATCTTCCACTGGGGCGCGCTGAAGGCGCAGGCGGACATCGCCAAGCTCGAGCAGTTGATCGGCGAGCAGACGCATGCCGAGGTGTATCGTGAGCTGGCCGTCACGTTGCGCAGCCAGTACCTTGGGCTGATCCTGAAGAAGCTCGCCGTCCGCAACCAGGAGTTCGCGCAAAAGATGGCGGAGGACTACCTCGCGGTGCAGGAGGAGCGTCTCGCCAATCGCACAATTTCCACGGGCGAAATCCTCGGACCGCGCCTGGCGGCCGAGGAGGCGCGTTATTACTCGATCACGACCCGCCAGGATTTTGAGGCGAACGTGCGTCTGTTCGCGCAGCTCGCCGGACAGCCGGACTTCAAGTCCGATCGGGTGCCGGATCTGGTGCCTCGTCCCGAGTTCGCGCCGGAGTTGCTGGGTGAATACCTGCGGCAGCTGTCCTCCGAGGCCCTGCGGGACCTTCCACAGGCTGAGATTTACGAGCTCAAGATCGCGCAGAACGAGAAGTCCTACCAGATCGAGCGCGCGCGCCTCCTGCCCAAACTCTCCGCGAGCGCGAGCTACGGCGTGAGCAACATCACCAACGCCACGCCGACGTCAGTTACCCAGACGCCGACCGTGACGACGAGCCTGTCGGTGGTGGGCAGCTGGACGCTGTTCGACGGTTTTGCCGCCCGCGGTGGCAAACTCGCCGCGCTCGCCGCCAAGCGCCTCAACGAGCGTTATCTCGAGAACTACATCGAGACCGTGATGAACGAACTGCGCACGTTGCAGGGCAACGTCGAGTCGGCCGGCACGTTGATGGACCTGACGGAGCGCCGGCTCGCGTTGGCTTGGGAAGCGGTCCGGCTCGCCAAGCAGGATCTCGAACTCGGACGCACGTCCCAGCCAAACGTTAATAACATCACGAATGAGGCGTATAACTCAGACCTGCGCGCTTCGAACGCGCGCACGCAGTTCATGAGTTTGTGGTCGCAGTACGTTTCCCGCGCTGGCGCTGATCCGATCATGGAGGAAGTACCGCGTTCCGTCACGCGGGCATCGCGCCGTTGAGGCGGTGGGATAAGCGGCAGCCGCATCGGCTGCATATCGTCGGAACAATTCGCGCCGCTTCGGGTGTCCCCTGTGCGTCTGCGTCCCCGCACGCAACGGATGCTTGCGTAATGAGCGGGGACGCGTGGTGCTGTTTGCTCGAATGCCTGTGAAAATTCCCTTTCTCGCCAAGGTCGCGATCGCCGTGCTGGCGGTCGTCCTGTTGGTGTTCGGCCTGATCCTCTGGACGCGACCGACCGCCGTGGTTGTTCCGGTGGTGCGGGGCGTCGCAGTCAACGCGGTGCCCGGCAGCGTCGTCGTGAACGCCGAGTACACGATGGACATCAAGAGCGAACTGGGCGGGCGGATCGTGCAAAGCGAGCTCGAGCCCGGAAAACGCTTCGCCAAAGGCGACCTGCTCGTGCACATCGATCCGCGCGACGTCGATCTCGAGATCCAGCGAATCCAGACCGATCTGGAAGTCGCGAAGCGCCGGATCGCGGTTGGATCGGCCGTCGAGCTGGAACTCGCGACGGCGCGCGAGCAACTGGAGAACTTTGAGCGGCTGCATCGCATCGGACAGATCGCCGAGAGCGAGTTGATCCAACGGCGCCGCGGTGTCACCGCGCTCGAACAGAAGCTGGAACTGGAGAAGGTCGACAACGCTGCCCGCCTCGACGACCTCGAGAACCAGTTGCAGGTGAAACAACGGCAGCGCGACAAGATGACAGTGTACGCGCCGTTCGACGGCGTGGTTTCGGAAGTGCTCGCTCGGCCAGGTGACCTGATCGGCGGCGGCGCTCCGATCGCACGGCTGATCGCCACCAGCCGGACCGTGGAGGCGCGCATCTCGGAGGAAAACTTTGCCGGCATTCGCGAGGGGCAGAAGGCCTCCGTCCGTTTCCTCGGTTATGGCGCTCAACTTTACGGCGCCTCGGTGGCCAAAATTCTGCCAACCGCTGACGTCGAGACGCAGCGCTACATCGTCTACCTGAACGTCGACCTCGATCCGGTGGCGCTCGTCCCCGGCATCACGGGTGAAGTGAGCATTGTCGTTGGTGAGCGTGAAAACGCCCTGATCATCCCGCGCCGCGCGCTGTTCGGCACCAACGTGTTTGTGGTCAACCGCAACACGGTAAGCATGCGTGAGGTCAAGGTCGGCTACACTGCATTGAACTTCGTCGAAGTGCTCGAGGGCCTCGAGGAGGGTGACCTCGTCATCGTGGACCGGATCGATACGTTCCGGGACGGCGACAAGGTGCGCACCCGGTTCCAGCAGACGAACTGAGCGCGAACGGACGTTCGCGCTCGTTTTCCTGGCAGGCCATCATGTCGCCCAATCTCCGGATCGCTCTTCGCTTCCTCACCGCCAAGCGGCGCGCGATGCTCATGAGCCTCTCCTGCATCGTGCTGGGTGTGGGGCTTTTTGTGGTCACACAAGCGACCACCAGCGGATTCGAAAAGTTCTTCATCCGAACGATCCTCGGCACCAACGGCGCCATCCGCATCGAGGACCGCCGTCAAGACACGCTGCGCCGGATGGAAGCGGCCGGTGGCGCCAGCGGCTCGAAGTTCGAGGTTTCGACCAAGGAGGGCTGGAAGTACGTCGAGGGCATTGAGGAACCGCGCTTGCTGATCGATGCGCTCAGTCGTTTTCCCAACGTCTCGGGTGTGTCGGAGGTGCTCCATGGCCCCGTCGTCGTGCGGAGCTCGTTCAAGAGTGAATCCGGCCGCGTTTACGGCATCCGGTTCGAGGACCATGCGCGAGTGTCCGACATCGAGCAGCAGATCATCCACGGCAGCCCGGCGGAGTTTCGCGCGACGCCGCAGGGCGTGATGATCGGATCCGTCATGGCCGAGCGGTTACAACTCGCCCCGGGTGACTCCGTCGTGATCGAATCCGGAGACCAGCGCCGCCGGTATCGGGTCAGCGCGATCTACGAGACCGGCGTGTCCGACATCGACCGGGTCCGGGTGTACATCAACATGGGCGAGGCCCGCTCGCTGCTGAAGAAGGCCACCGGGGCCTCGTTCATTCAGGTCAACCTTTTCGACAAGGAGCGGGCACCCGAAGATGCCTGGCACATGCGCGAGGTGCTTGGTCACAGTGCGTCGAGCTGGCAGGAACGGGAGAAGACCTGGCTCGAGGTGTTTCGGGCGCTCCGCCTTTCCACCGCCATCACCGTTTCAGTTTTTACGCTGATCGCGGGTCTGGCGATGTTCAATACGCTTGCGATGATCGTCATGGAGAAGACCAAGGACATCGCGATCCTCCGGTCGATGGGTTATACCCGCCGCGACATCACCAACATCTTCCTCTGGCAGGCGGCCATTGTGCTCGCGATCGGCACCGTACTCGGCTGGGTCCTCGGAGCGGGCGTAACGTACGCTGTCGCCAACTTCCCGATCCGAATCCGAGGTATATTTGCCACGGATACGTTTCAGGTGGACTGGAATTTGTGGCACTACGTGGCCGCGACGATCACCGCCGTCGTGATGGTCATGGTGGCCAGCCTCGTCCCCGCGCGCCGAGCCGCCCGACTTGAACCCGGCGACGTCATCCG
>JAEWIY010000006.1 GCA_023386835.1 Verrucomicrobiota bacterium
GCATGACATTCATCGCGAACGCGGTGCAGAGCCCGATGCGCCGCACCAGGACGCGGCTCTCCGCCGCCTCGGCAGCTGCGCCTCCCGCCGGTCCGAGCAGGTAATTGAACTTCTGCAGGGTCGCGGCGAACTCGGCGGCCACAAACACACCCGGCTGCCAACTCAGGCGCAGCTGACCCGTCTGCGCGTTGATCTCTATCCGCCCGGCGCCGGGTTGCTGCCGGAAGATGCGCTCGATCAACCAGACGCACCCCGCGCAGGAAAGCCCCTGGACCGCCAACGTCACGCGCGCCGCGCGGCCTTCCGTCGCGCCCTGCTCCGCTTCCGCCTGCAACTGCTGCAACCAGCCATAATCCCGCGGCTGCAGGAGAGCGGAATCCGCCGGGGTGGTCACATCGTCCTTGATCCGGTAATACGCCTCAAACCCCGCGTCATGAACCATCTGATACACGTACCGGCACCCGGCACAGCAGAACTCGCCCGTGGGCGAAGGCACGCCGCAATGTTTGCACACCGGCGTGGCGCGTCCCGTCTGGGTCTTTCCTGTCATCGTCTGGCTCATGATTCCAAAGGTTTGTTTTGTTCAGCCTCTCGCTCGCTCCGTCCGGCTCCCTGCTCCCTGCGCCTGGCTCCCTTCTCCTAATAACAGAGCCACTGCCCGATCTCGGGGCCGGCGAAGCCGAGGGTGCCGCGCAGCCGCCAGCCGATGACGACCGCAGCGGTCAGGGCGAGGCCGGTTTGAAAACGCTGCAACACGAGCGGACTGAGCCGGCGGCGCAAATGACTCCACTGGCTCTGCGCAAGCCAGAGCAACGGGACCGTGCCGAGGCCGAACGCCAGCATGAACTCCGCCCCACGCGCCGCGGAGCCGGACAGCGCGGCCAGCGCGATCAGAAAATAAAGCGGTCCACACGGCAGCAGCGGAGTCAACGCGCCCATAATGCCGGCCACCTGTGTCCGCGGCCGCCCGCGCAGTCGCGCCTGGATCCGCAACTGCACTCGCGACATCCAGCCGAGCCGCGGCAGGCGCCGATCGACCCGGAAGGCCACCATCAGAAAAAAAACCACCAGCACCCACGGCAGGTAACGAACGAGTGTGTCCGAGAAGAAGCCGGTGGGTACACGCCCCACCGCTCCGGCCACCAGCCCGAACAGCATGTATCCTCCGATGCGCGACACGTGGTAGACCGTGTTGATCGTGGTTGCGTCCGTGCGCTCCCCGCGCGCGGGGCCAAGCATGCAAAGCAGCGGACCACACATGCCCGCACAATGCAGGCTGGTCACGAGGCCGGCCACGAAGGCAGCCGCCGGAGTGTTGATCGAGGCCAGCTCCATGTTGCGTCCTCAGTTCTTCTCCGGTGCCGCCACCGACCGGTGCTCGAGCGGAACGGTCTGCACCGGGTTGCGGCGCGCGATCGTGAAAAGCACCGTCCACGCGCCCAGCAGCAGCGCAAAGAGGCCCAGCACCGCGGCCCAGAGGGTCCAGTCACCCGAGAGCTTTTTCATGATCCCGCCTCCTCGCGCAGCAGCGCCGGATCCGGACCGACGAACTCGATTTCCCGTTTCAACGTGAACGAGCCCGCCTCATCCCGCACCTCGACGGTGAGATGGAAACGGCCGGAATAGGTGGCGCGCGGCACCTGCAAGACGAGCGGCGTGACCAACTCGCCCATCGGCCCCACCGTCACCGCGGTCGAAAATCCGGTCTGGATGAGGCCCGCCGGCGCGTCGGGCAGCGTGAGCACAAATTTCTGCTCGCTGTCGCGCTTGTTGACCAGCCGGACGAGGAACTGGTTGCGTAGTGACTCAGTGGCGACGAAGTACGGCGCCCCCTGCATTCGCGTGACACCGAGGCTCGCAGGGCGAATGGTGGAGGCGGCGAAGGTCGCCACGGCCGCGCCGATTACGAGCAGCGTCAGGTAAACCCACATCCGCCCCCGGATCCACCGGGTGCGCAAGCCGTCCAGGCCCGACTGCGAATCGTACCGGATCAGGCCGCGCGGGCGCTCCAGCTTGGTCATCACCTCGTCGCACGCGTCGATGCAAGCGGCGCAGCCGATGCACTCCATCTGCAGGCCCTGGCGGATGTCGATGCCGGTCGGGCAAACCTGCACGCAACGCAGGCAGTCGACACAATCGCCGACGGTGCGCTCGGGCGCCGAGACGGCGGCCGGCGTGGCTCCGCTCGCCAGTTCAACCACCATCGGCCGGGCGGCGGCGGCGGAACGCCGGGGCTCACCGCGGCGCGCATCGTAACCGATGGTCATGGTGTGCTCATCGGTCAGCGCCGACTGCATGCGCCCGTAGGGGCAGATCACGATGCACATCTGCTCCCGGAACCAGGCGAAGTTGAAATAGAGCAGCCCCGCAAAAACGAAGACGAAGAGAAACGCGCTCCAGTGCTGGCCGGGCGCGGTGCTCATCATGCTCCACAACTCCGGGATCGAAACAAAGTACGCCAGGAACAGGTGCGCGATCACCGCGGACACCACGACAAAAGTCGTTTGCTTCAAGCCGCGTTTGGCGAGCTTCGACGCGGTCCAGGGCGCCTTGTCCAGCGCCCGGCGCTTGGTCGCGTCACCTTCGATCCACCGCTCAATCCGGCGATAGACGTGGTCGAGGAACACCGTCTGCGGGCAGGCCCAACCGCACCACACGCGGCCGAGCAGGGCGGTGACGAAAAACAAACCGAAGCCCAGGCCGGTGATCAGGAAGAACAGCAACCACGCGTCCTGAAAGGCCAGCGTCAGGCCGAAGAGGTGAAACCGGCGCCCCGCAATATCGAGGAACACCGCCGGGTAACCGCCGAGCTTGATCCAGGGGAGCGACAGGTAGACCGCGATCAGCAGCCAGCCGGTCCAGCGGCGCCAGCGGGTGAAACGACCGCGCGCATCGGCGGGCTGGAGGAAGAGACGCGATCCGTCTTCGCGGATCGTGGTGACACGATTGAGATTCGGTTTTGGTGGGTGTAAGACGGCGGACATTGTTCGGGTTCCAGGCCTGGCGAACGGCGGCGGAAAAACCGTCGGGTCGGCCCGGAGGAGGCGGCGCGGCCGCCTTCTCATTCAGGACAAACTTAGCTGGGCGGCTGGTGCTGGCTCAGAATGAAGGCGACCACCTCGCTCACCTTCTTCGTGCCGAGCACCGGTCCCCAGCTCGGCATGCCCTTGGTGAGCACGCCCTCGCTGACGACCTTGAGCACATCGGTCGGCTTGTCGCCATGCAGCCACACTGTATCCACGAGGCTGGGACCGATGCCGCCGGCCAGGTTGGCACCGTGGCAGCTGGCGCAGGTGCTTTCAAAGGTCTGCTTGCCCGCGGCGGCGAGCACCGGATTCCGGCTCATCTTCCAGAGGTTGTCGTCATCGAGCACCTCGGTGGAGGCCATTTTGACCGCCTCGATGCGGGCCATCTCCTGGCTCACCCGCTCCCCGTCCGAGACCGCCACGCCAGACTGCGCGTAATAGAACCAGTAGCCGATCGAGAAGGCGATGGACACATACAGAGTGAACAGCCACCAGTTTGGCATCCGGTTATCGAACTCCTCGATGCCGTCGAAGACGTGGGCGCGGACTTTCGTCTCCGGCCGTGGGTTGGGCTTGGCGGGCTCACTCATGATGGCGGGCGGCGGGTTGATCGTTGAAGGGAAGGTTGGCGAAGTGCTTCACCTGCGGGCGGCGCATGCGCAGCGCGCGGTAGAAAATGGTGACGTACACGGAGAGGGCCGTGATGAAGGCGATGAGCGTGAAGAGGCTCATCCAGTTCTCGAGGAGCAGTCGGCGAAACATGGGTCGGTGCGGTGGGCGTCGTTTCCTTCCTCAGGTCCTCCCGGCCGGGACGTCGCCGGGAGGCTGAGGAGGGGAAAGGGAGCGGATCCGGGTTACTGGGCGGAGGCGGTGAGCGGCGTGACTTCCTCGTAACGGCCGAGGTGTTGCAGGTACGCGATCAGGGCCACGATCTCCTTTTCGGGCGCAACGTACGCGCCCGCTTCGCGCAGGTCGGCTGCAATGGATTTTGCCTGGGCTTCAACATCGGCCTGGATCTCCTCAGCGGTGCGTTCCGGGAATGGCACGCCAAGCGTGCGCTGGACCGCGATCTTGGTCGGCAGGGCCGCGACATCGGTGTTGCGCTCCAGCAGCCAGGGATAGGCCGGCATGTTGGAACCGGCGGAGATGGCGCGCGGATCCTCCATGTGCTGGAGGTGCCAGATATTGGGATACTTGCCGCCGACGCGCGCCAGGTCCGGACCCGTGCGGCGGGAGCCCCACTGATACGGGTGATCGTAGATCGACTCGCCCAGGCGCGAGTAGTCGCCGTAGCGCAGCACGTCGGGCACGAGCGTGCGGATCATCTGCGAGTGGCAGTTGTAGCAGCCCTCGCGGACGTAGATGTCGCGGCCGGCCAGCTCGAGCGGCGTGTAGGGAACCTGCAGGCGATCCTCCACATTGGCGGCCTTGTTGACGATCACGGTCGGCACGATCTGGATCAAACCACCGGCCGCCACCGCAATGAACGTCAGCACCGTGAACGGCGCCGCGCTGACCAGCAGGCGATCGTACCACGCGGCCCATTTCTTGCCGCGGGACTCGAAGTGCGCCCAGGCCAGGATCACGCACAACGCAGTGCCGAAGAGGCCGGCGATCTGCAGAACCGGTCCGCCAAAGAGCCACGTGCAGGCGAAGGCCGTACCGAGCACGCTGAAGAGAACCGGCGGATTAAACCAGGTGGCTCCCACCCCGAGCGGACGCTCAGCCGGCGTCGCGTGCTCGACGAAAACCTCCGTCGAGGCGTTGACCGGCACGGAGCCGCGGATGGTGCGGTAGAGGTTGTAGGCCATCAGCAGCCAGCCCGTCAGGTACAGGCCGCCACCGACCACGCGCAGGAGCATCAACGGCCGGATGCTGCTCAGCGTGTCGATGAAATTCGGATACGCGAGGACCGTGCCGTTCTCGACGGTGGCGTTGAGCATCAACCCCTGGGTGATGCCGGAGGTCCACATCGCCGCGACGTAGAGCAGGATGCCAACGGTCCCGATCCAGAAGTGCAGGTTGGCCAGGGAAGCGGAGAAGAGCGGCTTGCTCCACAGCCGGGGCGCCAGCCAGTAGAACATGCCGGCCGCCATGAAACCGTTCCAGCCGAGCGCGCCGGCATGGACGTGGCCGATGATCCAGTCGGAATAGTGGCCGAGTGCGTTGACCGACTTGATCGAGAGCAACGGTCCCTCGAACGTCGCCATGCCGTAAAACGTCACGCCGGCGGCAAAGAACTTGATCACCGGATCAGACCGCAACTTGGACCAGGCGCCACGCAGCGTCAGCAGACCATTGAGCATGCCGCCCCACGACGGCGCCCAGAGCATGAGCGAGAACGTCATGCCGAGCATCTGCAGCCAGTTCGGCAGCGCTGTATTCAACAAATGGTGCGGACCGGCCCAGATGTAGACGAAGACCAGCGACCAGAAGTGGATCACCGAAAGCCGGTAGCTGTACACCGGACGCTCTGCCGCCTTCGGCAGAAAGTAGTACATGATGCCGAGGATCGGCGTGGTCAGGAAGAACGCCACGGCGTTGTGGCCGTACCACCACTGCACCAGGCCATCCTGCACGCCACCAAAGATCGGGTAACTGTGCAGCAGGCTCGTCGGGATCGAGAGGTGGTTGACGATGTAGAGCATCGCCACGGTGATGATCGTAGCGATGTAGAACCAGATCGCGACGTAGAGGCTGGGCTCGTTGCGACGCGCCAGCGTCCAGAAGAAGTTGATCGCGAAGACCACCCAGATCAGCGCGACCGCGACGTTGATCGGCCAGATCAATTCCGCGTACTCCTTGCCGCGCGTCAGCCCCAGCGGCAGCGTGATCGCCGCGCTGAGGATGATGGTCTGCCAACCCCAGAAATGCAGGTTCGAGAGAAAGTCGCTCGCGAGGCGCGCCTTCACCAACCGCTGGGTGGAATAGTAGATGCCGGCGAACATCATGTTGCCGACGAGCGCGAAGATCACCGCGTTGGTGTGCAGCGGCCGAAGCCGGCCGAACGAAAGGAACGAGGTGTTGAAGTTGAGCTGGAAGAAATTCAGCTGCAGCGCGATCAGGACGCCGGCCAGCATGCCCACCGCTCCCCAAAAGATGGAGGCGAGCATGAACTGTCGAACGACCTTGTCGTTGTATTCAATCGTGACGGTGCGGGCGGACATTGGGAAAATCGCTTGGAAGGAAGGATGCGGACGCGGCAGCGGGATCGCAGAAGAACTGGATCACCGCCTGAAACCTCCGGCCGGGAGGAGAGCCGCGGCCAGGTGCTCAGCCGTGCGCGTTGCGGCAATCCGGGCAGCGCGGGGCCGAACCGGCATCGCTTCCGCCATGCTTGCAGCCCCGCACGCGGCGAGGCTGACGGTCCTTGAGTTCGAGCACGATCGGGCCCGCGGTCGCAGGGCGGCGCTGTTCCTCGGCCAGCGGCAACAGCATCTCGCTTTCGGCGGAGCTGAAACGGTGCCGCGTGAATTCGCGCAGGAAAAACAGCACGAAAGTGAGCACCAGACAAAGACTGATCGTGAGAGTGAGCGGAATGACAGCCATGGCGGTTGGCGGTGGGTGGTGAATGCGGAAAACTTCGGGCCAAATCCTACGTCAGCCCCGTCCCTGCTGCTGCGCGGCGCTTGGCCAGCGCTGTGCATATCTTGCTCCCTGTCGCTCGTGCGGAGCGCAGAAGATGCGCAGCCGAACGGCGGAGGCCGCGCCCCGGAGAAGCCGGCGGGAGGCGGGGTGCGGCGCACGTCGCCCGCAACTCGGGCGCGCGTAATTCCCGTGCCATCCGCTCACACAAGAACTGCACACGGTAAAACAAGGGGCGCGGAGCGACCGTGCAGCGGCTCTGGCACACTCCGTTAAATGCACGAGAGTTTCATTCGCGCGCTGTCTCGGCACCGCCCCACGCTCTGCACGCGTTGGGAAGCGTTGCTGCGCGCGGAGCGAATCAGCTCCCCCCTCGCCAACCCCGACACGCTCGTGTTCCTGATGGACTATACCCTCGACCGCCTCTTCGACGAGTTGCGCAACCCGCGATTGCGTCGCCGCCGGCCGCGGGAGGAACGACCGCCCTGCCCCTGCGGGCGCAACCCGCTGCTCGCCTACTTCCACACGGCCGAGCAGGCCCTCATCGAGACGCTCTACGTGGCCGATTCCCAAACCGTCACGCCCACGGAGGAGGAGCGGGTCGTCACCCTCGACGCCCTTAAGCTCGCCATCCGTGAAGTGGGACGGCGCGAGATCGAATCGTTCTGCGCGGTTTGCCAAAACCAGACAATCTGTCCCGCGCCAGCCGCCGCGAGAGGAGCCGCAGCTCCACTCGCCCAACTGGCGGCCGTTCCACCGGACTGATGTTCAGCGCGCCGCGGCCGGCCCGTGCAGGCGCTCGCGATACACGGTGGGCGCCTCTCCCGCGATTTTGCGAAAGACGCGATTGAACTGGGAGAGCGACTGGAAACCCGCCTCGAAGGCCGCCTCGCTGATCCGCTTGTGCGGATTCAGCAGCAGATTCTTCACCTTCTCCACCCGGACGCGCGCCAGGTAGTCGGTGAAGGTCATGCCCGTCGCCTTCTTGAACATCTTGCAGAAGTAGAAGGCGCTCATGTTGACAGCCTTCGCGACGTCCTCGAGTGCCAGGTCGTCGGCGTGTCGTTCCGAAATGAATACGCGGGCGCGGGCGATGGCCGGCGACTCCGCCTTCTCCTCCTTCACCATGAGCTGGTTGCTCAGGGTCGAGAGGTGCTGGGCGAAAATGGTGAGCAGGCGGAGGATCGACTCGTACTGGTGCTTCGAGACCACGCGCGACTGGAACCACGCCTCCTCGAGCTGCTTGAGATCCGCCTCCGTGCCGAACTTCAGCAACTCACGCGTCGTGCGCGCGAACTCCTGCTTCGTCGGCTGGTGCAGCAGGATCTGCCCTGTCTGGAGGAACGCGACGAGGTTCTCACCGACCCGGATCGGCACGGCCGAATCACACAGGCCGGCGAAACACTTCAGTGTCTTCGGCTCCAGCGCCGCTTCCTGTTCCACTTTCTGCTGCAGCATCAGGCAGGCGGAGCAGGAGTGGTTCGTCTTCGCCATCAATGCGCAGAATTTGTTCTCGTTCGGATCGCCGTGATGGGGCAGGTCGAACGCCTCGATCGGCCGCAGATTCAACGGCAAGCCCGTGGTGTCGCGGAACGCCTGCTGGTAGTCGCGGAAGATCTGAGACGACTTAAGCTGGGCGACCATGGCGCGGCTGCGCTTGGCGGGACTTTCGGTCAGGGACATGGTGCTCACATCTTGGCTTTCCGCTGAACTTGCGGCAATAGGAGACAACGACCCACCCCCTGCGACATGCGCCTGGCGATCTTCAGTTCTAAACCCTACGACCATCGGTTTCTAGAGGGGGCTAATGCGCGCCATAAGCATCAGCTGTATTTTTTGGAACCACGACTGACAGCCGACACAGCGGGCCTCGCCAAAGGGCACGAAGGGGTCTGCGCGTTCGTGAATGATCGCCTGGATGAGACCGTGCTGGGGCTGCTCGTGCAGGCCGGCGTGCGCTTCGTGGCGCTGCGTTCCGGCGGCTACAATCACGTCGATCTCGCGGCCGCTGCGCGGCTCGGGCTGACGGTGGTGCACGTGCCCGCCTACTCGCCGCATGCCGTGGCCGAGCACACGGTCGCGTTGATCCTCGCGCTCAATCGCCACATCCCTTCCGCCTACAACCGCGTCCGCGAACACAACTTCGCCATCAACGGGCTGCTCGGCTTCGACCTGTTCGGCAAAGCGGTCGCCGTCATCGGCACTGGCAAGATCGGCGTCATCACCGGCCGGATCCTGCAGGGATTCGGCTGCACCGTGCACGCTTTCGATCCCTACCCGTCGGCTGCGGCTCGCCAAGCCGGTTTCCGGTTTGGGGAACTCGATGCGGTGCTCGCCGAAGCCGACATCGTGACGCTGCACTGCCCGCTGACGCCGGACACCCAGCACCTGATCAACCGTCGCACGCTCGGCCTCATGAAACGCGGCGCGATGTTGATCAATACCAGCCGTGGCGCCCTGATCGACACCAACGCCGTGCTCGAGGCCCTGCTGTCACGACAACTTGGATATCTGGGCCTCGACGTGTATGAGGACGAGGCCGAAGTCTTCTACGAAGACCACTCCGCGGAGCCGCTGGAGGATGCGGTGCTGGCGCGCCTGCTCACAGTACCGAACGTCCTGATTACCGGTCATCAGGCTTTCTTCACCCGTGAGGCGCTGACGGCGATCGCAGAGACCACCTTGGCGAATGCCACGGCCTTCGACCGCGGCGAGCCTCTGCAGCACGTGCTGGTGCCCAAGACCTGAGTACACGCCCCCGCGTACGTTTTTATCGGCCGTTCGGGCATACGGATCGCCGTCCGCTTCCGTGCGCAAGCATCGTCAACAGATGGGATAGCGGCTCTCAATAAACGCATGGCGGCCACGCACGTCGGTTGCGCCCGAACCGCGGCAAAGGACCGCGCGGAGCCGCTCAGGCGACGTTGCGCGCGACCGGGGCCAAAGTCTGCACGGCCAAACGCAGGTCCGGATAATGCACGGGCTTGCGGAGCAGCAGGTCGAACCCCGCCGCCTGCGCGGCGTCGTCCGCATCCTCAGCCAGCGCGGCGGTCACCGCCAGCCCGTGGATCTGCGGCTGAACCTGTTTGGCCGCCAACATAACCTCGTATCCGGAACCGTCGGGTAAGCCTAGATCGGATACAATGGCGTCGAACCGCTGGCTTTCCGCAGCTGCGATCGCCCCGCGCACCGTCGCCACCGCCACGATCTGGTAACCCAACTGCGAGAGCAACTTCTGCAAAACGAGCCGCGTGCTGTCGTGGTCCTCGACCAGCAACAACCTGCCGCAGCAGCTTGGAGGATTGCTCTTCACGCGCGACATGGAGCCTAAAACCGGCCCCGCGGTTCCGGTGGAAAATCCGTTTAGGTGACCGCCCCTATCCTCGGTCCGGTAGGCCTCACCGCCGTCGGCGGCCTCGGCCCGCGCGCAGAACCTTACGGACGCTCAAAGATGATCCGGCCGGCGCGCACCGTCGAGCGCACCCGCAGCAGCGCCTCCACGTCCTCTCTTGGATCACCGGCCACCAAGACCAGGTCCGCGTCGGCTCCAGGCGCGATCCGTCCGCTCCGGTCACCGACGCCAAAGCGGGTTGCCGGGGCGGTGGTCAGCGTGGCCAGCAACTGGGGGAACGAGAGCCCGGCATCAGCCAGGAGCTTAAGTTCACGGGAGACCGCCACATAATCGGAGAGGAACCCGACGTCGGTCCCAAACAGCACGTCCCCACCCGCGGCGACGTAATCGCGGACCTGGCGCTGCACGGCCGGAAAATCCCGGGCACGGCTGAACAGATGCAGGGTCGGCACAAGCGCGATCCCCGCGTCGCGCATCCGTCCCACCACGGTTGCGTTCCAGTTCTCGGTATCTTGTATGGTGTGAGCCAATACATCGACCTCGTGGTCGAGGGCGGCGTTCAGCCCTTTCACCGTTGAAGGATGGGCAAACACCAGCCGGCCCTGCCGGTGCGCGTGCTGGACCGCCGCCCGCACGACCTCCGGCGACATGGAGCGTAGTTCAATCGAGCGATCCCCCCCGCGCACACCGGTCACGAGGAACAGTTTGATCACATCCGCACCGCCATCGACCGTGCGCTGGACGGCGGCCACCGCCTCCTCCGCCGTCGCCGGCGTGGGCAGCAGTGTGGCCAGCTCCGGAGCTGTATCCGTCACATAATACGGAACACCCTCGACCGGGTAGAGCGCGCTGCCCGCCGTGAGAATGCGTGGTCCCGGCACCTCGCCGGACTCGATCCGCGCGCGCAGTCGGGTGGTGTTGTCGATCAGCGACGCCAGATCGACGGCCGTGGTAAAACCGTAGCGCGTGAGCATCTGCTGCAGGTCTTCACGCAACTGCTCCGCCGGCCGGTTCGCCGCATCCCACCATTTCGGTTCGGTGAAGTGAACGTGGCAGTTCCAGAAGCCAGCGAGCAGCGAAAGACCGGCGGCATCGATAATCCGCGCCTCCGCCGGTACCTCCACCTGATCCGCAGAACCGACGGCCGTGATCGTGCCGTCGGTCACCAAAACCACGCCGCGGTCGATAACCGGCGCCTCCGGAGCGGGAAAGATCCGCGCCCCCACCCAGGCGATCGTTCCCGCGGAGGTCGACGCGGTCGCATTCGCAGCTGCTGGCGTCGCACCGCGGAGAACGCTTGCGCACGCGAGCGCCGAGATCGCCCACTGGACGAAGGCACGGCGCCAGGAAGCGAGGGGGTATTCAGAACGCGTCATAGGGTGGCGTCGCGACCCGCCACGCGGCGCGTCGCGAGCGCCAACAAACCGAGTTTCCCACTCGAATCAATCGTGCGCTGTCGCACGTCCGGTCGCCTTCCGCGTCACCAAACCGCCAAGATCGTCTGCGGGATTCTGGCCGCGAGCGCGGCTGGGCGCGCGGCCCCGGAGCAGTGAGCTGAGCGCAAAGAGGCCATCACCGAGGAAGGCCTGCGCCACGAGCGCCACGCTAAGGAACGCCGGGTATTCCCAACCTCCGTGAGGCGCACCGAAGTACCATCCATTCGGCCCGTGCACGAGCACGGCGCCCAGCGCCACCGGCACCAAAGCCACCGACGCCCAGCGGGCCCGCCAGCCGAACACAAGCATCAGGCCGCCGAGGACCTCCGCCACCGCCACGGGATATGCGGTCCACGCCGGAAAGCCATGGTCCGCGAAAAACTGGGCGGTGGCCGGTAGACCGAGGACCAGGAACTTGAAGGCCCCATGGCCAACGAAGATAACGCCAAGCGCGAGGCGCAGGAGCAGCGCACTGACGCCGGTTTGGTGAGGAGTCGTCTTCATAAACGTGAGTGGTTCGTGGGCTCGCACTCGGGACGTGCGAACTTGATTCTGAGGCGGATGATACGCCGCGCCCGGATCCGCGTGAATTAGGCACCTTCTGGAAACCCGCTTACTTCGTGGTAACTTCCCGCCGCCACTGCACCCCATGAGCACTCCGGCCAACCTCTTCGACTCACGTTGCCCGTCGCGCGAATTCCTGCGCGTGCTCGGCGATCGGTGGACGCTCATCGTGGTGGCGCTGCTCGAGCGAGGCACCCAGCGCAACTCCGACCTGCTCCGGCATATCGACGGCATCTCGCCCAAGGTGCTGAGCACCACGCTGCGCCGCTTGGAAGAGTACGGACTCATCGCTCGCACGGTCTACGCCGAGATCCCGCCACGCGTGGAATATGCCCTCACTCCCCTCGGCCAGAGTTTGAGCGCGGTGATCGTCGCCTTCGATCAATGGGTCGAAACCCACACCTCCGACCTGCAGTCGGCCCAGGCCGCTTTTCAAGCGCACCACGGGCCGCGAAATCCCTGGCAAGACCCGGTGATCGTCCAAGCAATGGCGCGCCCCACCGGTTCAGCTCGCTCGACCTGAGTCAATACCTAGCCTTTTAGAGCACCGGTCTTCGGAGACAATAGCGGCCCCTCGAAGTCAGCGTAGGTTTGGCTGAGTCACCTGTTTACGGTCGGCGGGGGCTTTATTGAGACTGTGGCTCAATTAGCGTTGACAGGTCCTCTTGCGAACAGGTCTCATTCGCATGTGTCGCCGCTCCCTACGCCGCTTCAAGAATCCCGCGCCCTGCTTGGGGAGCGTGTGCATCGGTGGCTCACCTCGGCACAACAGTTGGAAGCAGCCGGTCAGCTCGAATCGGCGATCGCCGCTTACGGCGAAATCCTCGAACATCTCGATCGTGTTCGGCCCGAACATCCCGGCTACAGCCGCGGCTTGGTGGCGATGAACCGCGCCAACGCGCTCTTTAAGCTGAACCGGGCCGACAGCGTGTCCGAAGCGGTGGCCGGTTACGAAGCCGCCGTCCGGCACCTCGCTGCCGAGTCTCGGCCCACCGCCATCGCCACCCGAGCCGCCGCTTGGATGAACCGTGGTGTTGCGCTGCTCCACCCCCTCGTCCGCCAACCGGCGGTGGCAGCCGAGTCGTTTCGGACGGCCGCACAGGACTATCAGAGGCTGCCGCTCGATTGGCCTCCCCATCGGGGCTACGCCGCCCAATGCCGGGTCAACGAAGCCGCCGCCTGGTTGCAACTCGGCGGACCCGACGCGTCGGACCACGCTCGCACCGCGGCTGAAGCCGCGCTCAAGCTGATCGAACCTTTGGCTCAAGCGGACGCGCCCGCCGCCGCCGTCACGTGCGCGGCGACGGAACTCCTTTGCGCGGCGCTCCGCCCGGTTGTCAGCGAATCCGGCGGCGACAGCACCCGCACCCGCATCAGCGATGCGCTCGACCACGCGCTGGCGCTGATCCGGCAATGGGAGCAGCGCGCGCCCCGGACGCTGCTCGCGCCCGGTCGACGCCTGTTTCGCCTGGCCGCACAGTTCTACGCTGAGGTGATGCCGGCCTTCTTCGTCGAGGTGATGCGCGAAAACCTCGACCCCGATCGGGCCCCGCCCACATGGGCCGCCGATACCACGGTCCGCGCGGCCGCCGCCGACGCCGCCGCCCGCCTCTGGCACGAGGTGCAGAACGAACGTATCCGTGTATCAGATACACCAACGCCCGACCTCGACCATCTCTCCGCCGAACTCGAGTCACTCCGCCCTTGGCTGCAAGCCGCGGGTACGGTGGCCGCGTGAACTTCCGCCAATCCACCCATGCCCGTTCCATCTGACTCCCTTCTGCCGTCCGCTCCCGCCGCGGGGCGGCCCCTTCTCACTCTGGCGCTGGCCCAATCGCTGGCCACTGCCGGGTTCGCCCAGGTAGCGGAAGACAGCGACGGCGGCGAGCCCGCCCTGGAGTTGCCGCGGCTGACGGTGGAGGAGCAGCGCCGCGCCGTTTCGTCACCGAAGTTCACCGCGCCGCTGGTCGATACGCCGCAAACGGTGAACATCATACCCCGCGAGGTCTTCAACCAGCAGGGAGCTGCAAGCCTGGCCGACGTGCTCTCGAACACGCCCGGCATCACCTTCCTCGCCGGCGAAGGCGGTCACGTCTCGGGCGCCAATAGCATGATCATGCGCGGCTTCGATGCCACGGGCAGCATCTTCATCGATGGTGTGCGTGACAGCGGCAACTACGGCCGCGACATCTACAACCTCGAGCAGGTCGAGATCGTGAAGGGCGCCGCCGGCGACAATGGTCGCGGCACCGCCGCCGGCTACATCAACCTCTCCACCAAGTCCCCCGAAGGGATGAACTTCGTCGCCGCCACTGCTTCGTACGGTTTCGATGAATACGCCTCCATCGAACGCCGCCGCACCACGGTCGACGTCAACCAGTCGCTCGACGGCCTGCGCGCCGGGACCGCGATCCGCCTCAATGCGCTGTGGCAGGACGGTGGCATCGCCGGCCGCGATTATGCGGAGAAGAAAACGTGGGGTGTTGCACCCTCGCTCGCCCTTGGGCTCGGCACGCCCACCCGCGTGTTCCTGAGTTACCAGCACGACGAGCAGGACGATCGGCCCGACTACGGCATGATTGGCGGCATCGTTGAAGACACCGCCTCCGCCACCCGTCCCTACGGACGCGTGGATCGCAGCCGCTACTACGGCCTGCTCGAAGACTTTGACCGCCTCGACCTCGATGTGGCCACCGCGCGGATCGAGCACGATCTGACCCCGACCGTACGCCTGACCAACCTCACGCGTTACAGCGTCACCGATCGCGACGCGATCTACACCGTCCTTGGCGCGCTGGACCAGCGGCCCGACATGAACACCGGCGAGGTGACCGAACTCGTCACGACCAACCGGCAGGCGTTCTTTCGCGAGATCAAGACGCTGGTCAACCAAAGCAATGTCGCCGCCCAGTTCTCGACGCGGCAATTCGACCATTCGTTCGCCGGCGGACTCGAACTCATCCGCGAGAAGGGTCACACCCAGCGGGACTGGACCGGCCTTGGGACCACGGGCGAATTGAGCAAGAGGGTCAACGTCACCGCCGCCGGCGCGCCGACCACGCCGACGCTGGTGGTGGGCACCGATCCGTATCAACCCGACCCCGCGCGCGGTGTCACCGGCTTCGACCCGACGTATCGGTTCGACGACGATATCCGGATCGATACGGCCGCGCTCTACGCGTTCGACACCGTTCGATTGAATGAGCAGTGGCAGGCGACCGGCGCGCTTCGTCTGGAGCATTACGAAGCTTCTTACGACGTGCACGATCGCACGACCGGCACCAGCACTCCCTTCGAAATTTCCGATACGCTGCTCACCGGCAAGGTCGGTCTGGTCTACAAACCGGCCGCCAACGGCAGTGTCTACGCTTCCTGGGGCGCCGCCGCGCAACCACCGGGCACCAACAATCTTTCCAACGACAACGGCTCCCGGAGCAACGGCACGCCCGGGACCACCGGCCAGAACTCACCCGGCGCCAAACCACAGTGGTCGTACAACACCGAGATCGGCACGAAGTGGGACCTCCTCAACCGCCGCCTTTCAACCGGCCTCGCCCTCTTCCGGAGCGAGCGGACGAACATCGTCACGGCGAGCGACACCAACGGCGTGCCGGTGGCGTATGGCGACCAAACGGTGCAAGGCGTGGAGTTGAGCGTTTCCGGCCGCGTATCCAACGACTGGATCATCTACGGCGGCTTTTCATATCTCGACAGTGAAAACCGCAATCCGTCCAACCCGACGCAGGACGGCACAGCGGTCAACTGGACGCCGGAGTACTCCGGCAATCTCTGGACGACCTACCGCCTGCCCTTCGGCCTCACGCTCGGCGGCGGCGTGCAGTACACCGGCCAGTCGCGGGTGTCACTCAACAGCACGTCGTCCTCCACCCTGCCGTCCCACCTCATCGCCAATCTCATGGCGGCTTATGAGGTCAACGAGCACTTCAGCCTGCGTTTCAATGTGACCAACGTCACCGACGAGCTGTACGCGCGCGCCATCAACAATAACTCCAACCGGGTCTACCTCGGTGAGCCGCGCGCTTTCCTGCTCAGCGCGGACATCCGGTTCTGACCGCTCCGCCATGCTTCTCGCCATTCCGAACGTTCTGACTCCCGATCAAGTCGCGCAGGCTCGCCAGAAACTCGAAGCCGCCGAGTGGGTCGACGGCCGGGTCACGGCCGGTCATCAAGGCGCGCGGGTGAAGGACAACCAGCAACTACCGGTCGATCATCCGGTCGCCCGCGAGGTGGGACAGATGATTGTGCAGGCGCTCGGGCAAAACCCGTTGTTCATGTCGGCCGCGCTGCCGCTGCACATCCTGCCGCCGATGTTCAACCGTTACTCTGGCGGCCAAACCTTCGGCACGCATGTCGACGGCTCGATCCGCACCATTCCGGGAACCGGCCACCGCATTCGCACCGACCTGTCGTGCACCCTGTTCTTCGCCGGACCTGAGGAGTACGACGGCGGCGAGCTGATCGTTGAGGACACCTACGGGTCGAAACGCGTGAAGCTGCCGCCCGGGCACATGATCCTTTATCCGTCGACCAGCCTGCATCAGGTCACCCCCGTCACCCGCGGCACCCGGCTCTGCTCGTTCTTCTGGCTGCAGAGCATGGTTCGCGACGACGGACGCCGCGCGCTGCTCTTCGACATGGACGTGGCCATCCAGCGCTTCGGCCAGGAACTCGCCACCCACCCGTCGGTGATTCAGCTGACCGGCGTTTATCACAATCTCCTCCGCCAATGGGCGGAGATGTGAGCCGTCGCGAGACCGCGTTCGGCTCGAACGAAGATCGGCTCGAGCGAAGACCACGCCCAGCGGCGGGACGGAGCGGGTTTCGCTTTTACCACCGCGAGCTCAGCGTTGCTGAGGCCAGAACGCCCCATTAGGTTTACTGTAAACCTACGGTCCCTTTGACGAAAACCCCAGCCGATGGCACGACTGTTTCCGACGAGCTGCTTAGCGGCTCATCTTTTGGGGTAACCTAGAAAGCAAATGGCCGGTCGCTTAGGGGTAGGCGACCGGCCAACTTTTTTTAGCGGCGGAGCCGTCGCAAACCTGACCCTGCGCCGCTTCACCTCGCCGCCGGGGACGCAGCGAATCGCGAGGAGAACCCATAAGGAAACCCGCTGACCGTCGGGCCCGCGTCGCGACGCCGACTGAAATTTCGGTTTACAGCCGCCGGGCGGCTTTTACCGTCCCACTTCCTTCACTCGCCCGGGTGGCGGAATTGGCAGACGCAACGGACTCAAAATCCGTCGCCCTCTAAAGGCGTGTGGGTTCGACCCCCACCCCGGGCACCAATCGAAGGCAGGAAACGACCGAAGCTCGAAAACTCCGCGCTCAGGGTCGCCGGATTTCGAACGGCAAGTAGTACAGCTCAAGCAGCACCTCGGCTTGAGGCTGACCCGACTCGGTTGGATGCGTGTACCGAATAAATGCCCGCTTCGAAGCGGCGAAGGACCGCGCAATCTGCCGAACCGCGCGGCAGCGGAAAAGCTCCCGCAACTTGGAACGCATGTTCCATCGCTTCCACTCCGGCCGCGATCGATTCCGGGGTCGCCAGCTCATTGGTGTAGACCCACCCTGAGCGTTCGAACAGTCGTTCGCTGCCACGGTAGATCGCCATTTTGGGCCTCTCGGCGACCGACGGAACCTCAAATCGGGCGAGGGAGGGGCCCAAGACCCGAACTAAAATCCACTGCGGTTCAGTGAGGACGAAGCCGCAGATTGCGACGGTACCCGGCTGCACGAACGCTCGGATGGAAACGTTTTGACGCGGGTTGGCAGGCGCCGGCGCGAAGAACTCGAATCCGCCCCCGGTCGCCCAAGATCCGGCTATGCCGTTCTGATTAAACCTTAGATGCCTTTGCTTATTCCCCAGTTTTAGAGCCCCTTCCGCCCAAGGCGCCGGTTTTGTGACTGCGTATTCGTATTCTCCCGAGGTGGCGGGATCAGAGCTTGGGTAGTGGAACCCGTTTTGCTGCCCAAAACTCAAGGGGTCGCCCGAGATCACGCGGAACGTCCCATCGTGCCGCAGGTGATAGAGCACTTCGCCGTACCCTGCACCCGTGCGGGTGTCTTCTTGATACAGGAATCCTCCCACCTCGGAGGGTTGGGCTTGGAGTTTGATCGCAAAAACGAGGAACGGGATCAGGTACAGCTTGCGCATGTCGTGGTAACGACAATCCATCTTTCAACTTCCGCCAGTCTGGGATCGCACAAGCTCCGCGTCATGGAGCTTAGGGCTCTCGAACGGTTAGCGGTTGGCTCTCGTTACGCAACGACTCACCCCCCTTAGGAAGACGTCAACGTCGGCTAGGCTGCGGACGTCGAAAGGTGTCGATGTCGGAACACGGGTGTCCCCGCGTCCACGCCGCTGTCTGACTCCGTTCTCCCGTCCTCACCGGCCTGCGCCGATCCTTCTTGGATCGAAGGTGCAAACGAGCCGGATCACGCAACCGCACCGACCTCCCGCCCCGCAAGTACTCAGCACGGTGATCCGCGGACTACGTGAAAGCCACAGCGGCGGCCTGCGGCCCACCGCCCCCCCGATCAGCATCGGGTTGGTGCTGGTTCCGGGGATACGACCCACGTCTATTCGAAGCGGTATATCAACCGGCTCCAATCAACGAACCAGGACCGTGCCTTCGACGGCCGCAGCCATGTCGATCTGCGGAGCTCCGTAGGTGAGCAGGCAGCCGGGTCTGCTCCCAAGAACCCACGGTAAACTGACATCGAGCGCAGATCGAGAAAGGGATTTCGACAAAACCTGCCGCGTAATCCGTTCGACATCGGTGTCGTTTGTTCCTTGCGCTTTTCACTGACCTGAGGACCGTCTGCATCTGGCGGCACCCCGTGTTTCTGTCAGGTCGCCCCGTTCACCCCAAAAAAATTGAAGCATGAAAATGACCGATTGCTCACCCCTGCCGGCAGTCTGGAAGACAACCGTGGGTCGGATGATCTTGCTCTCGTGTACCCTGGTAGCTTCCGCGACAGCCGCATGTTTTACCGCCTCTTCTGGTGGAGCCTGGATCAATAACAGCGCGACTGCCCAAACCAACGTTATTTATACGGCAACATTCGATGCGAAGCCCTCCCATTCACTCACCAATGCCATCGTGGGAATTTCCCATGGAGCTCAAACCGGTTACGCCGGATTTGCCTGCATGGTGCGCTTCAATCCTTCGGGGAAAATCGATGCTCGAAATGGCGGTGATTACGCGCCCAATCCCGGAATCATCCCATATACGGGCGGGACGACCTATTCTTTCCGCTTGGTCATCAACCTTAGCGCCAAGACGTATTCGATCTATGTCAAGCCGGCCGGGGGCTCGGAGCAAACGCTCGGGACCAACTATGATTTTCGGACCGAACAGAGTGGCGTGGACACGCTCAATAATTACGGCGTGTACGTTTCTTCGAGCGGCTTGGGCACGCTGGAAGTCTGCAATTTTACAACGAGCGCGGTGTCGCCCACCTTTAGTCATCCGGCCGGCACGCATTACGATGCGCCCCTCGTCACCATCAGTTCCGCCACCAGCGGCACGTCAATTCGTTACACGACGAACGGCACCAACCCCACCTCAACCACCGGCACGCTTTACTCGGCTCCGGTAAGGATCGATTCAAGCAAAACGCTCAAGGCCGTCGCATATAAAACCGGGTTGACCGCGAGCGCGGTGACTAGCGCTGCTTATACGATCAGGACTCCCGACTCATACGTTCCAGGCCGCGCGGATGTGGGCGCAAAGGGGATCTCGCCGTCTCAACCCCCCTATAACCCGCCGTCGACCCAGACCCTGAACTGGACCACCGGCGGCACCGCCGGCGCTCCGTTGGTAATCGAGAATCAAATCATTTACGGTGAGGTGGTCCGTCAGGCCAGCCATGTGAGATTCGTCAACTGCCTGTTCCGTGGTCCGCCGGCGCGGCCCGCCAGCGAAACAGGCATCGTCAACTGCCATGATGCGAACACGAGCAACTGGGAATTTATCAATTGCACTTTCGCCCCTCAGCTCCCCAACGCTAATATGAACGCGATCAACGGCCACCGCTTCAAAGCGATCCGGTGCCACGCCTTTTGGGTGGTGGACGGGTTCGGTGTGTTCACCGCATCGGGCTCAAATCCCACTGCCGTGGAAATCGCAGGCTGCCTTGTCGAGCAACTGGTCTATTTTCCAGGAACTCTATACAGCAATCAGAACGGCAAGTACCTCACGACATCCGGCACCTATGCGACGTGGACCTCGGCAACCGACTCCACCTTCGTGAAACGTCAGACAGCCCAGCCCAGCGACTGGCCCTACGTCGATTACGGCCACAAGGACGGCAACCACTCAGACGGTGTCCAAATTCAAGGCGCGTATGGATCGATGGTCCGTAGTTCGACCGCCAATCCCGCCAGCGGGATCAAGTCTTGGACAGGCGACGGCGTCTATGTTCACGGCAATTCATTTATCTGCAACGATGCGTACGGCGCGACGGTGGATCCATCGGGATTGGGTCTGCCGATTCCTTTCCTGGGCTTTGGCGATAACCCCAAACGCGGCGTCGCTCAGTCGCCGACCATGAACCGACCAGCCACCACTGGCCTGCAATTGTTCGACGGCGGTTATGCCTCGAACGGTTCTGCGGTGGTCTGCAACCGAAACGTCAACGTGTATCCCTATCCATCGACGTCCCTTCCCAACAACTATAGCGTCGTGATTGTGGCCAACTTCTTTGACGGCTACAATGCGGGGCTGAATGTCCCGGCACCCAAAAGTGGTGTGGGCTTCTCTCCCGTTGTGAAGATCGCCTTCTTGTACAATGAATTTGGCCGGAATGTTTTGCGATACGGATCAGATCCGATCAATAATCCTCAGATTTACCCAATTCGAATCAACAGCTTGGGCAATGCGTCCTTCGCCCCAGCGGACAATGGGGTACCCGGCCTCAGCACGAATACTTGGCTGGATGCGACAAACACGTGGGCGCTTGATGGCTCGTCGCCTTACTGGATCCATCCTACCGCCACGGCCGGACCGCACCAATGGGCGGAAACTGGGCTCTACTGGACTGCAGCTCAGTTTCCTCAAGTCCGCAAATCGGGCATCTGGTACGATGGCCCTTAATTCGGCTGTCTCGTTTTAGCCGTTCCACCCCCGGAGCCCTGAGCCACCAACTCAGGGCTTCTCGATCGGCCACCGCCTGGTCAACGACGATCTGTTTTCGGCGCTGGCGACAATCTGCTTTCGACAATGGTGGATGACGGCGCAACGCGCCGTCCGGGGATGGAGGTGTGGAGGAAGGGGACAGGCACCTCTGCTTTGAGAGGTGCCGGTCTGAGTCCCCTTCCTCCACCCCTGGACTCACGCCACCGCTTTGGCTTTCGCCGACTGGGCGCGGTGGCTGTCGCCGCCAAACTCGAGGATCGTGGCGTGGTGCACGAGCCGATCGATTGCAGCCATCGTCGTCATCGGGTCCTTGAAGATCTGGTCCCACTGGCTGAAGACCAGGTTGGAGGTAATGACGACCGACTTCTTCTCGTAGCGCTCGGCGAGGAACGTGAAGAGCACCTCCATCTCCTCGCGCGACTGTTGGACGTAGCCGAGGTCGTCGAGGATGACGACGTCGAAGCGTTCCAGCTTGGCCAAGGCCGCTGGCAGTTTCAGGTCGCGCTTGGCCGCGAGCAGCTGGGTCACCAGCTTGAAGGTCGGCGTAAAGAGGACCTTGAGGTGCTGCCGCTCGATCCATTCGCGTCCCAGCGCCGCGCATAAGTGGAACTTGCCGCGACCGGGAAGCCCGAAGCACAGCAGATTGTCGCCACGACGCACCAAGTCGCCCGAGGCGAGGGTTGGCAGTTGTCGCCGCACCTTGTCGGGCAGTTTCTTCTCTTCGAGGGACGCGAGGGTCTTGCCTGGCGGCAGCCCCGAGTCACGCAGTTGTCGTTCGATGCGGCGGCGCAGCCGGTCCCCGACCTCGCTCTCGACCAGGTGCGCAAGAAAGCGCCGATAGCCCCAGTTTTCCGCCTCCGCGCGCGCGATCGCCGTTTCGTGTTCGCGCGCCATCGTGGTCAGAAGCAGCGAGCGCAATGGCCCTGCCAGTGTCCCGGTGCTCATGCGCTCACCTCCGCGATCAGCAGATCATAGCTGCTTAGCTCAGGCGTAAACGTCGGCACATCGTGCGCCCGCTCCGCGGGCCGGACGACCGCAGCCTCGATCTGTGGCGGCCAGGGCACCGCCCCCTCTCGGAGCAACTCCCCAATCGCAGCAGCCACTTCGTCTTCGCCGTGGATGGCCGCCAACGCCAGCAGTCGCACGTAATGGCGATCGGCGTGCACCGGATCGGTGCGCTGCAACCGATCGTAAGCCTGCCGGAACGCTGCTCTGGGGAACATCTCCTCCCGGTAAATGTACCCGGCCAGGGCGCCCGGTTTGCGCGCCAGCGACTCGACCACGTGCCGATAGTCGATGCGCGGCTGCTCCCCGATCGAGCGAGCGCAACGCAAGACTTCGACGCCCTGGTGCCTCACCACGATCTCGCCCTCGCTGACCTCCACCTGCACGTGCGTCGACTCCGGGAAGCGCTGCGCCGGCAGTGGTCGCAGCCGCACGGATTCCTCGGCCAGCTTGATCGAGCGCAGCGCGTTGGCGCCCCGACAGACTTCTGCCACGAACGCCGCCCACGCGGGCTCGTCGGCAAAGACCCGCGACCCGCGCAAGGCCAGATGGCTGCGCAACCGGCGTTTAAGATGACCATGCGCCGATTCGATGTCGCCGTTCTCGTGCGGGCACGACGGATTGATCGTCCGCGGCGCGATCCCGAGGTGGTCGCACAACGCTTGGTACTCCACGTTGAAGCCGCGTTTGCCCGTGGCCCGCGAGAGCACGTGGGTCGCCGTTGAGCTGTGATCGGTCTGCACCGACAACGGCACCCCGCCCAACGCCCACAACGCCGCCTGCAAACCACTCGTCAGCGACAACAACGACTCCGAGCGACACGGCACCGCCCATTCCCAATTGGAGTACGGCAGCACCGCATGACACAGCAGTTGCTCCCACCGCTCGCCCGCCACGAAGACCTCCAGTTCGCCCACATGCGTCCAATCGATCTGCACGCTCCCTCCCGGTTCACGCGCCTGCGGGAAGAACACCTCCTTGGGCGGCCCGTGATGTCGTCGCCACTGCAGGACCCGGCGCTGGAAGGTCCGTAACGCCTTCTGCGCCTGTGGCGCGTCGGCCTTCGCCAGCAGGTGCTCGAACAACGCCTTCGCCTCCAGTTCGGGGGCGTCGCGCAGCAACCGCTCGGCTGCCGGCCAGATTGTCGTCAACGGATCCGGCCGGCGCCGGCCCCGCTTCTTCTCCGGCTGCGGGCCTTCACCCGCACGCACGTACTTCGCCGCCGTCTCGCGGTGCATGCCCGCCTTCATCGCCGCCGTGCTCAGCACGCCAGCCTTCGCATACTCTTTCATCAGTCGTTGGTATTGCTGCTCGGTGATCATGGGCCCGCGTGGGCCCCGAGCTTCCCCAACGACAGACCGGCGACGCTCCCAAAAACGCCGGTCCCATTGCCGGTTTCAGATTGTCGCCAGTGTCGAAGTCAGATCGTCGTTCAACAACCGCCCTCGTCGGCGCCGCCGAAAGCTCCGGCCGCTTCGAAAGCACGTTCCCTCGCTTCCACCTCCCGCGGCTCTTCAAGTACCGCTCACGGTGTGAGGGCGGCGCCGATCGCGCGCAGTGCCGGCAGGAATTCGGGATCGAGCGTGCCGTCGAGGCGGGCCGGGACGTCCCAGGTGATCACTCCCTGCGCCTCGCGAACCCGTCGGGAAAATTCGATCTCCTCCCCCCGGTCGAAGCGTGGCGGGCCATGCCCCCAACTTCTTCCAAGGTAAGTGAGCACGTGGATTTGAGCACCATCGGAATAGCCGTTAAGGGAGGACGGATTGAGCCGCCATTGCGTCGGATCACTCACCTCGCCCGCAATGTAGTCGTCTTCCGGATCCATTGAGATGGGGCGGTTGACCACCCCCGGATTAAAAGCCAGCGCCGACTGAGGATTCCCGGCCCGTGCCGCCGCCGCAAAACTGGCGAAGTTCGGCGGCTCAGGATGGCGGTGCATGGCATTGGGCCAGTAAACGCTGTCAAACCACCATCCGGCCACCTTGTTGCCCCAACGCTCGGACCATTCTCGAATCACCGCCTCCCATTTGAGCAGAAACTCTCGGTTCCGGCCGGGCGGGTGCTCGTAGCTGAGAGCCGCGGTGGCCTCCGCGTCCCGCCGCGGTGCACGCGACATCAAATACACGATGAGTTTGATGCCGCGCTTCTCCAGGGCCTCGGCCAGTTCGAACACCAGGTCGCGGCGGGAGCACTTACTTGGCTGCGCTCCCACAAAACGATCATACGTGGCATTCGGCGCGAGATAGTAGCCGTCACTCTGGCCCAAGCTGACAATGAAGTATCCGGCTCCAACCTCCTGAAGCTGGTCGGCGAGCTGCTCGACGTCGATCGCGTCCACCAGGGTGTTCCAACGCTGTGGCGTCATCGGCTCATTCGTCGCCTCAGCGATCCAGCGGGGCAGGTAATGCGTCATCACGCCCCACCGCGCTTCGCGCATCCACTCGGCTCGGCCATGCGCGTCGGTTTGTGCATGTACGCCAGACGACAAGAACAGCACGGTGCCGAGAATCAGCAGCAGTCCTAGACCGCGGTTCATGTCGGAAACCCTTCCTCTCTCAATCGCTGACCCAATGCCCGCAGCGTGGCGACGTCTGCCGGATGCACCGATCCGTCCGCAACGGGTCCGGTATTCAGCAAAAAATTCGCTCCACTCCGCCGCACCTTTCGCAAGTGCTCCCAGACGTCGTCGATGTCGCGGTGGTGGGCCCGATCCACATTAAACCACATCCGCGTGCCGCGCCCGCCTGGCCGATCGTACTGGAGCGTCGTGCAGATCTCCACGGGCTTGCCGCTCAATTGCGGAAGCAACTCGCGCGGCATCTGTTGGTAGTTCTCGAGGAGGCGGTACTCGTGCTCGAACGTCACATAGTCTTCTTCCCCGGTCAGACCCTCGCAGAACGAGATCAGGCTGTGCGGCTGAAGCGTTCGAATGAGCGCGTACGTTTCCTTCAGCCGCGGATAGAACTCCGGGTTCGAATAGTAACGATGCGAGGTATCGAACCACCAGCCGGCAATCGGACCGTAGTTGGTCCCCAACTCGCGCAATATCCCGGAATTCTTTTCCCATACCGCGTCGTGCGACTGTCCAACCGAGACGTGCACATAATGGAAGTATCCAAGGCCTCGATCAGCACAGGCGCGCGTCAACTCGGCCACCAAGTCGCGACCGGCCGGCAATTCACAACTGTTCGGTCGGCCGAATTCCGACTGCCACAGGTAAGGCCCGCCGCCGTGGTAGGGTGTGAAGCAAACGTACCGCATTCCGGCCGCGAGCGCCAAATCAGCGATCGCCTCCGCGTTGAACCGCTCGGCCCGGAACTGCTGGGAAAGCGCTTCAAAAGTCACCCCTTCAGGCAGCGGGTCGTATTTGCTCCCGGGCAACAGGCTCGTGTTGTTGTAGTGCACGAACAGGCCCAGCTTCGCGTCCTTAAACCATTGCAAGTTGGCCCCCCGGGGATCGCGCTCGAAAGCGTCGCCGTATCCACGGAGGTACTGCGGCACCGTGCTTTGCTCCGCGGCATGTCCTTGGTTCGCGACGGTCAAAACCGCCCCAACAGCCATCCTCCCCAGAAACTCGCGTCGTGTCAGTGGCATCACATGAAAGTCAAAGGGGTGCCGCGTACGCCCTGTCGGGTCCGACGTGGCGCCGGCGATAACGTGCCACCTGCCAGACGCAGATTAACGCAGCTCCATAAAGGGCGCCTAGGATCACATTCACGAAGCGGTAGCGCTCGATCTCCACCGCTCCGACCCACGGCAGCGTGACCGTTGCGGAAAAGTCGTGCAGCGCGTCGAGGATCCAGCCCGCCAGCGGACTCAGGATGAAAGCCAGGGCGATGGATTGCACGATGATGCCGGCGGAGCTGAGTTGAGCGTATCGGTCCCGGTGAAAGATCTCCTGGGCCAGCGCGATCTGCCCCAACATCACCACCCAGTAAAGCAGGCCGGTGACAAAGGAGGAGAGAAAGAAAGTCGTCGGTCCCACCACCAGCAGGAAGGACGCAAAATAGCTCACCGTCAGCACCAGTAGGGACGGTATCATCACCCGCACCACACCGACGCGATCCAGCCACCGTCCCACGGGGTAGGCCACCGCCAGCCAGGCGATGGCGGGCCACGACATCAACTTGCCAACCGTGTCCAGGTCCATACCCAGCTCTTTCTGCGGGAAAAAGACGAGGAAGCCGGAGATCGGGACAGCCGCATAGATGAAGAGCCGGCCCAGGTAGGTCCACCAGTAGATGGGGTGTGAATACGACTCCGCGACAAAGTTGCGGCACGCATTCAAGAAAGCCGTCCCACGCCCGGCGCCGGGACCAGCCTGATGCTTCTCCACGACCGGCGGGTATTCACCCTCCCGGACGAAGAAGCAGATCCCGAGAAACCCCGCCAGATTGAGGATCGCGAGGGCGATGAAGATCTCGTGCTGATGCGTCTCCGCCCGCCCCAGAAGCCAATAGGCCGTCACAAAGGTGCTCAGCGCCCCGACCACCCGAAACATCGCCAGGAAGCGCCCCATGTGGGTCGACGGGACGACATCACGAAAGAGCGAAAAGAACATCGTGGAAATCACCGCGTGCCCGAATCGAAATCCGACGGCGATGAGACCAAACGTGAAAATCACGGGCGTGGACGGAAAACGGTCCAGCCAGTCGCGCGCGAACTCGTAACGCAGCAACCACGCCGCAATCTGCGGCGAAAAGGGGGTGGCAAACAGGGTGATCGAGACGATGGGCGTCGCCCACAAAATGTAGGGGATCCGGCGCCCCCGCGGCCCACGTCGCCGATCGGCATGGAAACTCAGAATCGGGGTAACGATCAGCTGCATCACCGCGGCGATGGAGCTCACAATGATTGCGATCTCCCGGTCCGAAGCTTCATGCGCCTTGAGAATGACCGGCAGAATCTTGGCTTCGACCCGCTCGATCATCGTCAGGAAGACGTCAGCGGTGAGGAGCCAGCCAAACAGGAGCGCCAGCCGGCGCGAGGTGTACTGCAGCGTGCCGGCGCGATGGAGCACCGGCTGTTCCGGCGAAGCGACGGACGAGGTCGATGCAGGGGCCGGAGGTGCTTTCATCGATCGATCCTCGGCGGCTCTAGAAGAACTGCTGCAACTCCGGCTCACTGCGGTCTATCGCACCGCTCAATTCCAGAAGCGCGAGGCAAAGGTAACCGACTCCGTCCACCGCCTCGTAACGCGCCTCGGTCGTATGACCTCGAAACAGTCGATCCGCACCCAAGGTGCTCAGCGCTTCGTCGGCCAGACTATGTGCGCGCTTCACCAAGGCTGGAGCGTCTAGCACCCGGCCGAGTTGAAGCAGGAGATGGATCGCGCGCCCGTAGTGCTCCGCGTAAATGGGTCGGTCGCCTCGGGTCTGAAGGGCTTGCTCAAGTGCCGTCGCCCAGCGGCGACAGGCCTCGGCAAATAGCGGCTTACCTGTCTGCACCAGAAGATCGCAGCACACTCCCGCAAATTGGAAGGGGTAGTCGTGGCGGGGAAAGAGGGGATGCCAAAAATCAACGTGATCGTCGGGTTGATAAATCGTCTCCTTCAAGCCGCGCACCCGCTCTCCGTCCGCCACGCGCACCATCCCGGCATAGGTCTGCGCCTCCACATCATAACCAAATCTCAGATACGCTTCCACCACCTCTACCGCCAGATCGCGCAGCTCCGCCGCGCCGGTCAGCTCGGCGGCCCTTAACAGACAGCCCGCCCAGAGCCCGCATTCCGTGGTCGCCACGTGCTTGTCCCAGCGGTTCGTGGTCGGGTTGTTCTCGAGCAGCCCGGTCGCGGCTCCCCGATGGCTGAAGCTGAAGTGAGCGATGCGGCGGGCGAGATCCAGGGTGTCGGCATCTCCATCCTTGGCGGCAAGCCAGGCCAGCGATTCCACGAGCACGCCGCCCGCTTCGATGAACGCATGGTCACAGCGTTGATCCGCGTGGCGGTTGAACCCGCCAGTGGCAGCGTCGAAAACGTGGTGGCGACCCATCGCGCGCAACGCTTCCCGCGTAGCGCGAGGGCTAACCTCCCAGAAAGCCGTCCATAGCGGAGTGATCGGGCGCGCCTCGTGCAACTCCCCGGCTTCGTCCGCCGGCACCACCGCGAAGGGCTCTTCGTCGACGTGGAACTTCACCACGGAGTCCAGATCCGGACGGTAGAAGTAGTGGTTGCCCCAGAGAAACAGACCGGTCGCCGAACAGGACCGCTCGAGGAACTCGGAGATGTAAGCTTCGGTGGCGGTCGCTGCTTCGTGGCCGCGGCCGGTGCGACCGAGGAGCCGGGCGGCTGCGATCGCCGGCTGATCCCAGTAAAGGGAGCAGCCGCGCGGGGCGTCGATGTTGCGGTAGACGCGTTTGCCCGCGGCCGGCTCCGTCGTCGGAAACGTGCCCGTGCGGAGATCCACCGCGGACATCCACATGGCTGAAAAGTTACCCTCACGACGCTGCGGCCGCCCCTGCGTAAGGAGCGCCGCGAAGTGGGTCTCCACCGCGGTCAGGTAACGGGAGGCGAGCACGGACATGCCGGATTAGCGCAGACGCGCTGGCCTTAGAATCGCGTCTCGACGGACAGGTAAAACGCTCGCGGATCACCGGGCTGGAACGATCCGTAATAGTAGTACTTGTCGAAGACATTGTTCACATTGAGTGCAAACGTCGTGGCCGGGCCAAAACGGCGGGTCGTGTAGCTGACGAAGAAATCGGCCTTCACGTACGACGGATTGATCGTGCCCGTCTGCCAGCGCTCCTGCGGCCGCACCTCGTCGACGTAGCGTGCGCCACCACCCAGCGCGAGGCCGTTCCACGATCCTTCCGTCCAGCTGTATTTGCCCCACAAGGACGCCGCATGCTTCGGCGTGTTCTCCATTCGAATCCCGACCTGGTTCGGCTCCTGCACATCCTTGATCGTTCGGGCCTCCCACATGTAGGAGTAGTTGAAGAGCACGCTGAAATTTGCGCCGGGGCTGTAGGTCAGGTCCAGCTCCGCACCTTCCGACCGCTGCGTCCCGCCCAGGACGTACCAGGGGTTGAGACCCGTCTCCAACTCGCGCTGGAAATCGCGCCGGGCGATGCTCGCCAGCGTCACCTGGTAGATCGACACGCTGCCCGAGAGCCGTCCATCCAGTGCGTCAGCCTTGATGCCGGCTTCATAGCCTTTGCCCTGCTGCGGCGGCGCGACATTACCCTCGACGTCGATCGCATTGTTCGGGCGGAAGGATTTGCTGTAGTTGGCAAACGCATTCACCTGCGGCGTGAGGCTGAAAACGACGCCCGCCTGAGGTGTGGTCTTCTTCGCCTTCAGCTCCTGAGCCGACAGACGGTTGCCGTTGATGTCGTGCGGCACATCGGCGGTCGACATGTGTCGTGCGCCGAGCAATACATGGAGGCGCTCGTCAAACGCCGTGATCTGATCAGACAGATAGAACGCCCGGGCGTAGGATGCGCCGCGAGTCCAGCCGGAGACGAAGGGCGCCACCCCGGCCAACTCCGCCAAGGCGCGACGAGGCGGATCCGACGGATACCAGCGCAGGATGGGACCGTTGCGCCCCGGCTTTCCCTTGCGCTCAAAATACCGGTACTCGAATCCGGCCAGGACCTTCTGACGGAGCGAACTCGTGTCAAAAACGGCGGCGAGCTCGTTCTGAGTGTTAAACTGGTTCTCGCGTGAGATGCCGTTCGTGAACCGCTCCTGAAATGAACCGTCCGAACGCGGACGGTAGGCGTTCATCGTCAGCGTTTCTCTCTCCTGCTCGAAGTAGTCGACCCCGCTACGGAAGGTGATGCGATCCGACAGCCGCACCTGCAGATCGCTCAACACATTGCCGCGATCAAGATCGATGAAGGCATCGGGCCCGTTCGGATTGGCCGCGAAACCATTGGGGAAAATCTGCGGCACGTACTCGGTGATCTGCGGGGCGTTCGGTCCCAGAACGGATGGGATGTAGTTATCCACCGAAGCCGTGTTCGGGACGTCCGGATTGAACAGGAACAACGGGTGACTGGAGGACGCGAATGAGCGGGGGTTCTCCTTGCGGTGATACAGCTGCCCTGTGACCGTCCAGGAGACGTTTCGCCAAGGCTCCCAGGTGAAGGCCGCTGCTGTGGTTGACTCCCGCGCGTACGCGAAGTCCACCCAGTCGTTGCGGTCCAGATAACTTCCGAACACGCGGTACTTGAGTGATCCGTCGCGTGTGACTGCCCCCGTGGTATCGAGGGACACCTTCCGGAAATCCTCACTGCCATAGGTGGCTCGCAGCGTCGTCTGCGCCTGCGCCTGCGGACGCTTGGTGAGATAGTTGATCACACCGCCGGGCGAGACGAGCCCGTGAAACACGGCCGACGGGCCTTTGATCACTTCAATTCGGTCAATGAAGTCCGCCGAGAACGCGGTCGAAGACGAAGCGTCCGATCGGGCGTACCCGTCCTGCAGGATCAACGCCGCGAAACCGCGGACGTTGATCTTCATCGGGTCGCGGGCATTGGAGTTTACATTGGGCGCAAAGCTGACGGCGTCCTTCAGGTCGAAGGAAGCGGAGTCCCGGATGAAGTCTTCCGTGACCACGTTGATGGCCATCGGGACGTTGCGGATCTCCGTGGCGATACCGGTGGCGGTCACCGAGTTGGCGACCACGTAACCTCGGTCCTTCACACTTTCGACGCGAAATTCGGACAGGCGAACGGGACCATCGTCGTCCGTCACTGCCTGCCCGAGAGCAGAGGAAGCGACAGCGAGAGTGGCGAAAGACGCGAGCAGGCGTGGCAAAAGCGAACCAGCATTCATGGGGCAAATGTCTATACGTTTGTTCGTACAGCTAAGACCCTTCTGGCGATTGCGGCATGACGTCAACAACTAAACTGTCTTCTCGTTTGTCTATACATTTCGCTTTACTTCCGGAGCTTAAACACCACGATCCAAAACCCATGGCCCAGTCTGCTGCGAAGCCCCGCATCACCGCCCGGCAGCGCATTGCTGCCGAACTCGCCCGCCAAATTCGTTCCGGAAAACTCGGACCAGAGGGTCGCCTTGAGGGTGAGATTGCCCTCGCGGAACGTTTCCAAGTCAGCCGAGGCACCATGCGCGCCGCGCTCGATGATCTGGTCCGCGCGGGCATTATCTCACGGACCAGCGGGCGCGGCACGTTCGCCACCGACGCTGGAAATACAACGGTCCGCCCGCTCGTCCTGCTGCTGAAGGACGTCGACAAAGTGCAGAGCCAGGTGGTGACCCACCTCATCCAAGGCATCGTGCCCGAAGCCGAGCAGCGAAATTCCTTTCTGGTCCTCCAGCACCGAAGCCCTGCTGACTGGAGCCCAGCCCTGTTGGCAAACTTGGGCGGCGTGATCGTCATGCCCCATGGCGCCACGCCATCGGACCTCGCTCAGCTTTCGTCACGGCGCATCCCTACGCTCCTCGCGACCGAGTCGGAGCTGGATGGGCCAGGCATGTCGCTGGGAATCGAATCCGTCAGCGAAGAACTCGCCCAGCGCCTTCTCGCTCTGGGGCATCGTCACTTCGCCCTGATCAGCGGCCACTCGCGGCACGCCGATCTGGCAAAGAAGCACGGAATCAGGACGGCGTTGGAGCGGGCCGGTCTGGATTTTTCCCAGACCCCCGATCTTCCCACCAACTACAGCCAGGATGCGGGTTACCGCACCGCGCACGAATTGCTGACCCTCTCCCCGCGCCCCACGGCGGTGATTGCCTTCAACGACATGCTCGCGGTGCAAATGATCACCGTCGCCCGGCAACAGGGGCTCAGCATTCCGGACGACCTCAGCGTGGTGGGACTCAACAACGCACCGTTCAGTTCGATGATCGACCCCGCTCTCTGCTCCGCCGACATCCCGTATACCGAAGCCGGACGTCGCGCCGCCGAGCTCCTGCTCTCAGGCAGCCCGATCCGAGGAGACGCCGATGCGCTGCGTCTTACGTCCCGGGTGATTTGGCGAAAGAGCGCGGGGCCCGCCCCCAAGCCGACCCAGCGCCGCAGTCGCGCCCGCGTCTCGTAAGCTCGCACCGCTCGAGCGACGAGCAGCCGGGCCGGTGAAACGATGCCCTGGCCCGTGCAGTCGCTCTCGCGCCTTCAGCCACGGGCGCCGCCCGTGGCGTCACCTTCGCGTCGTCGCGTCTTTGCCATTCATTCCGCGAACGCGCCCAAATGCTCAGGCGAGGCGGCGCGCCTGGGCCTGTGAGCGGAGCGAGAGTTCGGCGGCTTTGAAGGCGTGCGCCTGCGTCATCGCCTTCTCCGTCCGGTTCAGGCAATCGAGGATCAGTTCGCCGAAGAAACGGAAACCGACCTGCCCCTTCACCTGGAGGTGGTGCTCCCCTTTCTCATCCACCAGGTACACGTGGTCGCCGCTCTTGTCGCGGCCGACGTCGACGTACTTCCGCAGCTCGATCGTTCCCTTCGTGCCGAGGATGATCGTCCGGCCGTCGCCCCAGACGCTGAGGCCGTTCGGCGTGAACCAGTCCACCCGCACGTAGTTGGACGCGCCATTGTTTGCGACCAATGACGCCTCACCGAAGTCCTCAAATTCCGGATACTCCGGATGGGCGTAATTTGCGATGGCAGAGCTGATCACGCTCGCATCCGTCGCCCCGGTGAAGGTGAGGAACTGCTCGAACTGATGGCTGCCAATGTCACACAGGATCCCGCCAAATTTTTCCCGTTCGAAGAACCAGGCCGGCCGCGAGGGCGCGTTGAGCCGGTGCGGTCCCAGGCCGATCACCTGCAAGACACGGCCGATCGCGCCCTGCTGGACCAGATCGGTCGCGAACATGGCCGACTCCACGTGCAACCGCTCGCTATAGTACACCATGTACTTGCGGCCAGTCCGAGCGGCCACGATGCGCGCCTGCTCGAGTTGCTCCATCGTGGTAAACGGCGCCTTGTCGGTGAAGTAGTCCTTGCCCGCCTCCATCACCCGGCAGCCGAGCGGCCCGCGCTCCGAAGTCACGGCTGCGGCCGCGACCAGGTGCACCGCCTGGTCGTTGAGAATCTCATCAAGCGACCCCGCCACCCGTACCTGCGGGAAACGCTTCTGAAACGCCTCCACCTTCTTCGGATCCGGATCGTAAACCCACTTCAACTCCGCCCCGGCCTCCATCAGGCCATTGCACTGGCCGTAGATGTGACCGTGATCCAGGTGCGCGGCCGCAATCACAAACTCACCCGGCTTGACCACCGGCCGAGGCTTGCCCACCGGCGCATAGGTCGCGCCGTCCCCCCGCGTAACGGGCTCGGACGTCTGGGCGCGCAGGGACGAGGGAACAAGCGAGCCGGCGGCAAGAGCTCCGGCAGTCTGGGTGAGGAAACGACGGCGATTCATGACGAGAGGGAGATGACGAGACTAAATGGAATCAGGGAAGGCGAGCGGCCGGCGTATTCGAAAGGTAGCGACGCCGCCCGCGGACGCTCCGGTCAAACCTTAAGCCGGCCCGCGGCGGCCCCAGGGAACCGCGCCCACGAGAGCTTCGCGCCCGACAGTCACCGGCATGTTGGCTGAGAACACGCGAGTGGCCTAGACGCGTGGCCCGGCACCCACACCGTACGGCGCACGTTCCGGCCGGGACAGCATCGCATTGGCCTCTGCGTCGTCGAGAAAGAGCTCCTTCTTGGCATCCCAGCGCAGCGGGCGGCCCAGCTTCATCGCGATCCAGCTCACGATGCACGCATTGTTGGTCGTGTGCGCGACCGCCGCCGGCGCGAGCGGCGTCTTCCGCGACTTCACGCAGTCGAGCCAATTGCGGTGATGCGACGTGCTCGAAAGGAACTGCACCCTGACGCCATTCGGATCGAGCAGCTTGCGGTCGCTCGCGTCGAGCGGCTGCAGGTTGGTTTTCGTTCCGGTCGGATCGCTCGAGGTCTGCGCCGATTCCGATTCGCGCGTGCAGAAGATCCAACCTTCGTCACCGATGAACTTCACGCCGTTGGGCAGTTTGTCGGAGACGGTCATGCGGATGTCGTTCGGATAAACGAGTTCCACATGGTAGGCGCCGTGCACGTTCCAGATCTTGTTCGTCGGGAACTCTCCGCGACCTTCGACGCGCAGCGGGCCGCTGGACTCCATGTCCATGCCCCAATGTGCCGTGTCAAAATGATGCGCGCCCCAGCCGGTGATCATGCCGAGACAGTAGGAGTCGTTGCGCAGCCAGCCCGGCCGGGAGGAAAAGTCAGGCGTGCCATCCGGCCGCACCTGCTGCGAGTGCACGCGCTGTTCGGTGTAATACACCTGCGGAGTGGGTCCCAGCCACGCGTCGTAATCCAAGTGCGCCGGCACCGGCTGCTCGGGATCGTCGGGTTTCGTCGGGTCGATCGGCAGTCCGATCTCCACCCGCTGCAAACGGCCAACACGACCGCTGCGCACAAATTCACAGGCCTTGCGAAACTGTTCATTCGGCCCCCATGAGCGCTGCTGGCTGCCGACCTGCAGGATCCGTTGATGCTGGGCCACCGCGTCGCGCAGCATCACGCCCTCGGACTGCGTCATCGTAAACGGCTTCTGCAGGTACACGTCCTTGCCGGCGGAGATGGCCGCCAGCGCATTCAGCGCATGCTGGTGGTCAGGCGTTGAGATGACGATCGCATCAATGTCCGGGCGGGCGATCATCTCCTTGAAGTTGCGATACACGGCGACGTCCGGCGCCGGTAGCGACTTATCCCGGTAGTGCTTCACCACGGCATCCCGCGCGGCTTCAGCCCGGCGCGAATCGACGTCGCACACCGCCACGATGTCGGCCAGGCCGGAGTTGAGGACGCCTGGCATGTCGTGCCCGCGCGCGATCCGGCCGCAGCCGATTTGCCCCACGCGAATCCGGTTGCTGGGAGCCGTGGCACCACGCAGACGCGACGGGAGAATCAGAGGCAGGCCAAAAGCCGCGACAGCTCCGGCCCCCAGCCGGCAGAAATCACGACGGGAAACGGATGACGTACGGGGTAACGGGGTAGCAGCATTCATGGGGATGAGGTCCAACAGAACGGATGAGCGGGAGCGGCAACCACTGAGGCAGTCCGCGCGATGAGCAATCGCGACGTCAGGTGGACTGTCAGCCGGAGTCGCCAGTGGGGCAAACCGGACCGAAAAATCTGAGGCAGGCGCGGCCGGGAAAACGGAAATTCCAAACGAACGTCCCATCGTTCACCGGCAGAGCGCCCCGGGGAAGGCGGCCGGTTTGTGGACGTTGACCGCCGACGCTTCGCGGGAACTGGTCGGCTCTTAACACGCCCCTGATTGTTCGGTGCACGACTCGAGAGACAGCGGCGAGGTCGCGGCACGGTTCGCACAACCCGTGATCCAAAAAACCGACGCGTCGTTCTCCAACCACTACGACCGCTGCCCTTGCGGCGCGCGGGAATCCACCCGGGCCTGAGCGGCCAATCAGCGAATTGCTGGCTGCCGCCCTTCCGCGGAGTGCAGACTCGTCCGGCGGCGGCTTTTGGCGCAAGAACACGGGCATGGCCGACAAACTCCTGGTGTTGCACGGTTATTCCGACGGAGCGACCAGCTTCACTGACCTCGCGGAATTCTTCGTCTCCGAGCGCCTCTACGCACGCGAGAAGGTGTACCTGCTCAATTACGCGAGCATGGATGATCATTCGGTATTCGAGGACTTCGCCGACAAACTCGACGAGGACTACGAGAAGCTCTTCGGCACCGAACGCATTGACGTGGCCTGTCACAGTACCGGCGCCCTCGTGGTCCGTCTGTGGTTGAGCCTTCACTACCGGCGGCAGAAACAAAGCCGCCGCAAACCGCGCTCGCCTGTCGAGCACCTGTTGATGTTCGCGCCGGCGAACTTCGGTTCCGACCTCGCCAAGATGGGCCAGTCCTTCCTCGGCAAATTCCGCTCCACCTTCTTCAACACCCACGCAAAGGAGGGCGATTTCCTCGAGTCCGGCAAACACGTGCTGCAAGGCCTGGAGCCGGCCAGCCCCTTCCAATGGAACCTCTCCCTGCAGGACCTGCACGGCGAGAGCTTCTTCAATCCGGCATTGGGCGAGAAGAACGTTTGCTTCCCCTTCGTGTTTGCCGCCGGCCGGGGTTACACCGGCCTCCAGGCCCGGGTCATCGAGGCGCGCAAGAAGCCCGGCACCGATGGGACCGTGCGCATCTGCGGCACCTCGTTGAACACGCGCAAGTGCACGGTCGACTTCTGCAACCGGGAGGTGAATCCGCTCTGGGCCGACGAGCACAAGTTCGCGGACATCCCCTTCGCTCTCTTCGGTGAGCACAACCACGGCTCCATCATCAACACGGGCGCCGCCTTCACCGACCCGAAGCGCGGTCCCGGCGCCTTCGCACGGGAGGCCGTCGGCATCACCTCCTTCAGCGCGTACGAGGCGTTCGCGCAACGCTGTGCCAAACACAACGCGACGCACTTCAAAGGCGACCCTTACCAGCAATTCTTCTTCCGGGTGATCGATGACGTCGGCCTTGCGATCGACGACTACTACATCGACTTCTACGCGATTCGCGCGGACGGCTCGCTGCACCAGAAACTCACGCTCGAGTTTGATCGCGACTTCGAGCACGAGTTCTACCGCCATTCACAGGACGGGTCCTGCCGCGCCCTGTTGGTGAACCTCACTCGCTTCCGTGAGTTCGTGAAACGGCTGAAGCAGGAGAAGGCGAAACTTGTATTCGACGTCGTCGCGGTTTCGCCGGTCAAGGAGGTGAAATACCTGCCGGCTTACGCGACGATCGTCGGCGGCGAGGAAGAGGCAGATGAACCGACATTCTTCTACGAGAACACAACCACGCTGGTGGAGATCGTGCTGAACCGCGTCGCCTCCGACCGTGTGCTCGAGCTGCTCGATATCGACTTGAACCAGCTGAAACTCGCCAGCGCCGTGCCAGCCACCAGCCGCACGGGGCGCGCGCTCCTGTTTCCCGCGAAGAAAATCACCGTCATCTCCGCCTGAGGACGCGAGCATCGCACGGCACTGCCCGTCGCAGTGGCGCACGGCAGTCGCGGCGAGCGGGCGTCTTGTTCGCGCTTCACGCGGTGCGGCACGGCGCGCTCACCACGTGTTCACCGCGCTCACGCACTCTCCTACTCTCGCCCGCAGGCACGGATACACCCGTCGCCTGGACGTGTGTTCTCGCAGTCGGTCATTGAGTTTCGTCGCGCGTCTGCGACAACGCCAGCCGTCCCCCCTTTCCCCACCCCTGACGTCCCGTGCCTGCCATCGCTCATATCGCCAACCTGTGGTCCCTCGTGGGCCATCCCTCGCGCACCCGTGAATGGAGCCTCGACCGCAAGATCCGGGCGGTCGCCGCCGCCGGATTTGATGGTATCACCACAGCGGTGACACCGGAGCACCGCCGACTAGCCGAGCGCTACGGGCTTCGCCACATCCTCGGGTTCATCTCGAGCAGCGAGCCGGAGGATTTTGCCCAACTGCTGCGCGCGCAGAAGGAGGCAGGCGCCGTGCACATCAACGTGCAGATGGACGACCACGACACGCCGCCCGCGGTCGCCGTGAAGCACTGGCTGCGAATGGAGCGCGAAGCCGAGAAGATCGGCGGCGTGATCCCGTCGCTCGAGGTCCATCGCGACACGTGCACCGAAACACCGGAGAAAACCGAGGAGATCGCCGACCGTTATCATCGGGCGACCGGAAACCTGATCCGGTTGAACTTCGACTTTTCACACCTCGCGGTTGTGAAGCACCTCGGCCCCGCAGCTTACATTGAGCGACTGCTCACGCGGCCGGAGTTGGTGCAGCACAGCGAACAGTGTCACTTCCGTCCCTTCAACGGGCATCACTGCCAGGTCCCGGTGATGCATCGCGGAGCACTGACCCCTGAGGTGAAAGCCTACCTGCCGTTCGCCAAAGCGGTGATGGCGCTGTGGAAAGCGGCGCCGCAGAATCGGGATCGCACGCTGTTCGCGTGCCCGGAAATGGGTCCCTATCCCGGCGACGGCGGGGGCTACAACATCACCGGTCTGCCGCCCGCCTGGCATGACGCCCAGGCGTTGCGGGTCGAATTGGCGAAGATCTGGCGACGGGCGTGAGCGTCCGTCTCTGAAACACGCGGGCGGAATCCCGCCGGCAGGAGTCGCTGATCCCGAGCCGTCGCCGGGGCTTGCACCCTTGTGTCTGCGCGCCCTAGCGTCCCGGCCGCCCCCATGAATATTCTGAAATTTTCAGAGAAGGTGCTGCCGTGGATCTGCTTTCTCCTCGTCCCTTCCGCCTTCTCCGCCCCGCTGCAGCTCGAGGTGTCACCCGCTGGTCAGCTGACCTCGTTACCGGCGGCGCAGAAAGCCCTTCGTGAGGCTCACGCGACCGGACAGCTGACGAATGAAGGCGCAGTCATTAGCGTGCGCGCCGGCATCTACGAACTCACCGAATCGCTGCGGCTGGCCCACGACGACGGTGCGCAGAACGGTCCCATCGTGTGGCAGGCCGCAGCCGGCGAAACCGTCGTGATTCGCGGCGGAAGCGCCGTGCGCGACTGGCAGCGCGTCTCCGATCCGGCCATCACTGCACGTCTAGCGCCAGCCAGCCGCTCCGCCATCCGAGTCGCCGACCTGCACCAAGCCGGCATCTCCAGCTTCGGAGAGATCGAACAGCGCGGAAATCCCGGGCTCGAAGTTTTTTTCGGCGGCGAACGGATGCCACTCGCCCGTTATCCCAACACCGGCTGGCTGCTCGTCGCCGATGTCCCGCAGACCGGACCGCGCCGACTGAACGAGGGCCTGGCCCGCGAACGTCGCTACGACAACGTGCCGGTGGGCCGCCACTATGGCCGCATCACCTTTGATGATCCGCGTCCCGCCGGCTGGTCGGCCGACAACGAGATCTACGCCCACGGCTACTGGACCTGGGATTGGAGCGACTCTTTCCAACGCATCGCGTCGATCGACGCCGCCAAACGGGAACTTCATTTCGCCGAGCCGCATCATCATTACGGATACACCCGGGGGCAGCGGTTCTACTTCCTGAACGTGCTGGAGGAGCTGGATCGTCCCGGCGAGTGGTACCTCGATCGCCGGCGCGGCCTGCTGTACTTCTATCCGCCCGCGGAGATCACGTCGGACAATGTGGTGGTTTCGCTCGTCGACGCTCCGCTGATCGAACTCCAGGACGCAAACAACGTGCGCATCACCGGCTTCACCTTCGAAGCTTCACGCGGCAGCGGCGTCGTCATTCGCGGCGGCTCCGACGTCACCCTCGCCGGCTGCACCTTCCGTAACCTTGGTGGCGAAGCCGTCACGATCGAGGGTGGCCAGCGTCACCGGGTGCAGAGCTGCGATTTTTACGAGCTCGCCAATGGAGCCATACGTGTCGGGGGCGGCGATCGTCGCACCCTGGCGCCGTCAGGCCACGAGATTGTCAACAATCACATCCGTCGTTTCGGCCAGTGGCTGCGCACGGGCCAGTACGGCATTCAATTCGACGGCGTCGGCCACCGGATAGCGCACAACCTGATCCACGATGCGCCATTCGAAGGGCTGCGGCTGACCGGAAACGATCACTTGGTTGAATACAACGAACTGCACAGCCTCACGCGGGAAACCGGCGACGCCGGCGCGATGCACACCGGCCGCGACTACACCTGGCGCGGCAACGTCTTTCGCTACAACTACTGGCACCACATGACCGGGCCGGGCCTGCACGGCGCGACGTCGTACTACCTCGACGATTTTGCCAGCGGCTTCGATCTCATCGGCAACATCTTCTATCGCGCCGGACGCGCGGTGCAGATCGGCGGCGGCCGCGAGAACCTGGTCGCCAACAACCTCTTCATTGAGTGCGCCCCGGCGGTTCATCTCGACGCCCGCGGGCTCGGCTGGGCCAGCAACTACTTCAACGGGGATTACCCGTGGCTGTTCGACCGGTTCCGCGAGCTTTCCGCCGATCAGCCGCCGTATGCGGAGCGTTACCCGGTCCTGCGCACGCTGCTCAACGACGAGCCGCCGGTTCCGAAGAACAATCGGTTTGTGCACAACATTTCGTGGGGCGGGCGCTGGATGGATCTGTATGATTTCTACGCCTACAACTTCCACGAAGTGGTTGAAGTGCGCCAGAACGTAATCGCGGATCCCGAGTTCGTGCGTCGCCGCGCCGAGCGGGAGACCACCTGGGACCCGTACTACCTCAACATCGATGGCCAGCAGGGTTACCGCACCTACCGCACGGCCGAGCTTGAAATCGCACGCGAGTTCACCGGCAACCTGCTGATGGACGAGCCACCCGGCACGTTTGATCCCGTCACGTTGAGGTTCACACCCCGCGATCCGAAACTGCTCAAACAGATCGGCTGGCTTCCGATCCCGGTTGAGCGCATCGGGCTGCAACGCGACACATGGCGGCGCGACATCCCCCGCCGGACCGGACAGGGCGACTCAAGGCGTTAAGGCGCCGCGTCTCTCCACCAGATGACGCGGTTGCTCACCATGTCATCATTGGTGGAGCCCGCTTCCCCATCGGTGAAGATGATCCCGACCGTGCCCGAGACCGAATGGTGACCCGTGTCTCGCTCAAGGTTCGGCAGCCAACGTGGACGCGTGGGATCGGCCGGTGCGGAGATCGCGACCTCGAAATGCTCACCATCGCGCGACCACAGCCGAGCGACTTCGTTGCTTGGATGCGCCCACCAGGACTCGCCCGGCCCGAGTCGCTGCAGCGTAACCGCGATCGTGATCGTGCCATCGGCGCTGCGGGTAATGGCACCCGGCAGGTTTAACTCCCAACCCGGTTCACGCAGATCGAGAAAGTTCGACAAGTCACGGGCCTGCCACGGTCCCTCCGCTGATGGATGCGCCAGCCAGGTCTTCGCGCCTTCGGTGTTAACGGTGCTGTACAGCACGAGCGGACGGTCATTGCCATCCGCCACGACGCCGCCTCCCACCAGCACGGTGCTCTCCGCCGAACGGCCGCGCGCCACCACATCGAGGTCGTCCGCGCTCGCCGGCAGGGCCACCGCCGAGCCATCACGCCGGGTCCACGTGCGCCCCTCGTCATGACTCATCAAATACCCCACCGTCGTATGAACCGTGCGGTCCCCCCGGTAGTCGGTCTCGTAGATCCGGCAGGCGAGATGCAGGGTGCGACCTCCTTCGCCCCACCAGAAGGCCTCGGCAAACTGCGCGTAACCGGGAAAGCGCGCCCGCAGCAGGGGTCCGACACGTTCCCACCGCGAGGTCCCGGGCGCCCGGCTCCACAGTTCGGTTTCCCACGGCAGTGAAGCCACCGGAGGCGCAAACGCTTCGTGGCTGTCGTAGCTCCGCCGGGCCGTGAGCAGCAGCCCGCCGCCCGGCGTGACCATCAACACCGGATAGGTCAGATTGTAGCCAAAACGCTCCTCCGCGCTCCAGGCCGACGCATCATGCGGTCGCAGTGAACGCCGATAACGCATCGCGTCATGATGCGGATAGTACGCCAGGTGCAGGTAACCTTCGGCATCGATGGCCAACGCTGCACCACCGTGATTGTCCTGCGCTTGCGCCACCGTCACCGGCTCCGACCAACGCCCGGTTTGATGGTCCAGCGTGCGAATGCGGACCCAGAACGTGTCGTCCGCCGCGTCGAGCCACGTCACATGCGTGCGTCCGTCGCGGGTCACGATCTTGTTCGTGGGGGGATACGCCGTCGCTCGTCCCGAGCCCTGTTCGGACAATACGAAACCCGGCGACGCTTCCGCCGCTCCGATTGCGGCGGAGAAGCCAAGGCCGGCGAGCGCTGCGCCGAGCCGCAGCCAACGGAGGAGTGGACCTTTCATTGCGAAGTCAATTCGTGAGCCACGGCTGCTCCACGGCATCCCACGCGGCCCACGGTCCGCCGAACGCCGCCTGGTTGACGCCTGCCAGTTCAATCTGGCCCGACGTGATCCGGAGCGAGGGCCAGCCGTCAGGCGTTTTCTGATACAAATCCGGATAAGCCTCCAAAACGTGCGCCTGTACGTCCTCCGGCCAGGCGGCGAGGCCGCTGAAGTAGTGATGGCCGTTCCGCTCCACGCTGGCATTGCCCAGCAGCGCCTGGACCGCCAGGTCCTGCGGCAACGCCACCGGGCCGACATTAGCCAGATCCTCGCCGCTCATCATCCAGGGGCCTTGCGGTTGCTCGCGACGCAACTGCGCCAGGCGGCAGGCATTCGCGATGCCGTGCAGCACGCCTTTGCAGTTCTTGTGGCTCGTGCCGACGTAGCCCGCTGCCAGCGCGCGTCGCAAATCTTCCGATTCGGCGCCTGATTCATCGATGAGCAATCGCGGCCGTTGCTCCCAGGCACTCAAGGCGGCCGCGACGGCATCGCTCAACGCGATCGAACGGGCAAAGGGTTGCTCCACGAACAGCAGCCGCGGCCAAAGCGCCGTCAGCCCGCTGACCTGCTGAGCCCGGGCCCAGAAGGCCTGAAACGCTTCCACCGTCAGGAAGGTTTCATTCCCGTCCAGGCTCGCGGCAAATTCGCCGCCGGTTTCCCGATGGATCACGGCGACCGCTCGCTGCAACCGCTCCAAGCCGTCCTCACTGCCCGAGACCTTGATCTTGAAGTGCCGCAGCTGATACGCGCGGATGACGGAAGCCAGTGCCACCGGCAGTCCGTCCGCCGGACGACCCGTGGGGTCGACATCGTCTTCCTCCAACGGATCCGCCAGTCCAACCGTGTGCCGGCACGTCACTGACGGAAGGGGGCGTTCAGGCAACCAGTCCGCCGGCGTGCTCCCCGCCAGTTCCGGATGAAACGCTCCCAGATCGAGACCCAGGGCGCCGCTACGCACCACGTCGTGCAGCGTTTGCCCGTGCCGGCGACAGTACGCATCCAGCAGTGCCCGCTCGACCAGGCTGCAACCGAAGTTGGCCAGCAATGGCGGCCAGTGACGCGCCTTTGCAGACGAGGCCTGGCGGCGATAGAGCTCCTCCACCAGTGCCGCAAAAGTACCGCTTTCCAAACCCGCCGCGTGCGCACTGCCCTGGCGAAGCACGTCCCGCATCTCGTCGATCTCCTCGTCGACCGGTCGATCCGGATTTTTGGTGAACCATTTCGGCGGCAGGTGATCCGCCGCGCGCCCGGGCACCCTTTCCCCATCGATGACCGCGTGCACGTTGACCCAGACATGCGGCACTTCGGTCATCACCGCGATGCCGTAGCGAAACGGCAGCCGTGTCCGCAAAGGGCGTTCAAACCACTCCAGTCGGTCGATTCGAATCATGAGAACAACTCGGATTCGCTGGACGTGAGTTCACGCTCCAGCAGGGGCCGCAACACCCGCGCGCATCGCTCCAGCTCAGCGAGTTGGATGAACTCATCCGGACGATGAGCCTGCGTCAGATCACCGGGGCCAAAAACAACCACGGGCACTCCGGCCGCCGCATATGCCACGGCATTGGTGAGGTAAGGCACCGCCTCCAACCCGGCCGGTTCACCACACGCCTGCAACGTTTGCACCAGCTGCCGCACCAGCGGAGCCTCCGCCGGCGTGTGCACGGCCGGCCGCTCCAGCACCTCGAAAATCCGCGCGCTGGGTTCAATCGCGCCCAACGCCACGAGTTCCGCTTGCACATCCGCCAACGTTTCACCCGGAACGGTGCGGCGGTCCACCTGGATCACACAGCGATCCGGCACGGTGTTGACCCCGACCCCGCCTGCGATCGTGCCCACGTTCACCGTCGGTCGGCCCAAGGCGCCCTGACACGGACGTTGGGCCAGCGCTCGCGCGTATTCACGAAACCACTGCACCACGCCACTCATGCGCTCGATCGCGTTGTCGCCCTGCTCCGGCCGCGAACTGTGAGCAGCCCGACCGGTGGTCTCGACCCGGAACCGCACAAAACCCTTGTGAGCATGAACCACCCGGCAGCCGGTGGGTTCACCAACGAACGCCCCACGCAGCGCCAGGTCCTTTCGCATCAACGCGTAAGCGCCCGTCTGGCCAACTTCCTCGTCAACCGTCGCCGCCAGGACGAGTCGGCGGCGCAAGCGCCGGGGGGCACGAGCCAACTCTGCGAACAGGTGCAGGAAGGTCGCGAGCGAGCCCTTGGTGTCACACGCGCCGAGGCCATACAGCCGCCCGTCCTGCACAACCGGCGTGAACGGATCGCGGGTCCAGTCGCCCGCGGGCGCAACCGTATCCAGATGCGCCTCCAGCAACAATGCCGGCGCATTCGCCGGGCCGATCGCGGCGATGACGTTGCAGCGTTCGCCATGCACGGGCTGCAACTCCACTTCGGCTCCCGTCGCGCGCAGCCATTCACCGACCCAACGCGCCAACGCCGCCTCGCCCGATCCGCCAAGCATTGGATTCACGCTGGGCACCCGCACCAGTTCAGCGAGTAGCGCGGCGATCGGATCACTCACGGTGGAGGCAGGGGCGTTTGGCGAACCCACGCGCTCACCCGAAGTGCAGTCCCGCTCCCGTTGCAATGCCAAAGCAGCCAATCGGTGTTTTGCCCATCGACAACGCCACCGAAGTAACCAATCGGTTACTTCCATGACGAACGCACCTGCGCTGCCGCCGCCACCCTGCACGCCTGAAACTGCGGACGATTTTCTGTCCGCGCCCTCACCCGAGCTCATGCACGAGCTCGGTTCCTGGCGCCAACGCGTGCTGGTCCTCGGCGCGGGCGGCAAGATGGGTTTGCACCTCTGCCTGATGCTGCACCGCGCGGCGCCCGGCGCGACGATCACCGCCGTGTCCCGCTTCTCCAGCCATCGCGATCGCGAGACGTTCCACCAACACGGCATCGAGACGCTGCCGTGCGATCTCTCCGACGCGGGCGCTGTCGCCGCCCTTCCGGCCTCGCCGCTCGTTTTCTTCCTCGCCGGGGTGAAGTTTGGCACCGCCTCCGATCCGGAGCTGCTGCATCGGATGAACGTGCTCGCCCCCCGACTGGTCGCTGAACGTTACCGTGGGTCAACCATCGTCGCGTTCTCGACCGGGTGTGTGTATCCATTCGTTCCTGTCACCTCTTCCGGCGCGACGGAGCAGACGCCGCCCGAACCGGTGGGCGCGTATGCACTCTCCTGCCGGCAGCGCGAGGAGGAGTTTGCCCGCGTCGCCGCCCAGGATCCGTCCACCCGGGTGGTCCTGATCCGGCTCAACTACTCCGTCGAGTTTCGCTACGGTGTCCTCGTTGATATCGCTCGCCGCGTACTCGCAGAGGAGCCAGTCGACGTCACCATGGGGCACGTCAACGTGATCTGGCAGCGCGATGCGATTGAGACGATCCTGCGTGCACACGCCGTGGCTGCGAACGCGGCTCAACCGCTTAATGTCACGGGCGCCGCCGTTCTGCGCGTGCGTGACCTCGCGGAGGATTTTGGTCGGCTTTTTGGCGTGACGCCGCGCTTCACCGGCACCGAAGCGCCAACCGCGTGGCTGAACGATGCGAGTTTCGCGCATCAGCGCTGGGGCGTGCCGCCGACCTCCCTTGAAACCATGGAGCAATGGGTGGCCTCGTGGCTGGCCGCGGGTTACCCGACGTGGGGTAAGCCCACCGGCTTCGAGAAACGGGATGGTCAATTCTAAGTCATGAACGACATCGAACTTCGCGCTCACCTGGCCGCCGGCCAGGTCATTCCCGCCCTGCCGCTGGCTTTGGATACCCGACGTCGCTGGTACCAGCGTCGCCAGGCTGCCGTGCTCCGTTACTACAGCGACGCGGGTGCCGGTGGCATCGCCGTCGGCGTGCATTCGACCCAGTTCGAAATTCGCGAACCGCAGCACGGGCTGTTCGAACCGGTGTTGGAACTCGCCGCGACCACACTCGATGCGTGGCGGGGCGCCAACGCGGCGCCATTTGCGCGCATCGCGGGGCTCTGCGGACGCACCGCTCAAGCCTGTGCCGAGGCGGACCTCGCGCGCCGCTACGGTTATCACGCCGGCCTGCTCAGCCTCGCCGCGTGGGCTCAGGATGACGAACCGCAGGTCCTCGCGCATTGCGTCGAGGTCGCGCGCCACCTGCCTTTGATCGGCTTCTACCTTCAACCCGCCGTCGGCGGTCGCCGCCTGAGCTATTCCTTCTGGCGTGAGTTCGCCGAGATTCCGCAGGTCGTGGCGATCAAGATCGCGCCGTTCAACCGCTACGCCACGTGGGACGTCGTCCGCGCGGTCATCGATTCCGGTCGCGAGGACGTCACCCTCTACACCGGCAACGACGACAACATCATCGTCGATCTCTTGACCCGCTTCGCGCACGCGGGCCGCACCCGCTTCATCGCCGGCGGGCTGCTCGGGCAGTGGGGCGTCTGGACCGAACGTGCCGTCGCGCTCCTGACCGAGATCAAACAGGCTCGCTCCGCCCCGAGTCTGGCCGCCGACTGGCTGACCCGCGCCGCCGCTCTGACCGACGCCAATGCGGCCGTGTTCGATCCGGCCCACCAGTTCGCGGGCTGCCTGCCCGGTATCCACGAGATCCTGCGCCGCCAGGGCATCTTCGAAACCACCGCCTGCCTCAACCCACACGAGCAACTCTCACCCGGCCAGGCGGCGGAACTCGACCGCGTCACCGCCGCGTATCCGTGGTTGTGTGACGATGGTTTTGTCGCGCGAAACCTCGACCGTTGGCTCGCCTGAGCGGCGTCATGTCCCGTCCCAAGGTCCAGCGCGGGGGTGATCGCACCCGCCAGCGGCTGCTGCAGACCGCCATCCGTCGTTTTGCCCAACGCGGCTACGACGGTGTGTCCGTCGACGAGATCGTCGCCGCGGCGCGCGTGAACAAGCGGATGGTGTACCACTATTTCGGCAGCAAGGACGAGTTGTACCTCGCCGCCTTGACGGAGGTGTTCGGCGAGCTCGAGCAGGTCGAACTGCAGGTACTGGAGCCGGGCGATCCTCCCGACACACAACTCGAACGACTGCTGACGGCGTATTTTGATTTTCTCGACGCCCATCCCGAGTTCGTCCGCCTGTTGCTCTGGGAGAACCTCGGACGCGGCCGGCACATCGCGCGGCAGGCCGAGCGGCTGCAGAAGAACCCGTTTCTCCAGCAGTTCACGCTCGTGCTGGATCGCGGCATCAAGGCGGGCGTTTTCCGTCGCCCGGTCGACCGGCGCCACCTCGCCGCCAACCTGATTGGCTTGTGCTTCATCTACTACTCCAACCGCTACTCGCTCGCGGCCAGCCTGCAGGTGGCGCTCGACGATCCAGCGGACCGCGTGCAACGCGTCCGCCAGGCCGTTGACCTGCTGCTGCACGGAGTCTGCGCACCCGGTGAGCGTCGGCGGCGCTGAGAGTTCAGCTGACGGCGAGCAGACGTTTCGACCCCGCCTCCGGTCCGCCTACACGAGAGCGACGCGCCGGACGCCCCCAGCGGCGAAAGATGGGCTCCAACAGTCCAAACTGGTCCGTGAGCAGGCCTTCGTATCCACACGGCCGATCATCCCAGTAACGCCAGTCGACGCCGCTCTGGTTGCCTCCAAACACCGCCGCCTCCGCCAGCCCGACAGACAAACGCTCGAGCAGCTGATCGGCCTCCGCCCGCAGCCCCACGCGATAGAGGGCTGAAACGAAGTGCCGCGTCTGGGCGTGGGTGCGGCCGCCGTTCTGGTAGTAACCCAATGGATACCCCTGCATGATATCCGCCAGGTCAGCATCCGGGATGTGATGCAGGTTGCCGGGCAAGCCGTAACGCGGATCCGGCAGTCCAACCCGCTCCGCCTCGGCCCAAATGCGCTGCAGGATGGCGCGGCCCTCCGCTCGCCCGACCAGTCCTTCGGCCACAGCCGCGCCGTTCACCGGCAGGAACGCGTAGTCATGCAGCCGCCCCTCCTGGCAGCGCCAGCCGGCAAACCAGCCGGTCTTCTCATTCCAGAACGTCGGGCGATAGCTGCGCCGCAGCCGCTTCGCCCACGCGCGCAGATCCGCCGCGAGCACGTCATCCCCGAATCGATGCAGGCCGGCCGCCAACGAGCGCAGCGCGCCATGCAGGATCGCGTTGGCCAAGGCATCCTTCCAGCCAAACGAAATCACATCGAACCAGCACGTGCTCCACTGGCCGCTGCCGCTGGTGCCGGTCCGGTACGGGCTTTCGATCAGCCCATCCCCATCCAGGTCCCGCTCCCGGGCCGCGGCAATCCGCTGGAGAATCCGGGGGCGGTATCGGGCGAACCACGACGCATCGGCCGCCTGCGAAAGATAGTCGCCCAGGCCCCGGAGGGCCGCGGCCCCGGTCATCAGGTACTCGTCATCCGCGTCATGCGCCCTGCCTTCACTCACCAGCCGACCGGCGGCATAACCCGGCCCGCCGTCGAGCCATCGCTCGAGCGAATAGCGAAGCAGCTCCGCCGGGTGAAAACCCGGCAGGATCGGGCGCTGCGGCAGCGCCACCGCTGACCAGGTATCCATACAGATCGGACAATGGATCGACGCCCCATTGTTGCTGAGCGTGGCCGTGTCGGCCCGAAAGGTAAGCGCGGTCCACTGGGTCCGTTCGACCGCCCGCCGCACGATGGCGGGCGTTTCCGGCCGCAGGGCCGTCGGTGGGCGCTGGGTGCGGAACAAAAACGTCGCCTCATGCCGACCCGCCGGCAGTTCGTACAATCCTTCCGGAGTGGCGCGCTCGCCGACCTTGAACTCGAGCAGGTTGAGGTCGCGTTGGCGATGGCAGTCGCTGCGCACCCAGCCGTCGCCTCGGACGTGAATGCTCCAGGCGCCAAACGTCGGCAACACCAGCACCGCGGGCAGGGCCAGCGCACCGGTTTCGCCCTCTCGCCTCAACCGCCCGAGCACGTGCGACGGCGTCACGCTGTTGCGCAAGCCCAACGTCCAGGCCGAGCTGTGCCAAGCCTGCTGCGTTTGTGGCACCTCGCGCACCACCTGCAGGTTCGGCCCGGCCGCAGTGATGCGCCACGTCAACGTCCATTGCTGCCCGCCAGACTGAAACGCATACGTCACCCGGTTCCCTTGCACACGCGTGGTGCCATCGACGTCACAGCGCACCACCGGATCGATCGCCGGCGCCGCGCCGACCGACTGCCAGCGTGGACCTTGATAACACGTCGGTGGCCGCACGTTCAGCACGTTGGCCGGGGATCGCTCCGGATCCTCGGTCCGCAACGCGAACCACGAACAACCGGGCCGCGTGAGGTAAAAACCGATCTCGTAGTCCTTCGTCAGATACCGCACCTCCCCGCCACCCGTCCAAGCCTGCACGCCCTCCGGCAGGCGGTTCAAATTCACCGGCGCCACACGCAGAAGCCGCTCGCGGCGGGGCGCCACCGGATCGTCGATCTCGGCTTCGAGCACGAAGGCCGACATCGCCAGGTTCCAGGACGACCAGCCGTTATCGATTCCGGTCCGCCGGACCTGCACGACGACGCCATGAGCCTGCACCGGCGGCAGGGAGAACCACTGCACGTCCTGGAGCGGCGGAGCTTCAAGGTCATCACGGTTCCAGACCTCGCGCCAAACGCCGTCAACATACGCCAGCACCCGCGCCGCCCGAACCCAGTCCAGATCCCCGCGACTGCCGCATTTGTGATAACCCTGCCCTCGGCGAAGCCCGAGCCGGATCAGTCGAGCCGGCCGATGCAGCCGCACGATCCGCTGGTGCAGGATGCGTTTCTTGGGCAAATCCGCTTCTCCGCCCTCCCGCTCCGCCCAGACCGCGCGGGCCGTATCCAGGCGATGCCCCACAAAGAGGTCGCCCATCGGCGGTTCGAGATCGGTAATGGCCAGGAGGTCCTGCAACATGGGAGAAATGCGGGTTCGGGCGTCGCGAGACCGGCCGACTCGGGCCTGACGAGGACGGGCCGCCGGCACACGACTCCGAAGTGCATCCTCCATGCTACTGCACGTTCCGCGCAGCGAGTATGTACGTTTTGGGAAAAGTTGGGTGAGTGCCGGGGCTTCGCCGAAAATGCGGTTGCCCTGTCCAGCGCCCGTACACAGTCCGGGTTCGCATGGTCACCCACCCCACCCCGACTTTTCCGCTGAGCGACATCCTGATCCCTGCCGATGCCGAGCCGGCCGAGCAGACCGCGGCGCGCGAACTTGCCACGGTCACTGGCGCCACCGTGCAGTCCGTGCCGCAACCGAGCGAGCGGCGAGGATTTCACCTCAGCCTTGCCCGCCGCCGCTGGGTCACGCAGCTGCCCTCCGGCGCGGCCGAGCACGACGCCTGGATCTGGCTGCGGCTCGCTGACGACGGCACTGGCGAGATCACCGCGAGTCACGGCTCCTTCCTCTTTGCGGCGGTGCGGTTGCTCGCCAGCCAACGCCTCGCGCAACCCGCCGAGGCGCTCGGGCGCGGCCTCTTCCTGCCGGCCACCTTCACCTTTCACCGTCCGCTCTTCGACGCGACGCTGACGCAGTACTGGCGCACGATCCGCCATTTCGACGCCGAGCGTTACGTCGCCGCGGTGGCCGAGGCCGGACTCACGCACCTCGAGGTCAACGGCCTTCAGGCGCACATGCCCTACGAGGACCTCACCGCCTGGGAATACTACCCGCAGTTCTATTCCTATGCGCCCGGGTTTAACCACTTTGTGGATACGCCGCTGACGCGGGGGCTCTGGCCGGCGCTGTACCTCGACGCCAACCTCAACCGGCTGCGCGACCTGGCGGAGCTGGCGCGGAAGTACGGCCTCAAACCGGGCGTGTGCATGTTCGAGCCCCGCTCGATGCCGGAGCGTTTCTTCACGCGTTACCCGACGCTGCGCGGTGCGCGGATTGACCATCCCTTCCGCTCCCGTCTGCCTCGCTACACGATGACGCAGGATCATCCGGTGGTTCGTCGTCACTACGCCGAGGCGTTGCAGCGTCTGATGCGCGCGGTGCCGGACCTCAGCTACATGTCGGTCTGGACCAATGACAGCGGCGCCGGCTTCGAACACACCGCCTCGCTCTACGTCGGCCGCAACGGCGGCCCGTACATGATCCGCGAGTGGCGCAACCACGAGAAGGTGGCCGAGGCCGCGGGCCAGAGCATCGGCCGCTACCTGCGCAACCTGCAGCAGGCCGCGGCGGCGGTGAATCCGGACTTCGACGTCATCCTCCGCATCGAACCCTTCAAGGTGGAGCACGAGCACGTCAAGGCGGCCATGGGCAACCATGTTTCCTGGGAGGCGCCCTCGCTGCTGGTGAAAGGCTACAGTCTGCCGTATCGCCATCCCAAATACCCGGAGAACAGCGGTATCGCGGGCAGCATCTTCCACACGACGATGGATCCGGCCGAGGCCGAGGCGCTGCGGGCGTCGCGCGCGCAGGGCGTTGATCCGGTGATTCACTACAGCGCCTCGGGCGTGAACAACCATGAGCCGCTGCTGGGGTTGCCGTTCCCGCGGCGGCTGCACGCCAAGCTGCTGGCCCTGCGCGAGACGGGCGTGCGGCGCTCCAGCTGTTTTGGCGGCCTGACCAATCCGGCGCGGCTGCCGTACTGGCCCAACCCGGTCGTGATCCAGGCGGCGCAGTTCTTTCCGGACCGCCCGGTTGAGGACGTGCTGCAGGGTTTTGCCACCCAGCTCGTCGGACCGAAGTTCGCCCCCGCCCTCTCCGCGGCGTGGCAGGACTTCGAGGAGGCGCTGCTTTCGCAGCCGCTGGTGGGCCTCTTTTGCGCGTTCGGTTTCTGCTGGCAGCGCACGTGGGATCGCCCCTTTGTGCCGGACCTCGAAGCGGTACCGGCGTCGGAGCGCGAGTACTACGAACGCCACGGTTGCTTCCAACACAACAATCCCAGCCTTGGCGATCTGGGCAAGGACGTGCTCTTCGACCTCATCACCCAGGAGTCGGGCGCCAAGATGGCCGCGGCCATGGACGAACACGTCCGGCCCGCGCTCGCGGCACTGCTCGACCGCCTGGCCAAGGGCGCGCCGAACTGGACCGAGCAGGCGCGCCCCGTGTTCGAAGATCTGCGGGATCGGATCCGCGCCTACCAGCACTGGGTCACATCGCTGCGTAACGTCTGCGCGTGGTGCGAGTGCGTTTATGGATACCTCGGGAGCAAAGACGCCGGCGCGAAGGCGGACTTCGAACGGCGCCTGCAGGGTGCGATCGATCTCGAGTTGGAAAACACGCGCGGCCTGATTGAGCTTCTGCGGTCGACCAAAGCTGACGTGATCGCGCTGTCCGCCGTCTCCGATCAGACGTTCCTCTACGGTGAAAACCTGGTGGAGCTGCTGCAGCGGAAACTCGATCTGACGGAGCGTTATCGCAATCGCCCGCCCCGCATCGATCCCAACATCATGTGGCGCGCCACGCCGGGCTCGACGTGGCCGGAGGGCTGGCTCGAGAGCTGAACCGAACGAGGATTGCCTTTTCGCGCGAACGTGTCGGCTTGTCTGCCGTGGCCCGCCGGCCCGGCGGGCACGCTCACGTTTTCGTCACCCGCCCCTCGCCATGCTCTCCCGCCTGTTGCTGATTGCTGTTTTGGGCGCGACGCCTGCGCTCGCTTCGCCCTCCACCTTTCCGGGACTGCAGTCGGTCCTGAGTGAAGCCGAATGGAAACGCGCCGGACTCGACCGGCTCACGCCCGATCAGATCGGCGTGATCGATGCGGCGCTGATTCGCTACGAACGCAGCCGCGACGAACAGACTGAGGCTCGCGTGGAGGAACGCGTGGCGGCAGCCGCGGCGGCGCGCGAAACAAAGGCCGACCGTCCGTCGGTCTGGGAGCGTTTCGGTTTCGCGAGCAATCGCGGTGAACCCCATTGGCGCGACACGCCCCCGCTGCGCGCCAAGGTTGTGTCCTGGCAGGGCGCCAACCGCTTCGTCCTCGACAACGGCCAGGTCTGGGAAGGTGTATCCACAATTCCCTTCGAGTTGTTGGGCGAGGAGGTGGCGATCGAGGCGCGGCCAGCCGGCAACTTCGCGCTCAGCCTCGACGGCCGCTCCACCGCCGTGCATGTCCGTCGCGTCAAATGAAGCTCCTCCACCGCCCCGTTTTCCCAACGCTCCTCGCCGCCAGCTGCCTCGCCCTGACACCGCTTGGCGCCGGCACGCCGGAGGAGAACCTGGCCAAGCTGGCACAGGAACTTCCGTCGCCGTCGACCGCGGTTGCGAACTACGTTCCGGTGGTGCGCTCGGGCTCGTTGCTCTTCCTCGCGGGACATATCCCCCGCACCGCGGACAACACGGTCGTCACCGGCAAGGTGGGCGACACGATCACGGAAGCGGAAGCAACCGAAGCCGCCCGGCTCGCCGGTCTCGCCCTGCTGTCGACCGTGCGCGCGGAACTCGGCTCACTCGACCGCGTGAAGCGGATCGTGCGCGTGTCAGGGTTCGTGAACGCAACGCCGGGCTTCGAACGTCATTCGTTCGTCATCAACGGCTGCTCGGATCTGCTGGTAGCCGTCTTCGGTGAAAAGGGCCGACACGCCCGTTCGGCCATCGGCGCCGGATCGCTGCCGTTGAACGCGGCGGTCGAGATCGAGCTGGTCGTCGAAGTCGACTGATCGCTTTCAGAAAAATCACTCGTTCCTGCTCCGCCTGCTGCTGGAGCACGGGCCGCTCGCGCTCGCGACCCGAGCCCGGGGCGGTTTCGCAGGCCATTGGCGCGTGTTGCCGTGCTGATGCGTGTTGCCAATGCCTGTCATGAAACATGACGTCGGACTGAAACAGGTGGTTCGTTTCTAGTAATTTTCAGTACTCGTTTCATGAAATGCGGTTGACGAGGGCTCGTGTTTTCATGCAATGCAGCAATCGTCAGGTTTCCCGCCCCTTACCCCCAAATGGTTTCGACCGAACTCGCGTCGCAGGCGACTCCCTCGCCCGGTCCCGCCGCGCCGGACTCGACCCGTCGTCGTACGCGTCAGCATGGACGCCGGCGCGAGACCGGCGTGCGGCGCGTTGGCGTTTGGTTCGTCGGGGCGAAGCCGAATGATCCCGGGCTGAACTGGTTTCAAGAGCAGCTGCGGCAGGCCCAGGCGGTGGACGGACGCGTGCGCGCGGAGCTGCGTCTGCTGTTCTCGCCCAACCCGGACACGCTGCCCCCGCAGTTTCGCGAGGAGCGGTTGGACGGCGTGATCCTGCAGGGCACCGAGCCGGGCCCCCTCGCGCTGGCGCGCTTGCGTCAGGTTCCGACGGTTTGGTTCATGACGCGGCGCTCCCCGGCGTTTCCGGCGGATTATGTCGAGCCGAACAATGAGGAGAACGGCGAACTGGCGGCCGACTATCTTGCTTCACTCGGCCACCGCGCCGTGGCCGTCGTGACAGTAAATCCTGAATACAGCGCGATCGAGCAGCGCACGCGTGCCTTCCTCGCGCGGGCGCAGGCGCGGGGCCTGAAGGCACGCGCAATCCTGGGCCGGGCCACGCCGGGCATCAGTTACCTGCAGATCGCGCCGCACCACGCGGAACATGACCAGCTCGTCCGTCGGCTGCTCGAGCAGCGCGATCCCCCAACGGGCCTCTACCTCCCCTCCGATCACTTTTGCGGCTCGTTCTTCCGCGCCCTGCGGGAGGCCGGCCGCGCTCCCGGCCGCGATTTCGACGCCGTCATCGGCAACTATAACCCCCTAATCTACCACCACCTCGACCACAGTCCCGCCGTCATCGACATCAATCTTCCGTCCCTGGTCCGCCAGGTGATTGAACATCTCCTCTGGCGTATCGATCACCTCGATACGCCAGGCCGGGTCGGCATCACGGTCTCGCCCCGCCTCGTGCGGCCGCCTGAAGCGGCCTCCGTGGCGCCCGGCGCGGTCGCCTGAACACCGCCCTCACCTTTTCCCGGAGGCGATCCCTGCGGGATCGTCCCCCGAACGGCCCCCAAGGCCATATCTCACCAGAACGCATGATACCCACCAAGTCCAAACATCCCGGCACGGCGAGGTCCGCCCTCCTCGTGACGTTGATGGCTCTGATGGCAACCCCTCCCGGGTACGCCCAAGGAGCCGACGCCGACGCCTTGCGCCGGCTGCAGGAAGAAAACGCGGCACTGCGCCGGCGCCTCGCCGAACTCGAAGGCACCCGCACAACCACTCCCGCCACCCGCACCCCGACGACCGAGGAGCTCACCAGCCCCGCCGCGGCCACGCCGCGCGCCCGGGCGACGACCGGCTCCCGGTTGGGCGACACGCCCACCGAGGAAGGCGTCACCGCCCTGTCGCCGTTCGAAGTCAGCTCCGAACGCGACTACGGCTACCTCCGCGTCAACTCCGCCACCGCCACCCGCATCGGCACCGAGATCCAACGCGTGCCGTTGAGCGTGTCGGTTCTGTCCGAGGACTTCATCCGCGACACGCAGATGAATGACATCCAGGACGTGTTGCGCTACCAGGCCTCGTCCGCGGGTGACACCCGGATGGGCGTGCTCCAGCCGGCGACCGGCTTCACGCCGTCCGGCAACATGTCGTTGCGTGGCTTCCCGATCAATTCGCGCCTCCGTAACGGCCTGCTTCGTTACAACATGTACAACCTCGACAACGTGGAGCGTGTTGAGGTGATCAAGGGCCCGGCGGCCGTCTTCTTCGGCCAGGCGTTCCCCGGCGGCGTCATCAACTACGTCACCAAGCAGCCGCAATTCAGCGACATTCCCACGACGCTGACCTACGGCTTCGGTGGAACGACCACCCGCATGGGCACGCAGCGTGCGACCCTCGACCACAACGCGGTCCTCTCCGACAAGGCGGCCTTCCGCATCGTCGGTGGCTGGGACAACGCTGATGGCGACCGCCGCTTCGAGTTCCAGGACGGCTTCTCCATCACGCCCTCGGTCACGTTCCTGCCGTTCGAGGACGGACGTCTGAAGGTGACCCTGGAAGCGGAGTACCAAAAGCGCCAGCGCAACCAGGACGACACCTCCTGGATGTACCCGGAGCAATGGTTCGCCGATTACGCGAACCCGCCCGCCGCGCTCATCGCCGCCGCCGGTCTGTCCAACAACGCCGATCCGGTTGCCGCCTACCGCAACCGCATCCGCTCAGGTCCGGGCAACTGGATCGTCGACCGCCGCGTCGCGGAGAACAATCCGTACCTCGCGCTCTGGACCGAGCCGATGCAGCACGGTGCGTACTACACCGACCTCAACGGCAAGCGCGTCCACGACAAGAAATTCAACTACTACGGCCCGGGCACGTATTCGGACGAGGAGAACACCACGTTCTCCGTCACGACCGAGTACAACCCGTTCGAGTGGCTGAACATCCGCCACGCCTACACCCTCGACAACTCGCGCTACACGGAGGTGAAGTCCACCGCGTCGCCGAACGCCGACGGGATCACGTTCAACACCCTGAACGGCATCCTCAAGCGTGACTATATCATCGAGGCGGATACGAATCAGCTCGACCTTGTCTTCTCGAAGGACATCGGCGCGGTTGAGAACAAGATCCTCGTGGGTGGCGTCATCCGTGAGACCTATGCGTCGTATACCGGCACCAACGGCGCCGTGCTGAACGGCACCGGCCTGTTCCCGTTCTTCGGCTACCTGCCGGGCGCGTATGACAAGCCGGACGAAGGCTACGTCTCGCCGATCCCGGCGAACTTCCGTCACCCGCAGCCGACCGCGTGGGGTTATGCCTCGCAGTTCATTCGCAACCGCCAGGGCCAGATCATCACCCCGGTGGAGATCTTCTCGATGTACGACCCGGCGCTGCATGTGGCCCCGGACATCCGCCGCATCACGGAAGTCTCCCGCGGCCTGACCGACCACAGCCGCCCGAAGCGCGAAGAATGGTACGTCAACTACCAGGCTTCCGCGTTTGAGAACCGCCTGACCGCGATGGTCGGCTACCGCGAAGAGCGGCAGAAGACCCCCGGCCAGCTGGTGAAGGCCAATCCGCCGTGGTTCCAGGTGGGCGACTACGCGCTGGAGAACATCCCGCAGTCCGACTGGGCCCTCTACGGCCTCAGCGCGATCTTCTCGCGCCCGAGCCGCAGCAAGGGTGAGTCGAAGATGGCCGGTCTCTCCTTCGAGGTCGTGCCGAACGTCAACCTCTACGCCAGCTTCTCGGAGACGTTCCTCCCGTCCGGCGTGCTGTATCGTGGTGGTGACTACGATCCCGCGACCATCCGCCAGCGGGCCACGCTGCTCGGGCTCAACCCCGACGCCGAAGTCGCCCGCCTCGAAGCCGAAGGCGGCCTGATCGAGAACAAGAACGAGCGCGGTCGTAACTACGAGTTCGGCGTCAAGACGAACCTCTGGCAGGACAAGCTCGTCGGCACGTTCTCCGTCTTCCGTCTCGAGCGTGCCAACCGCACGGTCGACGACATTCCGCGCCAGAACGACGACCCGCTCAACTACACGGGCCCGGGCCGCACCGGCACGTTCAGCCGCGTCATCCGCTGGTACTCCAACGATGCGCTGGAAGAGACCGAGGGTGCTGAACTCGAAGTCATCTGGACGCCGCGCCGCAACTACCAGGTCGTGGCTTCCGGCTCCTGGCTCTGGAAGGCCGAGACGGTCGAGGACCCGAGCATCAATCCGACGACCCCGATTGCTGGCATCGTCTTCGGTGAGCGCCTGCCGTTCGTGCCGGAGTTCCGCTTCAACGTGTTCCAAAAGTACACGTTTACGGATAACTTCATCGGCAACCTCGGCCGCGGCCTCTCGATCGGTCTCGGTGCCCGGTACTCGAGCGAGATGAACATCTCGATCCGCGACATGAACTACAACCCGCGGACCGGCGGTCTGACCGCTGGCGACTACCTGGTGTTCGACACGGTGATCAGCTACCCGTGGGAACTCTACGGATACAACGTCACCACCTCGCTCAACGTCACCAACCTGTTGGACGAGGAGTACTCGGAGGGCGGCAATAATCTGTCGGCCCCCCGCACCTGGATGCTGACGATGGGTCTGAAGTTCTAAGGAACTTCCGTCCCCAAACTCTCGAGGGCAGAGGCGGGCTGCCTCTGCCCTCTTTCTTTTTCCACCCTGTATCGTTTGTCTCCATGAAACGTTTCCTTCTCCTCCTCGCCGTCGTCCTTCCGCTGCTGACCGCAGGCGCCTCCGCCGCGAAGCCCAGCCTGTCGGGTACATGGACGTTTGATCCGGCTCGCAGCACCAATCTCGCCGCCTGGCACTCCTTCCAGCTGACGATCCAGGAAGAGGGCGACCACATCAGCCTCCAGCGGCGCCTCGGTTGGGGCCGACGCGTCCACGAGGAAACCATGCGCCTGCCGCTCAACGGCACCGCGACCGTTGTGCCCGTGCCCTACTGGGCCGACAACCGCCACCTCGGCGCCTACATCAGCGACGAGCGCCAGAAGACGTCACGCGCCCGCTTGATCGACGACGGCCGCGTATTGCGTGTCGAAAGCGATCTCACCGTTGAGACACAGCAAGGTCCGCGCGACGTGAACATCCTAAGCGATTACCAACTCTCACCCGACGGACAAACGCTGACGTTGATCGAAATCCGCAGCACGCGCTCCCGTCCCGTCATCACCGTTTTTCGGCGCGCCCAGTCCTAACGTCTTCCTCCGCCCATCATGTCTTCCCGTTTTTTCCTTCTGCTCGGTCTCGCCGCCTCGCTGGTCGGCACACCGATCCAGGCACAGCCCAAACCCAAACAAGTTGAGCGCGCCCCCGCCACCGCCGCGCTGGTACCCCTGTCTGAGAACTGGCGCATGGACGGCGACGTGCCCGTGCACGCGCTGCTGATCTCGTTACAAGGTCTCGCCAATCGCGGCGCTCCCCGACTCTACCTCGAGTACCCGGAGAACTGGCAGTGGGAGATCGTGCACCCGCTGCGCGATTTTCTCGCCAAGCGCCACGGCGTGCAATGGCAGCGCACCGCCCTGAACGACGCCGACGCCGCGCTGCGGCAGTTCGCGCGGCACGCCAAGGGCTGCGTGGTGTGGGATCCGGCCGTTCGCACATCGCTCATCGTCGCCTTCACGATCTCCGGCGTGGAGGATCTGGTGGTGGTCAGCCCGGACCTGCTGCCGCTGGCGCAAAAACACGGGCTGGAGCCCAAGATCGACCTGCGCGGCCAGTTCACCGGCCAACCCGATCACCAGATCTACCAGTGGGCCTACGACCAATACTTCCACCGCACGACCCGCGACTACTACGTTGTCCTCGGCGGTGAGGCCGGACCCTTGATGAAGCCCGGCATCGCTGACTTCGGCGTGCAACAGCGGGCGTTCTTCGCCGATCTCTCCGCCAACCCCGTGCACACGGAGGAGATCGCGCTGCTGAAGAAAATCCTTGGTCAGCAGAATCCCGCCAGCGTCGTGCTCGGCTGGCACTCTTACGCCAAGGACACGGAGGGTCAGCACACGACGTTGACTGGCAACTACGGCCTGAAGATGGAAGGCCTGCACAACGTCCCCAACATCTCCTTCACGTCGCAGATCCCGCTGACGCCCGACTTCAAGTTCAAGAACAACCACAACGTCGAACCGGACGCGCAGCTGAAGGCGGAGAAGAAGGTCTACATCGCCGCGCTCGCGACCGACTCGATGGGCATCGGCACCTGGACGAAACCCGGCCGCGGCCAGATTCCCTACGGCTGGCAGGTGCTGATGAACTGGTCCTGGCTCAATCCTCCGGTTCTCCAGTACTTCTATGAGGACAAGTCGCCCAACGACTACTTCGTCGCCGGGCTCAGCGGCCCGGGCTACATGTACCCGAAGGCGATCCCGGCCGAGAAGTTTCCCGCCCTGATGAAGGACGCACGCGAACTGATGGACCTGCTCGACCTGCGCGTCATGGAAATCATGGACTACTCCGAGGGCAACCGGCACGTCGGCAACACCGACCTGCCGAAGGAAGTCGTCGACCGTTACTACGCCGAGTTCCCTGACGTGCTCGGTTTCATTAATGGCTACGGCACCGCACGCACGTTCGACCTGCGCGACGGCAAGCCCTTCATCAGTTACGACTACTACCTGGACGTGGCCCGGCCGGTGGAGGAGGCGATCGCTGATCTCAACGAGTTGATCACGCTCAACCAGAACCGGCCGTACTTCCTTCTCATGCATATCCGGGAGTCGAATACGGTGGAAAAGGTCGCCACCATCCTGGCCGGCCTGCACGAGGCCGCCGAAGTGGTGCCGCTGGACGTCTTCCTCAAGCTGGCCGCGAGCGAGAAGACCTACCGCACGCGCTACCAGGAACCGGGCGACCCGATCGACCTCAATCCGTAAGGCCCCCGCTCCCGCGACGACCCGCGGCCATGGCCACCCCGCTCCTGATCGGCCTCGATATCGGCGGCACCAAGTGCGCCCTCGGGGTGGCCACTTGTCACTTATTAAGTGACAAGTCGGCGGAGCCGCCGGCGGGCCGCGAGGTGGCGCGTTTTCCCACCCGCGGTCCGGCCGAAACGTTGGCCGAAGCGGAGAGGATCATCGCCGACCTGCTGCCTTCGTCGGGTGACGTGGTTTTCGGCATCGCGTGTGGCGGGCCACTGGATACACGACGTGGTTTGATCCTTTCCCCGCCCAACCTGCCGGGCTGGGATCAGGTCGCGATCACCGATTTCCTCACACAACGGTTCGGCGGCCGGGCGTTCCTGATGAACGACGCGAACGCCGGTGCCCTGGCCGAACACCAGGCGGGAGCCGGGCGTGGCTGCGACCACTTGGTCTTTTTCACGATGGGAACGGGCATGGGCGCCGGCCTCATCCTCAACGGTCGGCTCTATGAAGGCGCATCGGGTGACGCGGGCGAGTTCGGCCATGCCCGCCTCGCTCCGACCGGGCCGATCGGGTTCGGCAAAAGAGGTTCGTTCGAAGGCTTCTGCTCCGGCGGCGGCATCGCCCAACTGGCGAAGGAACGCGTCGCGCGCCATCGTGGCGAAACCCGACTGCAGGCCGTTCCTCTCGAGGCGATCACCGCCCGTACGCTCGCCGAGGCCGCGGAGGCCGGCGACCTGCTGGCCCAGCAGCTCTGGCGCGAGATCGGAGAGAAACTGGGCGAGGCGCTCGCCTGGATCATCGATGGCTTGAACCCGCAGCGTATCGTCCTCGGCAGCATCTACGCGCGTTGCGAACGCTTCCTCTCTCCTTCCATGCAGGCCGTCCTGCAACGTGAAGCCCTGCCCGCCAATCTCGCTGCGTGTCGGATCGTGCCCTCGTTCTTGGGCGAGGCCCTGCCCTGTCACGCCGCTGTCGCCGTCGCCTGCCATCATCTTAGCCTCAACCCCTGATCCTCATGTTCACCAGCCGCCGCCAGTTCCTGCAAACGACGACTCTCCTCGGCGCGGCCTGGCCGCTGACGCGGCTGTCCGCCCTCGGCGCCTCAGCGCCCGCACCGTCCACCTCCACCGCTTCACCTCATCTCGGCACCTCCAAGGCCGGCCTTTTGTTTGACGCGGCCGACATTCCCCGCATCCGCGCCAACCTTGATCGGCCGCGCTTCGCCGCGATGCGCCAAAGCATGCTTGAGGCGGATCTGGCGGCTGATCGAAAGTTTCTCGAGGAAGAGCTGCGGCTGAACAACCACGTCACCGACCAGTCCCGCGCCCGCGCGATCCTCGAACGCACCGCGTTTGCGTATGTGCTGTTTGGCGACACAGCGCAGCGCGACCTGGCAAAACTGGCGTTGCGGCGGCTGCTGGACTATCCCAAGTGGGACTACTTCCTGGAGGGCGGGCAGCACGTCATCGGCATCCAACGTGCGTCCGAGGCCTGCATCGCCGTTGCGTGCGCGCTCGACTGGCTGGGGGACGCGTTGACCGCCCAGGAACGCAGCGAGGCCGAGGAAGCGCTGGCCACCAAAGGCGCGCCGGCGTGCTACCGCACCTTGTACGGCATGAAGTATCCGGATCGGGTGCGCGGCTGGTCGTTGGATCCCGAAGAGAATTTCCCGGCGCAGATGGATCTGTCGCGTTGGCCGTTGATCCTGAACACGAACAACCTGAAGGTGATCCCGCTCTGCGGCCTCGGGTTCGCGGCGCTCTGGTTGCACGGACGCCATCCGGAGACCGAGAAGTGGCTCGACATGGCCCGCCAGAGCGCCCGCGCGTTCTCGACGATCTTCGGACTCGATGGATCGTACGACGAGGGTCTCGGTTACTGGGGTTACACCAAGCTGCACCTTGTGCTGTTCGCAGAGGCGCTGCAGCGGCGCACGGGCATCGACGAAACGCAGTTGATCGACTACCCCGCCACCGCGCGGTTCGCCCTGGCGATGACGATGCCGACGCTCGGTGCTCCCTTCGTAAACCCGAACGAGCGCGCCGCCTACAACTTCGTCCCCAAGGGCATCATCGATCCCGCGCACGACCTGGTGAACTTCGGTGACTCCGGCGTCGGCGCCGACGTGACCGCCGTGCCGTGGATCGCGGAGCGCCACAACGATCCGGTCTGTCGCACCATCGCGAACGAGATCGGAGCCATCAAGCACCTGCACGGCGCGATCTGGTATCGCAACGAAGGCCCGAGCGCGCCCCCGGAGCCGGAGTTGCTCGATGTACGTTTCACCAATGACTGGGTGATCTCGCGCACCGGCTGGACCGCTCGCGACTGCGTCGTGGCCTTCCGCAGCGGCGGTCCCGCCAATCATGAACACGCCGACCGCAACAGCGTCATCTTCAAGGCGCACGGCGAACGTCTGTTCCACGACCCGTTCAAGGCCGGTTACGATCCCAAGGGGCCGCGCTGGCTGCTGCGACAGACGGAGGCGCACACAGCGCTGCTGATCGGTCGCCGCGGCCATCAGTATCACAAGGGCGAGGAGGGCACCAACTCCTCCTGGGCCGAAGCGAAAATCATTCACCACGGCACGGGACCTGGCTGGATGGTGGCGGTCAGCGACGCCACGGAGGCGTATCAACTCGTCAACGACAAGGTGAAGTTCGTCGAACGCACGCTCGCCTACCTGAAACCGGACCTCCTGCTGATCCTCGACCGGGTGCAACTTGCTCCCGGCGCATCCGCCGCCGTACAGGCGCGCTTTCAGGTGAACAACGAGGACGGTCACGGCCGGGCCTCAGTCGAGGGCACCACATTCCGGATCGAGCGTCCACACGCCCACCTGCTCGCGACGGTGCACGGCGCGCAGGCGCCGAAGGTCCGCGCGAGTAAACTGAACCTGCCCGAAGAGGAAGGTGAGTACCCGTACGTCGAGGTCGAATCGGCGTCGGGGCTCGAGCACAATCTGCTGACCATCGCCGCGGCCGCGCCCGCGGGCGAAGCGTTGGCGCCCCTCTCGGTGACGCCACAGAACGGCGGGTGGGCCGTGACGGGCACGCATCGTGGTCGTCCGGTCAACGTGCGAATCGAGCTGGGCGAGGAGCGCCCCCGCGTCTCCATCAGCTGACCGACGGCGCCTTCGATGCCCGCCTTCAACACGGTCAACGCCGCGGACTACGCGCTGATCGCGCTGTACTTCGCGATCGTGATCGCAGTGGGCGTGTATTCGGCTCGTCGTAACAAGAGCACCGACGACTACTTCAAGGCCGGTGGTCAGGTTCCTTGGGTCCTGGCCGGGCTGTCGAACTGGGTTTCGGGCTTCTCCGCCTTCATGTTTGTGGCGGCGGCGGGTTTCACCTACCGGATCGGGATTGGTGCCATCGTCATCTTCAGCACGGCGGCATGGGCGTACCTCATCGGCTACTTCTACTTCGCCAAGATGTGGCGGCGCTCCCGCATCAACTCACCGCTCCAGTTCCTCACCCGCCGCTATTCGCCCTCGACGACCTACTTCTACTCGGTCACCGCCATCGTGCCGCAAATCGTCGGCATCGGCCAGGGTTTGTACATTCTCTGCATTTTCGTCTCGACCGCGCTCGGCTTCGGCAACGAACAGTTCACGGTCCTCGGTGTATCGCTCAATGGCCTACAGGCCTCCGTCCTCCTCGTCGGGGTGGTGATGGTGCTGTACACCGTGATCGGCGGGCTGTGGGCCGCCGTGCTCTCCGATGCGGTGCAATCGATCATCATCATCGTGATGACGGTGATCATCTTCCCCGTTTCCTATGCCTACCTCGGCCAGGGCAGTGGGATCTTCGCCGGCTTTCAGCGCATGGTGCGGGAGGTGCCGGCCGAGTTCTTCACGCTGCAGGGGCAGGCGGCGCAGCCGTTGTTCCTGATCGCCTACTTCATTAGCACGCTCCTCGGCTACAACGTCGCCTGGCACCTGGTGCAGCGCTACTACAGCGTGCCTGACGAGCGCAGCGCCCGAAAGATGGCCCTGCTCTGCTGCGGGCTTTCCCTGTTCGGACCGCTCTTGTGGATCCTGCCGGTGATGGCGTCTCGGGTGATTTTCCCCGACCTGGCCGCGCTCTGGCCCGCTCTACGGGAACCGGCTGAAGCGTCCTACGTGAGCCTGGCCATGCTGCTGCTGCCGCACGGGTTAATCGGCTTCGTTGTCTCCGCCGTGCTCTCCGCCACCTTGGGCCAGGCCAACGACGCCTTCAACTGGCTCGCGGCCACCACCACGCGTGATGTGTACGTGCCGCTGCGGCGGCGTCTGACCGGACGCGAGACTTCGGACCGGCATCAACTCCGGATCGCCCAACTGACCATGCTCTTGGTCGGCGTCTTTGGCATCCTGGTGGCGCTCTATATCCCGCGCTTCGGTGGCGCGTTTGCCTTCGCGCTGCAGTATCACTCGCTGCTCGCCTGTTTCCTCACCCCGGTGGCGCTCGGTATGATCTTCCGCCGCACACCGTGGTGGTCGGGCATCGCTTCCTGCTCAGCTGCGGTTGTCGTCTCGCTGACGCTGCTCGTGCTCAATGTCTGGCCAGAGCACCCCGTGCCGCGCAACGTCTTCAGTGCGGTCTTCACCGCCTCACTCGTGTTTGCTATCTCCGCTCGCTTCTTCCGCGCGGACGATCCCCGGCATGCCGAACTGCAACGACTTGACGCGGACTTGCGCACGCCGGTCCCCGACGCTCCCTCAGGTCGCGCCGCGGCGAGCCTCGAGGTCTACGGTGTCATCGGCCTGCTCGCGTTGATCCTCGGCGTCGTCCTCATCGCCTGCACCGCCTTGCCCACGAGTGAACTTGCGCCGGCCCGGCACAACACCGTCGCCGGCCTGCTGCTGTGCGCGATCGGAATCGGCCTGCGGCGGCTCGCTCGTTGGGGCCGCTCACAATCCGGCGTGAGCCCGACATCGACATCACCCAGCTGAAACTGTGGCCGACACGACACATCGAAGCGACGCCAGAAGAATTCCCGACATGAATACCGCCCCCTCCACCCGCCCGCTCCCGCCGCCCGGCCTCGGCGCAGCGGCCATTGGCAGCGAAGAGGAGGCGCTCGTGATTGATGTGCTGCGGCGCCAGGAACTCTTTCGATACTACGGCAACGATCCGCAGCAACCGCCACCGATGGTCGCGACTCTCGAACGCGAGGCAGCGGAGAAATTCCGGATGCCCTACGCGCTGGCTGTCTCGAGTGGTACAGCCGCACTCGAGATCGTGCTCGCGGCCGCCGGGATTGGCCCCGGGGACGAGGTGATCGTGCCGGCGTGGAGTTGGATTTCCTGTTTCACTGCCGTGGTCCGCTGTGGCGCCCGACCCGTCCTCGCCGAAGTGGACGATTCGCTGTGTCTGGATCCCGCCGCTATCGAACGTCTCCGTTCTCCCCACACGCGCGCCGTGCTGGTGGTGCATTACCAAGGCGCCGCCGCGGATCTCGATCGTATCCTCCTTTCCGCACACCGCCACGGGCTGTTTGTGATTGAGGACTGCGCCGAGGCTCCGGGCGCCACCCATCGCGGACGGCCACTCGGCTCGATCGGCGACGCTGCGATCTACAGCTTCCAGCACAACAAACCGATGACCGCTGGCGAAGGCGGCTTGTTGGTCACACGCGACCAGCGCCTCTACGAGCGCGCCGTCCGGCTCCACGACCTCGGCCAGTATCGGCCGCATCATGACGCAGTCCTGCCCGCTCGCGAAAGGGCGTTCGCCGGCGGCCAGTATCGGATGTCGGAACTCACGGCGGCCGTCGCCCTGGCCCAACTGCGTAAGTTGGACCGCGTTCGGGACCACTGCCGCGCGCTCAAACACCACTTGCTCGAACGCCTGCACGGTCTCGACGAGCTGACCCCACGCCGGCTCGCCGACGATGCGGGAGACTTTGGTTTTGAAATTTACCTGTACGCCCGCGACGCGGCTACGGCCCAATACTATCGCGAGGAACTCACCCAACGAAACGTGCGCTGCCAGCAACGCACCGGCACCTATCCGCAATACAAGCGCGACTATGTGCAGTCGGGCCTGACCGCGCACCCCGCCCATTCGCCCTTCCGCGAGTTGCGACCGTGGCCTGCTCCCGGTTATCGGGTGGAGGATTTTCCACGCACGGAGGACCTGACGTCACGATTTCTCGCCTTGCCGCTCGGCTGGCGGTACACGACCGACGACGTCGATTACATGGCCGAGATGATCCGCGCGGTGCACGACGCCCGCTCCGTCTCGCGCTGACGACGGGCCCCAACAACCTGTCCACCTACGCGCATCTCCCGCCATTCTTCCCGCCGATCGAATGACGTTTTCCGCTCCCTCGCCTTTCTTGTCTCTCCTGCGCCCGACTCGGGTCTGGGTTTTCGGAATCAGTTTGGCCGCACTGGCAGCCCACGTCATCGCCGCGCCCGCCTTGTGGGTGGAGAGCCGGAAGGACGTGGGGCTCGACGGACAAGCCGTAGCACGCCTGACCGCCGTTGATCTCAACGGAGATCATCAGGCCGACCTCGTTTTGCGGCCCATCTCCACCCAGGAGGCTGCGCCCACCGTCTGGTTGTGGCAGCCCGACGCGCAAAGCCCGCTCGGCGGACGTTTTGTCGCCTCAACCTCGAGCCAGCTGCCGGCGCTGGCCTCGCGCGACGTGCTCACCTTTGCCGATCTGAACAACGATGGTCACCAGGACGCGATCATTGGTCGGTACCTCGACTACCTCGATCCAGCGTTCCGCCCGCCGGAACAGGCGCCCGAGCGCACGGCCTGGCTGCCGGGTCGCGGTGATGGCACGTTCGGCGACCCTATTCCGATCGACGCCGCGTTGGCCGCGACCACCAGCGCGCTGGCGGTGAACGACGTGAATCGCGACGGGCTGCCCGACCTGTGGATCGGCAACTGGTATCAGCACTACGGCCGCGGCAACGAGGCGTTTCCGAACGACCTGCTGCTGCAGTATCGAAACGACGACCACAAACCCCGTTTCGTCCGGTGGTCCATTCCCGGGGAAACCACGCCGCTGGAGGCGTCAACCGATCCCGGTGGTCGGCCGACGTACGGCGTGCTCGTCGGTCGCCTCGACGACGAGCCCCTGCCCTACCTGCTCGAGCTCAACTACGGCCGCCGCTGGAATCGGCTCTACGCGCTTTTGCGACCCGCGCCGCTGCAACCGGAGCGGTTCTCCATCGAGCGTCCGCTCCCCGCCCCCGGTTTCGCCCGCGAAGAGGCGGCCCGCACACTGAACGGGCGGGACGTTGCCCCTGAGGCGGGTTTTGACGGCGACGAGATCCGGCATGGTCGTCACCCCGATTGGCTGCGCGAACGCGCCCAAGCCGACCCGCGCGTTGCCCGCGATGATGAACCGCCCTTCCGCGCGAATGGAAACACGTTCGACGCCGCCATCGGTGACATCGATCAAGACGGCGACTTCGATGTGCTCGTCACCACGATCATCCACGCCTGGGCGGGCGACTCCTCCGATCGCACCCGCTTCCTCGTGAATCAGCTGAGGGAAACCGGCAGGGTCACCTTCACTTCCCCCGCTCATCTTTCGGTTGATCGTATTCCCAACGTCATTACGCCGGAGAATCAGAACTACAACCAGGGCGACATCTTCGCGGAGCTGGCCGACCTGGACCACGACGGCCGGCTCGACCTGATCCTCTGCTCTTCCGAATACAACGATCCGCCTCCCCACGACGAACGGCTGCGCATCTACCTGCAAACCGAAGACGGACGCTTTCGTGACGCAACGGACGAGTTGGGCATCCATCAACCGGGCGCCGGACAGCCGGCGCTGCTCGATTTGGATGGCGACGGCGCGCTCGATCTGGTGATTGGGCAGACCTTCAACCGCTTTGACGCCGGGCGCCGCCGCGTCGCGGGTATCGCGAACGGCACGCTTCCACCGTCCGCCAACACCGCGGAGGGCGCCGAGCCCCGCCTGCACGTGTATCACAACCGAGCGGCGCAGGGTCGCGCTGGGCTCATCCTCCGCCTGCGCGGAGATCCCGCCCAGGGAACGAGCACGGATGCGTTCGGCGCGATTGTGCGCGCCCGCGTCGATCTCGACGGCGACCCGGCGACGCCGCCCGTCACGCTGGTCCGCCAGCTGATTGGCCCCGGCGGTCACGCGGGCAAGCGGTCGGACGCGCTGATCCATTTCGGCCTCGGTCAGGCCCAGTCCGCCGAGATCGAGATCGAATGGCCCAACGCCGCCCAGACGCGCACCGCCCTCGGTGAACTGCGCGCCGGCACCTACGTCGTCGAACAAGGCAATCGAGCAATCCGCCTGGATCGCCCGCTCCTCCAATAGCCCTCTTTTCACCGAGCGACCATGCCGCCTGCCTCCCGTCCCAGCAACGCCACGCCGCCCTGCGGCGCCGCCGACGTTTGTCACTTATTACGTGACAAACGGCTTGCCCGAAGTCGGGCGCGACGCCCACACGGTCGTGCCGCTGGCATGGTTTGACCGCCCCATTCTGCCTCATCCGTGCAACGTATCTTTGACGTTCATACACACCCGGTTTTCTTCGGCGCCGGATCGAAACCCAGCGAGGTGGAGGCGTTGATTCGGCGGGCACGGACTTTCGGGGTCCGACGACTTGGCGCGTTGGGTGACGTGCTGGTGCACGGACGAAATCCCGACGAGCAACAGGTTGCCGCCATCAACAACCAGACCGCGCAACTGCTGCGGCGCCACCCGGACTTTTTCGTCGGGTTCATCTTCCTCAACCCCACCCTCGGGGAGCGCGCGGTGAAGCGCGAAATCGAACGTCTGGTCCCGCTCGGCTTTCGCGGTTTGAAGCTCGAGATCTGCAACAACGCCCGCGATCGCTGCATGCACCCGGTGATGCGCCTGGCGGCCCAGCACGGACTCGTCGTCCTGCAACATTCCTGGAGTCAGACGAACATCCGGGAGCGCCGCTTCCATAGTGACCCGGAGGATACGGCCGAGTTGGCGCGGCGTCATCCCGACGTGCGTGTGATCATGGCCCACCTGACCGGCTGCGGTGTGCGCGGTGTTTTGGCGGCCCGGAACGTTCCGAACCTCTCCATCGATACGTCAGGCGCGGCGCCGGAAGAAGGCCTCGTCTCCTACGCCGTTGAGAAGCTCGGCCCGGAGCGGATCTTGTACGGCTCCGACTGGCCGATTCGTGATTTCCCTATCGCCATTGCGCGAATCACCGGCGCCCGGCTAGGCGCCACCATCGAACGGCGCCTGCTGCACGACAACGCGCACGAACTGCTCGGCCTGTCATGAACGTCTTCGACGCCACCGCGTGGATCGGCCCCTGGCCGTTTGCTGTCCTGCCCGAGCACACCGCCGCGTCGTTGACCAAGGCGCTGCGGGAGCACGGCGTTCAACGCGCACTGGTGTCGCCGTTGCGCGCGGTGTTTGCACCCGAGCCCGGCCCGGCGAACCAAGCCCTCCTCCGCCGTACGCGCAGCGCCACCGCGCTGACTCCGCTGCCGGTTCTCAATCCCATTTTGCCCGGTTGGCGGGACGAACTGGATACACTGGCGCGCGATCAGCGCGTCCGGGCCGTGCGCTGCTTGCCGGCGTATCATGGATACAGCCTGCGAGCCCGGGAGCTCGACGTCGTGGTGGCTGCGTTGCGCGAACGAGACCTGCGCCTCGTGATCACCGCGCGGTTGATCGATGAGCGACACGAGTACTTTGCGTTGCGGCTCAAACCTGTGCCCAGCACCGACCTGGCTGCGTTTCTGCAACGCCATCCGGACTGGCCGGTGCTGGTTTCCGGCCTGACGTTTCAGGAAGCATTGAACCTCGCTCCGCAACACCCGCGACTGCTCGTGGATTGCTCGTTTGCCGAATGGGACCGCACGCTGGAGCGCTGGCGCGAAACGATTCCGGCCGACCAAATCGTCTTTGGATCCCACACGCCGTTTCTCGTGACTGCCGCGACGACCGCCAAGTTGATGACGGCTCGTTTGCCCGCCCGGGAGCACCGCGCGATCGCCGCGGGAAACCTCGAAGCGTTTCTCTGCGGTGAGTGATCACGGCGCATCACCGATCGTGAACGAGCCCATGCCGCGCCCTCGGCGTTGGGGCGCCCGCGAGTTGGCACGGCTCACGGCGATGGTGGAGCAAGACTCGCTCTTCTACTGGAACGGTCCGCAGACCGCCGCGTTGCTGGAAGCCTTTCGCCATCACTATCCGTTCGCCGAGTGTTTCCCCACGTCATCCGGCAGCGCGGCCGTGCACGTCGCCATCGCCGCCCTGCGCCTGCAGCCTGGCGACGAAGTCATCGTGCCCGCCATCACCGACATGGGCTCGGTCATCGGCGTGCTATATCAACAGGCGGTTCCGGTTTTCGCCGACGTCGACCCTCACACCTACAACCTCGACCCGGTCGACGTGCAGCGACGCCTGACGGCGCGAACCCGCGTCATCATGCCGGTCCACCTCGCCGGCACGCCGTGCGACCTGCCGTCGCTGCGCCGCCTCGCGCGCGACCACTCGCTGACAATCGTCGAAGATTGCGCGCAAGCCTGGGGTGCGCGCTGCGAAGGTGAACCGGTCGGTTTGTCGGCCGACCTGGCTTGTTATTCATTCAACGATTACAAGCACCTCAGCTGCGGCGATGGTGGTTTGGTCGCGAGCAACCAACCCCGCTTCGAGGCCCAGCTTCCCAAATGGGGGGACAAGTTCTACGATCGCGTCACCAGCGAACGAAATCCGTCAGAGCTCGCGCCCAATTACCGGATGAGCGAACCCCAGGCGGCCGTGGCGGCCGCGCAACTTGACCGCCTGGAGGAAATCGTCGCCGCGCGTCGGCGGGTCGGCCGGCAACTGCACGACGGCCTCATCGACGTGCGGGCGGTCCTTCGGCCCGCGGTCCGGCCGGGCGACGAAGCCAGCTACTGGTTCTACCTGGTGCGTCTCGACCTCAACCGGTTGAGCGTGAGTCGCGATGAATTCACCCGCGCGCTCCAGGCGGAAGGGGTGCCGGCGGAAGCGGGCTACATTGCCCAACCGGTCTACCGGTATTCGGTTTTTCAACACCATCGCTTTTTCGGCGGCCGCTGGCCGGCGCGGGAGCTGGGCCTGACCGCGATGGATTACCGTGAAGTGCGTTGCCCCACGGCCGAAGCGATCCTGACGGACAGCGTGCGCCTGATCGTCAATGAGGCGATGTCCGAAAGCTACGTGGCGAAGGTGATCCGCGCCGTGCGCACGGTGGCGGCACGACTCGAGAAGTCTTAGCCGGGGACTCGAGCGGCAGCCTGCAGCCTTTCGCGAGCCGCGCGCCGTGCGAAACCTGCCTCAGCCCATGGTTGCCGGTGAATGCATCAGGGCCCAGTGCAGCGTTTGCAGGACGATGCGCCACTTGTGGGCACGGCTGGCGGCGGTGCACAGGCAACCTTCCGGCGAGACCGTCGGCGACCAGGCGAGCGCGGCCGCCACAGGCTGACCCAGGCAGGGCTGTTCGGCCTGCAGTTCCTCTCGCCACTGTCCCTCGTCCGCCCGAAACGCACACTGCGCCCGGTGCCCGTCGTCGTTGGGCTCCGGCTGCACGCTCAGGCGCCGAATCGGCCAACCCTCGGCTCTTGGTCCGAGGCCCACCTCATAGAGCATCACGAGCGGGACGTTGCCGCAGGTGCTGCCTTCGAGACGAAAGACGGCCTCGACGTTTCCCGCCTGATCGGCCTGCCAGCGCAGGTGCTGCGTGGCCCAACGGGTGAGCGCCTTGACCGGATACGCGTATTGGGCTGTTGGCGACATTGCCAAACCCGTGATCGCGGTCCCCGAACTCATGGCGCAACCATCTCGTTCAACGGCGCGCGCCGTCGAGGCACGCCTGCTTCACCGCGAGAATGTTTTCGGTTGGCGTGCCAAACGGCACGACCGCAGTGCCCATGATGAAACCCGGCTGGTCGCGGCCGCGCTCCACCTCGCGCAGCGCCGCCGCGTAGACTTGGTCGACCGGCCCGCTTTGCAGCAGCCGGGGCGAGATGTTGCGGCGCAGCGCGCGGCCGTTCTGGCGCGCGACGGCGGACCACTCGTCGAAGTCGCCCGTGAAGTCGCACAACAGGTTGTTCGCCCCTGTCTGGGCGAGCATCTCGGCGATCGGCGTCGTATTGCCGCCGATAACGAGCGGCACGTCGCGAACACCTTGCGACCGCGACCAATCGATCAGCCGCTGCGTGACCGGGAGAACAAACTCCTCGTACATCGGCGGCGACAGCAACTCGGGCGACGCTTGGGAATCGAACAGGATGAGCTCGGCTCCCACGTCGATGTAGCCCTTGGCGAACTCCTGGATGATGCGCGCCGAGTAATCCAGCACCTCGTGCACCCACTCCGGTTGATCGAGGCAGGAGATGAACAACGCTTCCGCACCGACGAGGGAGATCGCCAAAGAGAACGGGCCGGAGATCGCGCCGCGGAGCCAGAAGTCGTCACCCAACGCTTGCCGGACCTGCCGCGCCGCCTCGAGGTTGACTGGCATGCGACCGGATGTGCGCGGATTGGGCAGGAAGGCGTTGGAAAGATCATCTCCCACGTGCACGCGGTGATCGCCCGGACGGATCCCGGGGATGGAAGTGTCGTCACCCTCGTAAAAAGTGACGGTGCAACCGACGGACTCCGCCTCCAGGTTGTACACGTCGACGCCAACAACCAGCGCGTCCGGTTTGATTGCTTCGTACTCCGCCAGCATGGCCCTCGCCAGCAGGTTGGCGTCGCGCGAAATGGCGGACGGGGTCGAGCCGATGAACCACGCCTTGTGCTCGTAAATGGCAGGCAGGAAGAGCGGAACGGCCCGCGGAGCTTCGCAGCGCAGGACGGATTCCACTTCGGCGCGAGTCGCGGGACGGTGAGCGGCGGGATTGGACATGTGAAACCCACGGCGCAACCTCCGCCGCGGACCCGCACGGTAGAGCATCCACCGCGGCGGGTCTTGGCAGCCCGCGCTTGCCCGGCTTGGCGGATCGGGCAATCGTGCCGCGGTGAAGGTTTCCGTCCCGCTCTCCGTCACCTTGCCCGCCTACGGCGTGTTGTTCGCCGAAAGCGTGCACGCGACGGACTTTCAGATGCCGGTCCGGGCTGACCCCTTCCACAAGGTCTTCTACGTGCTCGCGGGCTCCGTGGGGCTGCACACCGGCGACGGCCCCGAGGGGCTGCTGCCCGCCGGCTCGACCTTTATCGTGCCCGCCGGCCGCGCGCACCAGTTGCGGGATGTCACTCCGTCGACGCTGCTCCTGCTCTGCCTGTCCGACGAGTTCCTCGCGCGCGACCCGGACCTGCCAGCGGTCTGGCGCGAATTGATTCGCCCCAATCGCCGCCGGCTCACCCTGAACCGTCCCGCTCGCGAGCGGGTGGAGCGCCTGTGGCGGCGAGCCATGTTGGAGAAGACGCACGCGCAGATCGGCGGTGCGATCACGGTCCGGACCCTGGCCGCGCAGTTGCTCGTCCTGCTGGCCCGACAACAAAGCCCGACGGGCCAGGAGAGCGCCGCTGTGCGTGTCGCGGCCGTGGCGCGCGAACTGCGCGAAACCTTCTACGACGAATGGGACCTGGACCGCGCCGCCGCCCGCGCCGGACTCTCCCGCCGTCGTTTCACCGAATTATTTCGACAGGCGACGGGACGCTCGTTCGCCGACGAACTGAATTCGTTGCGCCTGGTCCACGCCGGTCGCCTGCTGCGCGCCGGGGAACACTCGGTGGTCGGCGTGATGTTCTCCTGCGGCTTCAACGACGTCTCCCATTTCTATCGCCTGTTCCGCCAACACTATGGCGCCCCACCCCGCCGCTGGCTCGAGCAACACGCGCCGCGTAACGGTCGAGCATAACGGGCTCAACACCAAGGCCGCAAAGGGCGCGAAGGAGTTGTGGCGCGAACGGGCGCGAACGGGTTTCGATCCTTTGACCGCAGAGTTCACAGAGCACGCAGAGGAGGAGAGAAATAAACGCTCGTTTTGATGCGCCGACGGCCTGCTCGGAAGCAATGGCGTGGCTGGGCTCTTCCGCCTTTCTGCGACCTCGGCGGTGAGCGGCTCGGGGATTGAGGTGATGCGCGGGCCGTTTTTGCCAGGTTCTTCCATGTATTCCGTGGGCACTACCCGATTGCCCGATTTGCCACACGTGGTTTTCCCGGAGGCCCATGCATTGCATAGGGGTGGTGTGGTACCGTGTTGCCCAATCCGCCATGCAGCTTACCGAAGACCTTCCGGTTGTCGCCCTCCGTCGCACCTGGCAACCTGTCGCGCTCGCCGCCGACCTTCCTCCAGGCAAGGTCATGGGCTACACGCTGCTCGAGCAGGAGTTGGTGATTGCCCGCTTTGAAGATGGTCGGTTGCTCGCGGCGGACGTGGCGTGCCCCCACAAAGGCGCGCGGCTGTCGGCGGGCTGTATCCGCGACGGCGAACTGATGTGCCCGTATCATGGCTGGCGTTTTGATGCGGCCGGCGCATGTCAGTCGATTCCCTCCCTCGTCTCGCCGAATCCCGAGAAACTCGCGCTGTCCCACCTGCGCGCGCATCCGGCGCAGGAACGTTACGGTTTGGTGTGGGTGAAACTCGACCCGACCGGCGATCACGAACTGCCGGACGTGCCCGAATTTGAAGATCCACGGTGGTCCTATCGCATCGGTCCGCCGATGGCCTTTGCCGCGGGATTCCGTCGCGAGATCGAAAACTACCTCGACATGACGCATTTCGCGTTCGCCCATGCGACCACGCTCGGGCGCTGCGCCGACCCGCGGATTCCGGACATGCAGATCCGCGAATTTCCGGACGGCTTCCAAATGGACGCGCCGTTTCCGGCGCTCAACACACCGCACGAGCAGCCCGGCAAGCTCCAGAGCGCCCACCATCGCCGGCAGCGCTGTTACCTGCCGAATTTCACGACCATCCGGCAGACCTTCCACGACGGCGACGAGCGAGTCCTCGTGCATATCCCGTCTCCGAATACACGGGAGCGTTGCACGGTGTTTTGGTCGCTGGCGATCTCACCCGGTTTTCGTGGACCGGCCCCGGATGACCAGATCGACTTTGCCATCAAGGTCCTCGATGAGGACCGGCTCATGTGCGAATCGCAGATCCCGGCCGAGGTCCCGATCAATCCCTCCCGGGGTGGCTGGGGTGTGCTCGTCACGCCCGGCGACACCCTCGCCAACACGTTCCAGAAAACCTTCCGCCAATGGCTGCAACGCAGCCTCGCTGCGCGCGAACCCGCCGCACCCCCACCGGCCTCGGCCGCCGTGTAGGTGCCCACGGAATACACGGAAGAACACGGAAGAGCGGCCGGCGAATCACGCGAATCGGCGCGAATCCTCGAGCCGTGTACCGCCGAGCTCGCCGAGGGCGCAGAGCAGCAGAAGAGTGGTGAGGGCACCTGTCGGTAGGTGCGTCAGGAACAACCGACCTCTCATCACGTTCTTCTCTGCGGTCCTCAGCGAACTCTGCGGTTCATGATGGAATCCATTCGCGCCGATTCGCGTCATTCGTGGGCGCCTTTCCGCGACCGAGCTTACAGCCGAAAGCTTGGCGCCTACCGCCTGCTCCCCTATTGCCCGCGGACGCGTTTGCGGAACTCGGACGGCGTATCCCCGACGACTTGTTTGAAAACTTTCGAGAAGTGGAACACGTCGCAGAAGCCGAGTTCCTCCGCGAGTTCCTTGAAGCCGTGGCTGCCTTGGTAAATCGCGGCGCAGGCGCGCTCCACGCGTCGCACTTTCTGAAACTGCCCCGGTGCAACACCGGTCCGTTGCGCGAACTGCTTCCGGAAGTTCTCGTAACTTAGCCCCACCTTGCGCGCGACCTGCTGCGGCGTCAGCCACACCGAACCAACTGGTTCGCCGAGCAGGTGCTGGCTCTCCTCGAGCCACACGTCCTCGGCCTTGCGCTCCGCTTCGGCCGCCGTGCCAAGCAGGTCGGTCAGCAGGTGCAGGAACCGGCCCATCGTCCGTAGCGCCGCGGAACCGGTCCGCAACGGCCGCAGCGCAAACGCCTCGTCGAAGCGCTGGCGCCAGTATTCCGCCGGTTCCGCATGCAGGACCGGCTGCTGCGGGTTAAGCACCCCATTGCGCCGCCAAAGCTCGAACTGGGGCCCGTCGAAGATCACGTAGATCTGCCTCCATCCCGTCCCGGGCCGGGGTCCATAGGCATGCGCCAAGTCGGGATAGACGAGCACTGCGTCTCCCGAGCTGAGCCGCATTTCGGTGCCGTTGGCGTCGCAGTAGTAGCCGTCGACGTCGAGCAGGTAGACGAGCGCAAAACTGCCCAAAATACGCATGGCCTCGGGATTCAGGCCCGGTACATTATCGAGGACGCCGGCCAGCCGGATTTCCCCGACCGGAGTGCGGCAGGTGGTGGTCAGCCAAGGATCGTTGCGAAGCGGGCCGGGCGCAGCCGGACGGTTGGGCATTTTTCCCATTATTTACATGCCTAATCCCATTTCAACTATGTTGTGTGGTCGTTGCGCCGTGTACCGTGGGACACCCCAGCGATTTCCAACCCTTACCTTATTTCCGCTATGAGCACTGCCACTGCCCTGCCCCAGCTCTACTCTTACGGTCATGCCCTCGACATGGACGACGATAAGGTCGGTTTGCTCCGGGACTCGTCGGACGCGGCCGACGACATGGTCGAGCTGCGTCGCCGTTTCCAGGAGGAGGGCTACCTGTACATGCGTGGCTACCTTGACCGCGATGAGGTCCTCGGCGCCCGCGCCAGCCTGACGGATCGCCTGGCGGAAGCCGGGGTGCTCGATCCCGCTTTTCCGACGATGGACGCGGTCTGCAAGCCCGGCTCCGGCTACGTCTTCAAGCCTGAGATCACGCAAGGCAACGAGGAGGTGCAACGGTTGCTCTACTCCGGCCGCCTCGTGGACTTCTATCGCCAGTTCTACGGCGAAGAGATCCGCCATTATGACTTCACGTGGCTGCGCGCGATCGGCCCGGGCAAGGGTACCAACCCGCACTGCGACCTGCCCTACATGGGCCGCGGCACGCATAAACACATGACGTGCTGGATGCCGTATGGGGATATTTCCTTCGAGCTCGGTGGCTTGATGATCCTTGAGCGTTCGCATCAGCGCATGGATTTGCTCGAGAACTACGTTTACCGCGACGTTGACGCCTTTTGCGAAAACAAGCCGAAGGAAGCCGAGAAGGCGAAGAACGGCGGCTGGACGTTTACCGGCACGCTCTCGCACAACCCGCCCGCCGTTCGCAACAAGTTCGGTGGCCGCTGGCTCACAACCGAGTTCCGCGCCGGCGATTTCCTGACGTTCGGCATGTTCCTCGTGCACGCCTCGCTCGACAATCGCTCGGACAACCGCCTGCGCATCTCCAGCGACAGCCGCTACCAGCGCGCCAGCGAACCGATCGACGAACGCTGGGTCGGCCTGAACCCGCCCGGTCACACGACCGCCGGCAAGCGCGGCCGGATCTGCTGAACGTCGCCCACAGCTCCCGCCACCGTCCCGTCTCCGGTTTTTCACTTCAAGCCGCGCGCTCGCCTGACGCGCGGCTTTCCCATTCTCTCCTTCAACCCCGACCGCCTCGAACCATGGTTGCCTCCGCCTCCGTTGTTACTCCCACCACCGCCCCTCGCTCCACCACCGGACGCATGGCAGCCGTCCAGGAAGCGGCGCAACTCCAGCGACGGCTGTTCGAGTTCGAGCGCGAATTCCTTCGCACCGCGACCACGCTGATCTGCCGCGTCGGCGAGCCGGAGCTGAAGTATTTACTTTGCCAGCACATCTGGGAGTCGGCCGGGCATGCGCGCTTCCTGCGCGAGCGCGGCCGTGAGATGAGCGGCTTTGGCACCCACGACGAGGTGCGTCCCGAGTTCCGGCGGATCGGCGAAGAGGCGGCTTGCCCGGTCGATGCAAACGTCGCGCTCGCCGGGTTCTATCGTGTGCTCAAGCCCGCCCTTCTGGAGGCGTATCGTCGTTACTTGGCGGCAACGCATCACCTCGCCGACTGGCCCTCCCGCAAACTCGTTGAAGAGTTCATTGGCGATGAGGAACGGCACGCGCAGGAAATGGCATCCTGGCTGCCGGCCGACGACGGTGCAGCGGCCGAAGGGTGCGAGCATCTGCGCGTGGCCTTGAACGCGATGGGGGGCGTGCTCGGGGATCGCGGTCGTGCGGCCTTGCCGGACAGCTTCGCCTGGCGGCACGAACAGCACCCGTTTCAACACCCCACCACCTGCAACCGCGGCAAGTATCCGATTTGTTCGAGTGTGTTCGGTTTCGACGAAAAGGAGACGCCGATCATGCGTCCCTGGCTCGTCGATCCGAAGACCGACGCGCGCGTCATTCGCCTGATGGTGTACGTGTGGCTGATGATGGAGATGGATGCGGTCGATTATCTCGCGACGGTGTTCTACGACACGCCGCACGCCCCGTTCGAACTGCACCATGACTTGGCGCGCCACCTATGGGATGAGTCGCGTCACAGCCAGTTCGGTTTCCGCCAACTCCCCAAGCTCGGTGTCGATCTGATGACGGTCGAGCACTCGCTCGACCTCTACAACATCCTGATCCAGATGCCGCCCCACGAGCGGTACGCCATGATGACGATGGAGTTTGAGGCCGGCAGCTTCCCGACCAAGGCCCACGTGATGGATCGGGTGCGCGAGTTGAACGACTTCGAGGCGGACACGCTGCTCGCCTTCGACCGCAACGACGAACAAAACCACGTCCGTTACGGCCACCGCTGGTTGCCGGAGATGATGGCGCTCTTTGGTGAAACCCGCGGCGTGGAGGAATTCGTGAAGGCGACGCAGGCCAAGTTCGCCGAACTCAGCAAAGTCTACGGTGGGCAGGTGCCCCATTCCTTGCCGGTCGAGCGGCGCCTGACGGCCGACAAGATTCTCAAGCTTGCGACGCAGTCCGCGGCTTGAGGGCTTCCGGGCGGGCGGCAACCGCCGCTCCCGGTTTTCCGTTTGAGCGAGGACGGCCGCGAGCTGCGCCGGATCTTCGACCCGGTGAGCTGCCCACGTAGCGGGCAATCCCCGTCCGGAAAAAGGACACGGCCTCCAGTCTGGCCTTGCCGATGCCCGTCTCTGCGGGCCCGCCGTTGCGAGGCGCAAACGCCAGCCTCTTGCCATGAATTTCCCGGGTGAATATTCATGAAACTAAATCCTTGCGGCGGGACGAAGTTTCAGAACGTTTGGACGCGCGCAGCCGATCTCCCCTCGCCCTCGTTTCTGCTCGGCGCGTACCCCCCGAATGCCTTCTCGTTTTCTCCTCGGACTGGTCCTGCTCGTCACGTGTTTCCTTAGTGCCCCCGTCGTGCGCGCGGCACCGGAGCACGCGGTGATGCAGCTGCGGCTGGTCCCCGCTACCGCCGCCGACCTGTCCACCGCGACCGTCGCGGCTCCGCCCTCCGGAGGTTTTCAAACCACGCCGCCACGCGAGCTCATCGAAGGCGCCGTGACGCAGTCCGGCCAGGCTCACTTCCTGGCCGCCAGCTTGGCTGGGCCGCGCGAGCTGATGTTGCTGTCGTACAGCACGGTGACCCATGCGTGGGCCGAGCTGGGCACAATCGAGTTGCCGTCGGAGCCCGTCGGCTTCCTCCCCACCAGCACCGGCTTCTTCGTCCAGTTCAGAGGCGACGCGGAGCCCGCCCGCGTCGAGGTCACACTCACGAGCAAGCTCCTGCGTCCGCTTGATTGGGTCGTGATCGGACTCTACCTCGTCGGCATGGCGGCGATCGGCTGGTTCTGCTACCGCCGTCAAACGAAGAGCAATTCCGCCGACTACTTCCTGGCCAACCGCAACGTCTCCTGGTGGGCCGCGGGCATGAGCCTCTACGCCACCGGCACCAGCGCGGTCAGCTTTATCGCCCTGCCGGCAAAGTCGTTTGCGACGAACTGGATTTATTTCACGCAGAACGTCATCGGCATGCTCGGAACGCTGTTTGTGGCGTTTAAGATCATCCCGCTGGTCCGCCGGCTCGGGCTCACCTCCGTGTATCACTATCTGGAGATGCGCTTCCACCCGTCGATCCGGGTCCTCGGAAGTGCGTTGAGCATCATCTTTCAGCTCGGCGGCCGCATGAGCATCGTGCTCTTCCTGCCGGCGCTGGCGGTGTCAGGCGCCACGGGTGCGAACATCACGTGGTGCATCATCCTGATGGGCATCGTGACGACGCTCTACACCGTCCTCGGTGGCATGCGCGCGGTCATCTGGACAGACGTGATCCAGGTCTTTGTCATGATCGGCGGTGCGCTCTTCGCGATCGGCTTCATGTTCGCCGGCGCAGAGGGCGGCCTGACCGGCGCGATCAGCTCCGCTTGGGGCGACGGCAAGATGCAGGTGTTCGACTGGCGCTTCGACCTGACGCTGCCAACCGTGTGGGCCTTCCTCCTGCTCGAGCTGACCACGATGACCACGTGGCCGAAGGACCAGGTGATGATGCAACGAGTCCTCGCCACGCGGAGTGACCGAGAAGCGCGCTCATCGGTGCTCACTCTTGCGGCGATCGTGATGCCCGGCAGCTGCCTCTTCTTCGCCATCGGTACGGCCTTGTACGCCTACTACAAGTCCCACCCGGAACGGCTGAACCCGCTCCTGCCGGTCGACGCGACTTTCCCGCACTTCATTGCCGCGGAGCTGCCGGTCGGTGTGACGGGCTTGATCATCGCCGGCATCTTCGCCGCCTCGATGTCGACCCTGTCGAGCGGTATCAACAGTGTGGCGACGCTCACATCGGTGGACTTCTACGAACGCTTCGCCAAGAAACCCACGCAGCGCCAAAGCGTGCGCCTGGCGGAGTTTGTCACCGTGCTGGCGGGACTGATCGGCACCGGCACTGCCCTCCTGCTGTCGCGTTTCGACATCGAATCGCTCTTTGACGCGAGCGTGCAGCTGATGGCGATCCTCGGCGGCGGTTTCGCGGGCACTTACGCGCTCGGCATGTTTACCCGTCGGGCCAATTGGCAGGGCGCCATCGCCGGCACCCTCGCGAGTATTGCCAGCGCCTTTCTGCTCAAGCCGATCGTCAGCCCGATCCTGCTGACCGGCGTCTCGGTCGCGGTGTGCATCATCGTGGGCTACGTGACCAGCTGGTTCTTCCCGGCGCCACGCACGTCGCTCGAGGGCCTGACCATCTTCACTCCCAAGATCCGCACCGGCACGCCGCCTCTCCCCACTCCTGTACCATGAAGCAAACCTACCGCGCCGTCCTCGTCGGCACCGGTTCCATCGCCGACGCCCATTTGCATGCGGTCGAGAGCACCGGAGGGCGCGTGCAACTCGTCGCCGCCGTTGATATCGACGCCACGCGTGTCCGCTCCTTCGCGGAGCGCAACCGGATCCCGCAGGCGTTCACCGACTACGACACCATGCTGAGCGAGGTGCGGCCGGACCTCGTCATCGTCGCCACTCCACCGAGCCAACACGCCCCGATGAGCATCGCTGCCATGAGGGCGGGCGCCTGGGTGCTGTGTGAAAAACCCCTCTGCGGCTCACTGGCCGAATTCGACCGTATCCAGGAGGTGGAACGCGAGACCGGCTGCCACACCGCCTGCGTGTTCCAGATGCGCTTCGCCTCGTCGAATGCGCACCTCAAGCGCCTGGTCGCCGCCGGTCAACTCGGCCGGCCGCTGGTCGGCGTCTGCAACACGCTCTGGTTTCGCGATGCCGCCTACTACGCCGTGCCATGGCGCGGCCGCTGGGAGACCGAACTCGGCGGACCCACCATGGGCCTGGGTATCCACGCGATGGATCACCTGCTCGACCTGATGGGTGACTGGGCGGAGGTGCGCGCCACGGCCGACACTTTGGATCGCGCGATCGAGGTGGAGGACGTGTCCATGGCCATGGTCCGCTTCGCCAACGGCGCGCTCGGATCCATCGTGAACAGCGCCCTCAGCCCCCGCCAGGAAACGTACCTGCGCATCGACTACCAGCGCGCGACCGTCGAGCTCACCCACCTCTACGCCTATACCCGCGACAACTGGCGGCTCACCCTCGCGCCGCCAGCGCAGGACGACGCCCTGCTGCAGGCGTGGCAGGGTTTTCCGACCGATGTCGGCTCTACCCACGGCGCGCAACTCAATGCGTTGGTCCAGGACATGGACGCGCAACGCGCCCCACTCACCTCCGGCCCGCAGGCGCGGCAGACGATCGAATTGCTGACGGCCATCTACAAGTCGGCCTTCACCGGGGAGATCGTAAAGCGCGGCTCGATCGGACCGGGCGACTCCTTCTATAACGCGCTGCACGGCCACCGCGCTCCCCGTCGCACCAAGGGTAGCGCCGCCTAAACCCTCCGGCGGCCCCATGCTCGAGCTGGCCAACCGTCACCTGCGCGTGCACGTGCTGCACCCGGAGGAGGACCAGCCTCGCCTGGGGTCTCGGTATTGCCACGGCGGTTACATTTGGCAGGTCGAGGACACCACGCTGGGACCTCTGCTCTCCGGGCCTGAAGGCCCGGAGCGTTCGCCGGACCCGTTCAACGGCCACGGATTGCCCGAAGCCTTTCGGCACCGCACGCGGGAGGGTGAGCCGCTAAGCTGGCGCGACGGGCGCGGGCTCGCGCCAGGCCTCGGCTGGTTCGAACAAAGGGACCGAGGCGACGTGCTGATCGAGCCCTGCCGCTGGCAGATCACCCGGTTTCACGATCGGCTGATGTTCGCGACCGAGCAAAAGCAGGACGATCGCGGCTATGCGCTCAGCCGAATGGTGCAGCTCGTCGATCGCGAAGTGTTAAGCGTGACGCGGCTGAGCAACACCGGTCGCGCGCCACTCCGTCTGCAGTGGTTCGCCCATCCCTTTTTTGCACTGGGTCACGACGGGCGGGTCACGGTGAACCTGCCCGCCGGCTGCAGCCTGCCGGAGAATCCGGGATTCCAGTTGCAGGACCGGACTTTAACCTTCCGGCGGCGCTTCCACGGCGTGGACGACGGCCAGTTCGTGCTGCTGACCTGCCCGGCCGGAGAGCCGCTGCACGCCAGCGTGAGCCATCCGCAACTACGGGCCGTCGAGTTCAGCACGAGCTTCGCGCCGGACGAGTGCCCGATTTGGGGCAATGGCTACACGTTCTCCATCGAACCCTACCAGACGCTTGAGCTGCAGCCCGTGGAGACCCGGTCCTGGACGCTCCGTTACCGCTTCGACGTCTGAGCCGACTCGAGCGCGCGCAACGGGACCGCTTCGTGCTCGGGTAGCGCCTTGTCACCACTCGAGTCATACAACCATGCCGGCCCAAGCTCGATCTTCACGACACCTCGGTGCAGGCGCGCAATCGCCGCGTCGCCGAGCGCCAGAACCTGCTCGTCGGGATTGAAGCTGAGGTAGAAGCCGATCTTGCCGGCACGACCGCGGAAATCAGCCGCGGCTTCCGGCCGTGGATGGTGCGGATTGATCACCGCCGGGAAGATCGCCAGCGAGCGACGGCTGGGGATGTCTGCGACGGGGAAATCGTTGGTCGTTCCGATCAGCAGTCCGGCCACGTTGGCACCGGCGCTCGATCCGCCGTACGGCACGCCCGCCCGCACGCGCTCGCGAATGAGTTCGAGTTGACCCGTCTCATACAGCTCACGCAGCAAAACAAACGTTTCTCCGCCTCCCACGAAGATCCCATCTGCTCGCTTCAACAGGGCCGCGGCACCCGCGGTGTCGTGACGGTGCAGTGACTCGGCCCGGATGCCGCCGAGGTGCTCGAACGCCTGCTGCAACCGCGCTTCCATGCGGTCGCGATCGCGCGGGTGTGACGCGTGCAGAACCAGCGCGACCAACTGCACCCCGCGGTAGTGCTCGCGCATGGCAGGCAGCGTGGCATCGGCGAAGTGGTTGCCGTTCATCATCGAACCGCCCACGACCAGCACGGAAGCCTGGTCCGACGTGATGAACTCGGGCGTGGCCGCCGGCGCGCTGGCCGCACAGCCCAGGGCGAGGAATAGAAAAGCGAGGGGTGATCGTTTCATGGATGAGCGTAACCGACGGATTTCATGCGCTGCTCGAGCTTGTGGCGCTGCAGCCACTCCTGGGTGGCTTCCGCGCTGCGTGGTTCGGTCGGCAAGTCTGCATCCTCCGCCAGCGCGACGACGAGCGAGGCGATGATCGCGCTCGATTGCTGCAGCAGCTCCGGCGAGACCTTGTCCACCGTATCCGCCATATCATGATAGTAGCGCACGATGGCCGGGTCGATCGCGGCGTAGAACGTCACCGCCCGGATGCCGTGCAACTGATACGGGATATGATCACTGCCAAACCACGGCGCGTTTTCCACACCCCGTGACATCGCAGCGGCGCCGCGGGCGCCGTTCCAACGCTCCAACACTGGGATCAAGTCCGCGTCGCCCATCGCATTCACACCGGTCGGAACGCCAACCATGTCGAGGTTGAGCATGACGACGACGTTACGATCACGCGCCAGCTTGGCCTCATGACGGGAACCCCAGAGTCCCTGCTCTTCGCCGTTGAACCAGACCAGCTCCACCGTGCGGTTGAGCGGACGATCCTTGAGCGCCTTCGCGAGGGCGAACAGCTGCGCGATGCCGAGGCCGTTGTCGATCGCACCCTGGCCCAGATCCCAGCTGTCGAAGTGCGCACCGACCAACACCGTCTCAGGACTGCGTCCGGGAAGTCGCACACGTAAATTGGCCGTCTTGACCGAGCGCGGCTCCGAGCGGGTCTCCATCCGGATGACCGGGCTCTGCCCCATCTCGATCAGTCGCTGCAGCCAGCGGCCCTCCTCCTGCGTGATCGAATAAAAGGGAATCGGCAGCGGCTCGCCATCGAAGCTGCTGGTGCGGGCCAGCAGCTGGCCGCCGTTGACCCGATTCAGGTAGAGCAATCCACGAATACCGTTCTGCACCGCGAGGGCGACAAGTTCGCGGGTCGCCAAGGTCGCGTTCGGATCGATCAACCCGATGCACCCGGCGACCACCTTGTCAGCGTATTGCTCCGGCCCGCCATTGCCGAGATTCACGACGGGAGCATGGAAGGCGTCGTGCGGCACTGAATACGCCAGCGCCGCGGTCCGGAGCCGGCGATGCGGCTGTGAGATAAGCTCCACCCGGTCGTCACCCCGGTGCCAGGCGGGCATGGTGAAGGGCGAGCGCTCCGGCTCCAGCTCCAGTCCGCGCAACGCCTCCTCCAGCCGATCCAGCGCCGCTGCGTTGGCCGGGCTACCGGAAACCCGGCCGCCAAACTCGTCGCAGAGTTGGACCAGAAACGAGTGCGGCGCCGCATCCGTTTCCACCAGGCGCACCACCTCCTCGGTTACGTCGCCGCGGAGCAGTCCGACGGAGCAACCCAGCAGCACGCCCACCCACCTGCAGGAACGGAGAATCATCGGGCGATCGAGTCGGTGATCGTCAGGGTCGAGAAGTCCAGCACCCGGCGAAGCCGCCCATGCGTCAGCGTCAGCTGCTCCGAGTTGAGCGGAGCGTGCAGGTACGGACTGTCGAAGAGCGCCCACTGCGAATAGTCGACGATCGCGCCGTTCAGCCGTGGCCGTTCATCATACGCGAACTCGATCTCATCCCCGCGCAGCGAGGTGAAACGCACCTTCGGTTTGGGATCCGTGCTGAACGTACAGGGCAGCGCGAGCACCGCCTGCTTGAACTCGTCCCAGCTGCCGAACTCGCTCGCGGCGGCGACCTGGACGATGCAGCCATTCGAGCGTTGGGCGCTGAAGAGCCGGCGACCGCCGCCTTCGATCGGACGCCACTCATAGGGAGCGAGCGGCCGGTAGGCGATCAGCGCTTCGCCACCTTGCACGAAGATCCATCCGGACGCGTCTTCCTCGAAGCGCGAGAGATCCTTCGAGAAGAAGCCGTTGATGTGCTCAAAGGTGGCGCCCTCCGGCGTGTGGTAGAGCGCGATCAAGGCATCACGCTCCTGGAACACCTGCTCGTAGGGCGACGCGCCGAGCAACTTGTCCTCCGACATGTAGGTCGGCTTGCCCTGGCGAGTGACGAGCGCGGGCATCGCGTCCGGGTGCTCGGTGAAGTACATCTGCAACTCTTCGCCGGAGTAATGTGGATTGATCGCAAACAGGGTGTTGTGCACCCCGCGTGGGTCCGGCACCGCCCAGGTCACGTCCCACGTGTGCTGCTGGATCGGTTGCAACAAACCGCCCTGCGAGGATCCGACCGCGTATTCGTTTCGGATATACGTTTGTTTGTAGACGGGCAGGTTGCGGATGTCGCTGCCGCGCCAGCGGTGGCGCGTGCGTTTGACCTCGCGTTCGACATATGGGCCGTCGCGCTCAGTCGCGATCCGCCGGATCACCTCCGGTAGCAGGAAGGAAGAGCGCTCCGCGGAGGCCGCAAAATAGATTCCCCAGCCGCCGTATCCGGGGGGCGGAGGCACGTTGTCGAAGAACAGCCACGAGAAGAAGGCGTACAGGTTGTGCCACTTTTCCACCACGTCACGGTCGCTTGCCCGCGCATGGGCGCCGACGTAAAGGCCGTTCAGCGTATCCGCGGCGAAATCGGCCAGGATGTACTCCAGCATCATCTGGCCGAGCCGCTGCATGCGGTCATCCGGCGCCCAAGTCGCCAGCATCAGCATCGGGATGGTGTACTCGCCGATGTAGTGCGTGCAGTCATACTCCCCCTGCCCGCGCGTCGTCGTGAGTTTGACCCAGTGCCGCAGGTACTCCTCGGCTTCCCGGCGATTCTCCTCCGAGGATTTGCCGCTGTACCAGGTTTCGCCGGGCTCGTCCGGATAAAGCGACGTCATCAGGTAGAGGGACGTGTAGTACATCGCCCAGTGGTTCTCCGTGTCGCCGCGCTGGGGCATGTAGGTGCGCCACGCCTGCCGGATGGCGGCACGCGCCTCCTCCGAGAGCTGATCCCGCCCGAGGTAAGCCACGGTGGTGCACGGGAACATCCAGAACATGTCGCCAGACGGCTGGCGCATCAGCTCAATCACACGCTGCGAACACCAGTCGGCGTCCTGACGCAGCGCAAGTTTGGCCGCAATCTCGGCCAGCCCGCCCGTGTTGGGCTTGCTGGTATCAAAGTTTGCCACACGCGCGTCGAGCACCTCGCGCACGCGGGCGCGATAGCCGGCCGTGATATCCGGAGGCGGCGGGACTGCGCTGGCGCAGGTGGTCAACAACAGGGCAACCAGGACGTAACGTCGGAAAGTCTTCATCGGCCGGAGGGGTCAGGAACGGGGAACGAACTCGAAATCCCACACGGTGGCTCCTTCGAACCAGTGCGGTTGCCAGGTGCGGCCGAAATCATCCGACCGGTGAACCGGCGCCTCGTGCGGCGAGGCGTACAACCGTCCCGGGTGATCGGGATCGGCCGCGACGCGCCAGACATTGGGATTGGGCAGATTCGACGTCCGATCTTGCCACGTGCGGCCGTCGTCCTCACTGACCCACACACCCACGCCCCACCCGCACACGACCAGGCGGCCCCGCTTCGCGCCGTCGAAGTAGACATTGTGCAACGTCTGGCCGGCCGGCACACCACGGAGCGCCTGCCATGTCCGGCCGCCATCACGCGACGCGAACACGCCGTTGCTCTGCGTCGACGCGAGCCAGTGCTTGGCGTCGTGTGGAGACTGTTGCAGGTCCGTCACGGTCGCATCGGTGGCCAGCACGGAACGCCACTGCCGACCCTCGTCCTCCGTCAGGTAGATACCGAGCTCGGTCGCCGCCAGCCAGCGCCCCGCGGTGGACCGGTCGAGGCCAACCGTCTGCGTATACGCACGTCGAATACCGTTTTGGCGGCGTTCCCACGTTTCGCCGCGATCCTCGGAAACGCCGATGCCGTCGGGCAACGCAATCACCACCCGGTCAGGACGGTGGGGATCCACCGCCAGCCCCTTGGCCTCCGTCATGTCCCAGCTGGTCATGATCCGCCAACTGTTCCCGCCGTCGGTGCTCCGCAGGACACCATTAAGCGCGCCGATATAGAGCACCTTCGGGTCTCGCGGATCTGCCGCCACCGCGTCCACCCGCGGGTGGTTGAAGCCAAGGTGGGTGATTTCCGTACGATCGGTCGACCGGTACAGGCCATTCAGCCGTTGCACCTGGGAGCCGATGAAAAAGGCGCTGCTCATGCTCGCGCAGAAGTACAGGTCGTGCTTCGCCGGGGCGGCGGGCAGCCACGAGGCGCCGGTGCAGAGCAGACCGAGCCAAGGCAGTATTCGTTTGGTGGGTACAGGCATGGGGAACAAGGACGGGGCGGACGAATCAGGCTGCGCGCAGGACTTGCGCGATCGCCGTGAGGAGGCGGTCGATCTCTTCCGGCGTGTTGAAGAAATGACAGGAAACGCGAACCGCGTTCAGGCCGACTTCGGAGACCGGGCGGCACCGCAGGCCGTGCCCGCGCATCAATTGGTCGAAAAGGCGGTCGAACGGGATTGGGAATGACCGAAACGTGAGCATCGCCGAGCCGTACGACGGATCTTCCGGCGTCAGGACCTCCACGTCGGGAATCGACTCGAGGCCGCGGCGCAGCCGCGCCACCAGCCAACGATCGCGCTGGTACAGCCGCTCGCGCCCGATCCGCTCCTGCCAGGCCACGGCCGCCGCGAGGCCCACAATGGCGGCATTGTCGCGCGTGCCGTATTCAAATCGCTCGGCCGTGGGATTCAGCGTAAAGGCGCCGGACGATCGGTCCACGTCACCCGAGTACGCCCCGACAAGCGGCGGCTGCACGTCGTCGAGCCGTTCGGGACTGATCACCAGCAGTCCGGTTTCCCGCGGGCCTCCGAGCCATTTGTGCCCGCTGGTCGCATACGAGTCACAACCCAGTTCCGCGAGGTTCAGAGGCAGCATGCCCGCCGACTGCGCGCCGTCGACATGCAACCAGGCCCCGCGATCGCGACAAAGCCTTGCCAGCTCGCGCACGGGCATGATCAGCCCCGTCGGAGCGGTCACATGCGAAACCTGCACGACCCGTGTGCGCGGTGTCAGCAGAGCCTCCACCCGCGCCACGTTGCCTTCCGGCCGCAGGGGATCAGGCTCGAAGGTCTTCACCACGATTCCGCGCCGACGCGCCAGGTGCAGCCAGGGGAACGAGCCGCCCGGGTGCGCGTGGGTTTCGAAGATCACCTCGTCGCCCGCGTCCAAGTCGAGGCCGGCCGCGATGATGCCGTTGCCTTCGGT
>JAEWIY010000034.1 GCA_023386835.1 Verrucomicrobiota bacterium
CCCTGGCGGCCGCGCGCCTCGGCGCGCGGGTGGTGCTGTGCCAGGATCCCCCGGTCCTGGGCGGCAACGCGGCCAGCGAGATCCGCATGCACATCGTCGGGGCCACCGGACTACACGCCGGGTTGCCGTTGCAGCTGGAGCCGCGGGAGGGAGGCCTGATTGAGGAGATGCGACTCGATCAATCGGTGCACAACCCGCAGCGCTCGCCCGCGATGATGGACCTGATGCTCTACGACTACTGCCGGTCGGAGCCCAATCTGACCCTGCTGCTGAATACGACCGTCGTGGCCGCCCAGGTGGAACAGGAGCGGGTGGTCGCAGTACACGCGGAGCGCCCTTCAACCGAGGATCGTTTTGTCATCCATCCGCAGATGGCCGTCGATTGCACCGGCGACGGACGCCTCGCCCTCGAGGCCCGGGTGCCGTTCCGGCACGGTCGCGAAGGGAAAAGTGAATACAATGAGTCCCTCGCCGAACCCGAGGCTGACCGGCGGACGCTCGGTTCGACCCTCCTGTTTCAAGCGCGACGGCACGATCGGCCAATGCCCTTTGTCGCGCCCAAGTGGGTCCGGACGTTTACGCCGGAGGATTTTCGTTTCCGACCGTTTGGGCGCAGTGGATCGGATCTCGGGCTCGAGTACGGCTACTGGTGGGTGGAGTGGGGCGGCTGCCTCGACACGATCAAGGACAACGAGCGTATCCGCGACGAACTGCTCGCGATCTCACTCGGGGTGTGGAACTACATCAAGAATCACTCCGGACTGGAGGTCGCCAACTGGGCGCTCGACTGGATCGGCTTTGTTCCGGGCAAACGGGAGAGCCGCCGTTTTTTGGGGCAATACACGCTGACCGAGAGCGACCTGTTCACGTCCCGCCCGTTTTTTGACGCGATCGCGTATGGCGGCTGGCCGATCGACACGCATCCCCCGGAGGGGGTCGACGCTCCCGACCAACCGCCGTGTGTGCAGAATCATCTGCCGCATCTGTACGATATTCCGCTGCGCGCCTGCGTGGCGGTGAACCGGCGCAATCTCTTCTTCGCGGGTCGGAACTTGTCGGCGACGCACATCGCTTTTGCTTCAACGCGGGTCATGGCCACGTGTGCCGCCGTGGGGCAGGGTGTCGGCACCGCGGCGGCGTTGGCGCTCCGCCAAAACGTGGAACCGGCAGACATAGCGTCCGATCACGAACTGGTCCGCCGTATCCAGCAACAACTGCTGCGGGACGACGCCTATTTGGTTGGACGGAAGAACGAGGACGCCGACGACTTGGCCCGCCAAGCCCAGATCACCGCATCCAGCGCGCAGCCGGACGCCGGTCCCGAGCAAGTGGTGTCGGGGCAGACTCGCGCGGTCCACGGTGGCGCCACGGCTGATCATGCCACCGGTAACCTTTGGGACGACGTGCTGAAGGAGCTGGAGGAGGGCGCCAGCCAAGCCCGCCACACGTCGGCGCCGCCGGATCGCGCGTTCCCCGGGACGCACCGCTGGATGAGTGACCCCACCGCCGGGTTGCCGGCCTGGCTGGAGTTGCAGTGGCCGGATCCAATCGTCGTGGGTGAGGTGCAGTTGATCTTCGACACCGGGCTGCATCGGTTTCTCACGTTGTCACAAGCCGACGGCTACACGCGTCGGATGGAGTGGGGGCACGCCCAGCCCGAGACGGTGCGTGACTACGTCCTGACCGCGTTCGTTGACGGCGAATGGCAGGAGCAGGTCCGCGTGGTGGGGAACCATCAACGCCGGCGTGTTCATCGCCTCGCCCAACCGGTCCGTTGCACCCGGCTCCGGATCACCGTCGAGCGGACGAACGGCCTCGACCACGCGCGGATCTGCGAAGTGCGCGTCTACGCGGCCCCGTAGTGCGCCCCGCCGCAGAAGCGGCTCAAGTTCCGCTTTGCGCCAAGCCGAGTGGCGGGTTTGTCTTGGGGCAGCGTTTTGCCGCTGCGATCATGCTCAAAACAGGTCTCCTGAATCCTGCAGTCCTCTCGCTGCTCGCTCGCGTGCGGCACACGAACACGCTCGTGATCGCGGACCGCGGATTTCCGTTCTGGCCGCAAATCGAGACGGTGGACCTGTCGCTGGTGGATGACATTCCGACGGTCCTGCAGGTGCTGACGGCGATTCAGCCGAACTTTGTGTGTGGCAGCGCGTTCATGGCCCGGGAAGCGGCACCCGCGCAGGTGGAGCGGGTGCGACGGGTCTTGGGCGGAGTACCGGTGCACCTGGAGGAGCACGCCGCCTTCAAAGGGCGCGTGCCAAAAGCAATCGGGCTGATCCGCACGGCGGATACGGTGCCCTATTCCAACATCATCCTCGAGTCGGCCTGAACTTCACGCGAGCGAACGCTCAATCGAACAACTGGAGCCATTCGCGTTCGCCCGTCTCCTCGATCACCGGATAGGCGGCGATACCGGCCAGCACCATCGCGAGCAGCGCCACGAGCAGGGTCGCCCATTGCACCCAATTCGGCCGCGGAGACGCGGGCCGGGTGAGCCGGCGGATGCGCTCGAACAGGATGGCGGAACGGGTGGGTTCGTCGTGTTGGCCGGAGGTCAACTCAAGCTCCAGCTCTTCGTCCGTCATGAGGCGAAGCCGGGCTGGCGAGGGTGCGGAAGCGTTCATGTGTGGCCTCCAGACAGCGTCGGCATCCGCGTGTTCGTGCCGGGTGGGGAGCGGGTGGCGCTTACGAAATCGTGGAGCAGCTTTCGATTTTCGGTCCGTGCTGTTCTGGATTCAGGTAACGTGGCCGGATGGAGTCCCAAGCGCTTCGGTTTTTGCAAACGCGCCATCCGGACTGGGCGGAAAACTCGACGGTCGACGTTTGCCCGGTCGTAGGCGGCCTCGAGTCCCAAGTGGCACGCATTGAGGTGAATGCCGGTGAAACGGGTCGCCCGCCGCTGCGCTGGATCATGAAGAGGCTGCGCGGGGTGCATCGGCGTGAACGTGCGGTCTACCGAGCGCTTTGGCGCGGAGGCTCTTCGCCGCCGGCAGCGCGGGTGTTGGCCAGCTCAAGCGAACGTGGCACATGCTACCTTTTTCTGGAGGACGTGCCCACGCTCAACACGTGGCCGTGGTGCGATGTCGAAATGCTTGCGGCGGTCTGCCGCACCTTGGCGAGACTGCATCAGTCACGTTGGGAACAAATCGATGTTTTCCACGGGTGGAATTATGACGTGGATCTGCGTCGCTCCTCTGAAGAGACGGTGGTGATGGCCGGCTTGTCCCGGGATGAGCACGGCAGGCGTTGCTGGAATCGCTGGGGTGACTTGTCGACCGTCGTCACGGCCTTGCCTGAAGTGCGCGAGGAACTGCGCCGCGGCGGGCAGACGGTCATCCACGGCGACATGCATCCCGGTAATGTGCGCATGCCGACGTCGGAAGGTTCTCTGCGTGTCGTCCTCATCGATTGGGCGCGCGCCCGGTGGGGATCGCCCTGGGAGGACGTCGCGTCCTGGCTGCACTCCGCGGGCTGCTGGGAGCCGGAGGCGCGACGCCGGCACGACACCCTGTTGCGGACCTATCTCGAGGCGCGTGGTCTGCCGCCCGTGCTCCCGCCGGGGTTGCGTCGACTGTACACGCTGGCCTCGGCTTGCAACGGCTTGGCCGGGGCGATTCGTTACCACCTGACGGTGCTGTCGAACGGCGACAGCAGTGACAGCGCACGACGCGACTCACGACAGGCGCTGGATGCCTGGCAGCGGGTGATTCGACAGGCGGCCCTTCTGTTGCGACGCGGACGGGACGCCCTTGTGGTCACTCGTCTTGAAGATGCCGGTGATCGTCGAAACGGATCAGTTCACCCCGACCATCACGCCAGCGAATCTCCGTGAGGCTGGTATTGCCGGCGCGGAACGGCTCCCAGCGCGCCGGTGCATAGCCGTGAATCGCGCCGAGGACCTGCGTGATCGCGCCCGCGTGCGTGACGACGGCGATGCGCGCGTTGGGATGCCGCGCCGCGATGGCGGCGATCGCGCGCAGACAACGTGAGCGCAGCTCGCGATAACTTTCACCACCGGGCCAACGGAAGTCGTCGTCCCGCTGCTGCTCGTTCCGGGCCCACGCGACGCGGTGCTCGCGCCGCACGACTTCGATGGGTTGACCATCCACGTCACCGCAGAAGATCTCGCGCAAGTCCGGCTCCAGTTGCGCCGCGATCCCGCTGGTGGCCGTGATCATCGCGGCCGTTTCTTGCGCCCGGGTGAGCGGGCTCGTGTAGAGGGCGGCGAACGGCGGCTCGTGCGCGAGCCGTTCGCGCAGGCGCTCCAGTTGGGCGCGACCGGTCGCGTTGACCGGGATGTCGGTCCAGCC
>JAEWIY010000079.1 GCA_023386835.1 Verrucomicrobiota bacterium
GCATGAAGGCCGATTGCACGAGTCCGGTCGCAAACGCGACGACGCTCCACAGCACGAGACTCAAAACGACCATGACCCGCTTCGAACAGCGGTCCGCGAGTTGGCCCGCAAGCGGGCAGCAGGCGCCATACACCCAGAGGAAGATCGAGCCCGTGAGACCCAGTTGCTCGTCACTCAGCCCGAGGTCCGTGCGAAGCACAGGGAACATCGAGAACACCGCCTGCCGGTCGGTGTAGTTCTGAAAATAGGCGCCCCACATCAACAGCACGAGCAATGCAGCGGATCCGCCTGTCGCCGCGGAGGCGCCGGACGGTACCGCGACAGGACTGCGCTTGAAGGCGGGCATGGCAGCGGGTCAAAGACCGAGTTCGAAGAGCAGCAGACAGAGTGCGAGTCCCGCCGCCGGCAGGATCACCGTGAGCGCGCCGATCGGACCATATGCATCTCGATGGGTCTCACCGCAGATCGCGCGCACGGTGGTCACGACGTAGCCGTTGTGTGGAAGCGAATCCAGGCCTCCCGACGAGATAGCCACCGCACGATGCAGGTGCTCCGGATTCACGCCGCTCTCCAGGTAGCCGGGCGCCAACAGCGGCAGCGCCACCGCCTGTCCGCCCGAAGCCGATCCGGTCATCGCCGCGATGACGGTGACCGCGATCGCCGCCCCCGCCAGCCCGCCCATACCGGAGTGGGTCAACCAGTCCACTCCCGCGACGAAGGCCGGCGCGTTCTTCGCCACCGCCCCGAAGCCGACGACCGCAGCGGTGTTTCCGATGGCCACCAGCGCACCGATGCTGCCCTGCGCCAGAGCGTGCCCGGGGTTGCGCAGGTACTTCCGGCACATCAGCGCGATCGCCAGCGATCCCGACAACAACGAGACGATCAACGCCGAGGTCTGAAACCGCTCGTGCAGCCAGAAGGAGATGACCAGCACCACGAGCGGCGGAAGGAGCGCGCTCCAGAGGGGCGGCAGGTCTGTCCGCGCGGCCACCGGATCCCCCACCCGCCCCTCGAACTTCTCACCGGCCGCCTTCGCGCGCATCAGCATGCGCCTCAGCCACCAACTGCCGACGACGATCATGAAGGCGGCGGTGATGAAGCTGGCTTCCCATGCCGCCCAGGGCGACGTATTCAGGAACTGAATCGGAATCCAGTTCTGGATCTCGGGAGAGCCGGCCGAGGTCATGGTGAAGGTGATCGAACCGAACGCCATCGCGCCGGGGATGAACCGTCGCGGCAGGTCCGCCGCACGGAAGAGCACGAGCGCGGTCGGATAGACGGAGAATGCGACAACGAAAACGCTGACGCCGCCGTAGGTGAGAATGGCGCACGCCGCGACAATGCCGAACGCCGCCCGCGACGCGCCAATGCGCGCCATCACCCACTGCGCAACACGGTCCGCCGCACCCGAGTCCTCCATCATCTTCCCGAAGAGCGAGCCCAGCAGGAACATGAAGAACCAGCTCGCAATGAAGCTGCTGAACCCCTCCATGTAGAGAGCTGTCAGGCTCGCTCCACCGTCCGCCAGCGGCGGCAGGAGCGCGATGCCGCTCGTGAGCGCGATGACCAGCGCGCACACCGGCGTCGCAAGAAAGAGATTCATTCCCCGCATTGTGAGCACGATCAGGAGGCCGAGTGCGAAGAGGAGTCCGATGAGACTGAGCATGTGAGGGCAATGGGAGAACAGGCCGTCCCCCTCCACAGGAGCCGGCACGGAAGTGGAAAGCGGGTATGGGCTGGGGTAGTTCGGCCGGCCTGGAAGGGCCGCCTAGCGAGGGGCTGACGCGGGCGGAGCGAACGCGGGCTGCGGCGCCAGGGCACCCACTCCACCGGCAATTGTATTCAAGAAAGCAATATCCTCCTCGCTTAGGGCCCGGTCAAAGACAGCAAGGTCGTCGATGCCGCCGACGTAGGACCAGCCGAGCGCGAGGATGATGTCATCGGTGTTCCACTCGAAGGTCAGATCCCAGCCGGAGATCGTGCCTGCGGGACGTCCATCGAGATACAGTTTCCCCGACGCCTCCCGACCCGCGTTGATCCGATCGAAGGTGAAGACGACGTGCACCCAGCGTTCACGCGAGAATTCCGCCGCCTCCGGCTGCACCATCGGCCGCTCCGAAACCGGAATCTCGTCCCACGCCCGCCCGGTTGGATTCCACCGCGCGTTCGGAGGCACAATGCCATAACGAAACCGGCGTTGTTCTCCGGGCGACCACTCGATGAAAAGCGCACCCTTCTTGAAGTCGTCGGAAAGGATCATCACCGGATCGCAATAACCGTCCGGCAGGTCCGCCTCCGGAGTTGTCCGCAACCAGACCGATACGCTGCCGCTGATTGTGCCTTCCCGCGGTACGATGATGTCCCCGCCGCGGTACATCAGCCGCCCGGCGCGCGCCTCCGCGCGGACCAGCGAGCCGCCAAAGCGGCCCTGATCCGGATCGATCTGAAGATGCGCGTCAGCACGCGCCGGACGCCCACCTTGCTGCCGCTCGGCACGATTGGTGAACTCATAAAGCGTTGGATCGCCTCGACTGAAGTCCGCTGCGAAATCCCTGTCGAACGACGCGTGCATCCGCAGCGCCTCCCGCAGGCGTTCGCGCGGACTGTCCTCGCCACATACCGCAAGCGGAAGCAGGCCTGCAAGGACTACGCTCATGACTCTAAGAGGCGAATTCATCGCGAAGTTGCGGCGGGTTGCGCGCTGGTCTCGAGCGCTTGGAGCTCGGACGCGGTCCATGGTTTCGTGCGGCCAGCCGACAGCGCGCGGACGCGTTTCACGTCGTCGACCGTGACAGGAGACGATTCGTTGCCCCACGACCGGCGGATGTAGGTTACGATGCCTGCAATCTTCTCGTCATCGAGCACCCCGGGCGTGGCGCCGAGACCCGGCATGAGCATGTCCCAGCGTTGTCCGCGGACTTCGACCGGACCTGCCAGGCCATGGATGATGATTTCCGTCGGAACGCGGGGGTCGCCCTCGACCCATTCCGAACCCGCCAGCGGCGGTGCCACGCCGGTCAGGCCCATCCCGTCAGACTGATGACACGCGGCGCAGATCAACGCGTACTGCGTTCGCCCCAGATCGAAGAGCTGCTGCTCGGCTCCCGTCAGCGGACGCACGTCCTCACGGGCCGTCCGCCCGTCGCCCGGCCACGAGATGCGATCAACCAACGCCGCCGCGAACTCGGCCAAATCAGGCTCGCCGCCGCTCTGCAGCCTGTCCACGAGCGCCGGTTTGCGGTCGATGCGCACCGGTTCATCGGCTGCCGCTACAGCAACGGCTCCCCGCAGCGCCGCCTGCACGCCCCACGTCGGCAATCCGTCCCGATTGGTCCATTCCAGCAGCCTGAGAACATCGGCGCCCTGCCGGCGTGTCATGACCGCGAACGCGAGCTGCTCGACGAACACCGCACGCAGACGGTTCTCCGCCAGGCGCTCACCTGCAAAGAGGCGCTCGAGAAACGCGACTTCGTGTCCACCGACTCCGGCCGCTGCCGCCGTCGCGAGAGCCTCGTCTGAACCGGTCCGGAGCATCCGCAGCATGACCGGCCATGCGCGCTCCGGATCGTCCCGCCCCAGGGTGAGCATGACTTGCGCGCGTACCCGTGCATCGGGATCCGCGGCAAGCGCGTCGCGCTGCGGGCGGAGAGTCGCGCGCGCCTGCGCAGGCAATCCTTCGCTGATCCGGATCGCGGCGGCACGAACGCGCGCATCGGTATCCTCGAGACCGCTACGCATGATCGCGAGATCGATGCTCGCAAGGCCCTCCAGCGTCCACAGCGCATGCAGCCGTCCCAGCGGATTCTTGCCGCCGGTCACCTGCGCCTGCAGCGCCGGCACGGCTTCGGTCGCGTTGCGCTGCACGAGAAGCCGCTGCGCCGTGTCGCGAACCCACCCGTCCGGCGATGCCAGGTGCCGAACGAGCTGCGCCGGGCCGTCACGATCGAACCGGACCGGTGCGGGCGCTGCGCCTTCGCGCGGCACGATGCGGTAGATCCGGCCCGTCTCGGTGAAGTGTCCGACGTCGCGTCCGAGCACCTGCTTGCGCAGGTACTCGGTCACGTAGCGCTTGTGCTCGATGATGCCGGTGTACATGTCGGCGATGTAGAGCGCGCCATCCGGACCGGAATCGAGAAAGACCGGACGGAACCGCTCGTCGGTCGACGCGAGGAACTCCCGCAGCGCCTCGGCGGGCTCCGCGGCGAGACCGACACCGTCGGACGTGAGGCGGAAGCGTTTGACCAGGTTTCCGACCGGGTCGGCGACAAAGACATTGCCCCGGTACGCCTCCGGGAATCGCACGCCCCGATAAACGAAGGGCGACGAAGCCGCGGTGAACTGCTTGAGCGTGCCATCGGGCCGGAGATCCGATGCGCCGAGCGTCACCATCGGCGTCACTCGAACGGGATGAACCGACTTGTCCTCCACGATCGGAACCCCGGCGAGCGGCTGGCCACGGACGTTGCGCATGGCCGCGAGGTTGATCCCGCCGCGCGGCAGCAGGTACTCCGCCGGCACGAGGTCGACGTGCAGGGGCGAGGCGTTGTAGTTGTAGAACAGCCGTCCCGTATCATCCTGGCTGATTCCCCACTGCCCGCGGAACAGCGTGCGCTCCGCCATCAGCCGGCCGTCCTGGTAACGATGCCGTTGCGCGTGCTTCGCGGAGTACATCCAGTTGTCGATCGCCGGAAGAAGGCCGTTGGCCGAGTGCTCGGGGTTGCCGGCTTCGCCGTAGTCCTCGGCGAGCAGGATCTTCTCGTCGGCCACGAGGTCGCCGTCGGTGTCCTTCGCGAGCCAGATGCGCGGTGGCTCCGCGACCAGCACGCCGCCGGGCACGAACGCGAGCGTGCGCGGCATGACCAGCCCGTCGAGGAAGGGCGTCGCATGATCCATCCGTCCGTCGCCATCGCGGTCCTCGAGCACCATGACGCGCCCGCTCGGGTCGTCCTCGCCCGCTCCGTCGATGTCGCGCATGTAGCCGGGCATCTCCACGACCCACAGGCGCCCCGCTTCGTCGAATCGCATGAACACCGGCCGGACGATCATCGGTTCCGCCGCAACGAGTTCGATCCGGAAACGCTCATCGAGGACGAAGCTTCCGAGAGCGTCCTCCGGAGAAAGCACCGGCGACGGGGGAATCGGAACGGTTTCCCAAATCTTGTCGGCCGCGTCTCCCTCGTAACCGGGATAACTCAGCCACCACTTGCCCTTCGGATGCCCGGTGTGGCTCCACCAGGCGTCGCCTCCCTCCGGCTTCCGTTGAAACTCCGGCGGGATCAGCGCAAACACCTCTCGCAGCAGAATGTCTTCCGCGGTCGGATCGAGCCGTGCGGGCACACCGTAGTTGAACCGCGAACCATCGACCTCCCACCCCCCCTGGGGCAGCGCCTCGGCCGTCGGGATGTACGCCGGCGAGTCGTTTGAATACGCGTTCACCCAGATGCGACCGGCATCCAGCTCCTCCTTCAGTCGCAGGCCATAGCCGGAAAACACCTCGCCTGCCAGGAACACCATCGCAAGGTCGTGCCCGAACAGCCACGTCTGCACGACATAGGGAATACTGTCATCCAATGTCTCACCGCGCTTCAGCCGCTCGAGCTGCGAACGCGCGAACATGTTGTCATGCCGCTCCCAATACGCAGCACCCGCCGGCTTCTGCAACGGCAGCTCGAAGCGCACGAGCTTGCTCTCCGGCGCGCCGTGCAGCGGACGCATCGGCGCGGCGAGGACCTCCTGCACCACAGCCGCCGCCTGCCGGCCGGGCGTCAGCGGGTCCTGCCCGCGGAAGTAGATGTCCTTGGGATTGATGTCCCCCGCACATCCGATGGTCACGAGCGCAAGCGCACCGGGATTGCGTGTCTCGATCTCCGCCTGTGCCACGCCCATCCAGTCGCCGTGCACGCTTGGCCTCTGCCAGCAGACGCCGTGACACGCGTAACTGAACCACACGGCGCGCAGCGCGCCGTCGGCATCGCGCACCGCGAGCACCGGCAGGTCGTGGTCGACGTCACCCTCGGGATTGTCGCCGAAGCCCACGACCCTGCCCTCCTTCAACAGTCGCCGGTGCATGCCAAAGTCAGCCGTGCCGATCGCGTACGAAAGGCGCGCGGGGCGCCGTGTCGCGAGCGCCTCCTTGGCCACCTCGACCAGGCGCTCCATCAACCATTCTCCGTAGGCACGAATCTCCGCGGATTGGTCCGCGGTCGGCTCCTGCCGGAACACGTAGGGCGCCACGGACTCGAGCGCGGGCGCGCTGTGGTTGTGCGACGCGGTGAAGGCGAGACGCGACCGGTCCGAAAAGTCCGACTCGTTTTTCAGCCGCGCCATCAACTCCTCCGCCATCTTGTCGCTGACGCCCAGCAGATCCGTGGTGACGAGCAGAACGGTTTCCTCGCCGCTGCCGATCGCCATCGCCTTGGCAAAAATCCGCTGCGCGACCTCCGAGACGCTGACTGCGCGCTCCCCGCGGGGAAAACCGTGCAGCCGCACCGGCGCCTGCGGGGTGATGTCGACCCGTGCGACACCAACGGGGACAAGCGGACCTTCTTGCCCCGTCGCAGCGGACTCCGATGCCGACCCGCCAACCGCTGCCGGCGTGGGCGCCTGCGCGGCATCGAGTTCGCGCAGCGCGCGAGCGAGGGTCCATTGGACCATCAGGAAGAGATTCGCGGGCGACTCCGGACCCCGCTGTTCGGCCGCCGCGCGGCGGATCGCCGGCAGGATCGGCCGTGCTTCCTCGTCGATGCGGTCGATCACGTTCGCCGCCGCAAGCCGCACGACAGGCGCCTCGCTGGACAGCGAACGTTCGAGGACCGGTAGCCCGGGTCCGGGTTGTCCCAGATAGCTGAGAGCCTCGGCCGCGGCGATCGCCACCTCGGCAAACTGGTCCGTCAGCGCGGCCTGCAGGTCCTGCGCGGCCGGAGCCGCCTCCCTGCCCAGCGTCGCCAGGCCCGTCGCCGCCCAGAAACGGACCGGCGGATAGGGATCCTTCAGGGCCCGCCTCAGATCCGGTACCGCGGACGCGCCGCGCTCGACCAACCGGACCGTCGCAATGCAGCGATCGATCAGGTAGGCATCGCTTTGGCCATAGTTGTATTCACTGTCCTGTGACAACTCTCGCAGCATCTGCTCCGGGATGAATCCGGTGTCGCGGGTGCGGCGGACCCAGTCGAAATGCTCCTCGCGAAGGCGCTTCAGGACCGGAGCATGCGCGTGATCGGCGCTGAGGTTGTTCAGTTCGTCCGGATCGGTCGACAGATCGTACAACTCCTCGAGCGGCTTCCGGCCGGCCATGAAGGCCGCCAGACCCGGAGGCAGCGCCTTGTCGGCGGCGAGACGGCGGAACGCCTTCGACGTCTCGAGCAGGTCCATGTAGTCGAGCCACGGAAAATGCGGCAGGTGCGGAAGGTAGTTCCGGTGATATTTGAACCGTCCGTCACTGACCGTGCGGTTCATGTCGATGCGTTCGTCCATGCGGTCCCGGATCGCGTAAACATGCGAGCGCGGAGCCGTCGTCGCCGGTCCGAGGAAGGCCTTTCCCTGCATCGTCGAAGGAACCGGCAGGTCGACCATCGAAAGGACCGTCGGAGCCAGATCGACCAGGCTGACCAGCCGGTCGTCCGTGGTCCCAGGCGACGCGGGCACGCGGTGTCTCCATTTTTCGGGTACATGCACCAGCAGCGGCACGTGCAGACCGGCCTCGTAGATGAACTGCTTGGCCCGGGGCAGGCCGGCGCCGTGGTCCGAGAAGAAGATCACGATCGTATCCTCGCTAAGTCCGGCCTCTTCGAGCTCGCGCAGAAGATCTCCGACACGATGATCCGCGGCCGAAATCAGCTCGAGATAACGCGCCCATTCCCGTCGGACCGCCGGATCATCCGGCAGCCAGGAAGGCAGGGTCACCCGGGCCGGATCCTGGCGCTGGTCCGGGGTGAGCCGCTGCGTCAGCCGGGCGTACGCCTCGTCGTCGAAGCGCAGCCGGCTCTCATGGGTGACCATGAGATTGAATACACTGAAAAAGGGCTGCCCCGACCCGCGGTTGCGCCAATGGGCGTCGCGCGCGGAGGCGTCCCACGCATCCGGAGGCGTCTCGAAGTTGTAGTCCTCCTTGAAATTGTTGGTCGTATAATAGCCGCGTTCACGAAGGATCTGCGGGAGGATCTTCAGCTCCGGCGGCAGTGTCGCGAGGCTCCGCATGTGCTGGGAACCGATCGTGGACGCATAGCGGCCACTGATCAGGGTCGAACGTGACGGCGCGCACACGCCCGCCACCGCGAAGGCACGGGTGTAGCGAACGCTCCGGCTCGCGAGCCGGTCCAGGTTCGGCGTACGTGCATCGGGATCGCCATAGCAGCCGAGGTTGGGACTCATGTCCTCGGTGGTGATCCAGACGACGTTCGGGCGGTCCGCCGCGTTCGCGACAAGCGCGGCGGCGGCAACCAGGAGCGAGCCGAACAGTGGGCGAAGGAACGAAAGTGTCATGGGTCGTGGGGCTGCAGGAAGGGTTGATGCGTCAGTGCGTGGGCAGGGCTGCGCGCCAGCCGGCACGCAGTTGGGTCGTGAGATCGGCGACCAGCTCGGCGTTCTCGGGCCGGTCGGCGACATTGACGTTCTCCGCCGGATCGGTCGCGTGATCGTAGAGCTCGACGCCGATGATCTCGTTCGGTCGTCCGACCGGATGCCAGATGCCGAAGCGATAGCGCTCGGTCCGCATGGAATAACCCATCGTCGCCGACTTCGGATATGACCGGAACGTCTCCGGCGTGTTGATGGCCAGCGGATGCACCCGGTAATTCGCGAACGCCCGCCGCAGGTACTGGCTGAACGCGGCGGTCTTCCACGGCCGGTCCGGATCCTCGAGCACGGGCGCGAAGCTCGTGCCCTCGAGGTGCCCGGGCAGCGGAAGTCCAGCGAGTTCGCACAACGTCGGATACATGTCGACGAACTCCACCAGCGCGTCGGTCCTCCGACCGGCGTTCCGCCCGTCCGGAAGCGCCACAATGAGGGGTGCGCGGGTGGACATCTCGAAGTTGGTGAGCTTTCCCCACATGCTGTTCTCACCGAGAGAGAATCCGTGGTCCCCCCAGAGCATGATGATGGTGTTCTCGGTGAGTCCCAGCCGGTCGAGCTCGTCGAGCAGGCGCCCGACGAGTGCGTCCACGTAGCTAATACAAGCGAAGTAGCCGTGCTTCATCTCGCGCTGCTGTTCGGGCAGGATCGAGTCGACACCGGGCACATCGGACTGCGCGCGCGCCTCGTTCCAGAACACCTGCATCGCGATGGGCGGCACCTGCTGGGGCGGAAAGTTGTTCTCCGCGAGCTTGATCTTTTCGCGATCGTAGAGATCCCAGTACTTCTTCGGAGCAATGAAGGGGAAATGCGGCTTGAGGAAACCCACCCCGAGGAAAAACGGCTGCGCATCGCCGGCGGGCGCCGCCTGCTGACGAGCCGCCAGATCCCGGAGGACGCCGAGGGCGTGCTGCGCGACCTGTCCATCGTACAATGCCTCCTCGGGCACATCCGGCGCTTCGGTCGCGAGGCCGCGCACGACATACTTGTACCAGTCGTCGGGCGTCTCGTCGGCCCGCATGCGGGTCCGGGCGAAGACGCGCTTCGCCTCCGCGATGCCCTCCGGCGTGTGATAGTACTGCGGCGGGCTCGGCAGCCAGGTCGGCTCAGACCAGGACGGCGCGTCGTCGAGCACCGGCTGCCCCGGCACGTCGGCATGCAGCCAGTAGGCCGGATGGTAGTTCTTTCCGACGGCCTGGGTGTGGTAGCCGTTGTTCTTGAAGTGCTGCGGCAGGGTGACGACGTCGGGCACCTTCTTGCGGAAATGGGTCTGCAGGTCGTACACGCCGGTGGAGTCCGGCCGCAGTCCGGTGAACAGGCTGCTGCGCGACGGCGAACAGATCGCCATCTGGACGTAGGCGCGATTGAAGAGCACGCTGCGCTCCACCAGGCGATCCATGTTGGGAGCGATGATCTGCTCGCGACCGTAACCCTTCAGGTACGGGCCGAAGTCATCGAGCGAGATGAACAGGACATTCGGTCGCGCGACCGGAGCGGCGGCGCCGGCATGCGAAACGGCAGCAAGAGCCAGGATACCGGCTGCAAGGCCGAGTAAAAAAGACGGGATGCGCTGGCTGCTTGTCTTGATCATACGCGATGGGGGTTTCTGACGATGAAGCTTCTCAGTTCGCTCATGTCCTCAATGGCGAACCGCACACCTTCCCGGCCAAGTCCGCTGTCCTTCACGCCACCATAGGGCATGTGGTCGACCCGCCACGACGGCACGTCGCCGATGATGACGCCACCGACCTCCAGTGCCTCCCATGCGCGCTGCGCCTTGTAGAGATCCCGCGTGAACACGCCGGCCTGGAGGCCGAACGCGCTGGCGTTCACCTCGTCGAGCGCGTCATTGAAATCATCGTACGCGCTCATCACCACCACGGGTCCGAACGCCTCCTGCGCGACGAGTTCGGCGGTCGCGGGTACCGATTCGAGAACGGTGGGCTCGAGCACCGCTCCCCTGCGGCGGCCGCCGCAGAGAAGTTTCCCGCCCGCCGCTCTGGCCGACGCGATCCAGGACTCCAGCCGGCACGCCTCGGACTCGCTGATCAGTGGACCTATGAAAGTGCGCTCGTCCTTCGGATCGCCGACCACGAGATCACGGGCCGCGGCGACAAGCCGATCCCGCAGCTCCGCATAGATGGACCGATGCACCAGAATACGCTGCACGCTGATGCAGCTCTGGCCCGACTGGTAGAACGCGCCGATGATCAGGCGCGCCACAACATCGGCCAGATCGGGCCAGTCCGGTTCCACGATGCAGGCCGCGTTGCCGCCAAGTTCGAGCACGACCTTCTTGCGACCGGCCTGCGCCTTGAGCTGCCAGCCGATCTCCGGCGATCCGGTGAAACTCAGCAGCTTGAGCCGTGGATCCGTCGTGAACGCATCGGCTTCGCGTCGGCCGCACGGGAGAATTGAAAACGCCCCGGCGGGCAGCGCCGTCTCGGCCAACACCTCGCCGATGAGCAATGCGCCGATCGGAGTCCGGCTCGCCGGCTTGAGCACGAACGGACAGCCGGCCGCGATGGCGGGTGCGATCTTGTGAGCCGCCAGATTGAGCGGGAAATTGAACGGCGCGATGAACGAGCAGGCGCCCACCGGCACCCGCCGGTACATGCCGGAGTAACCGCGGGCCCGCGGCGAAATCTCCAGATCCATCACCTCGCCGCCGATCCGGACTGCTTCTTCCGAAGCGATCTGGAACGTGTCGATCAGCCGCGTGACTTCGCCCCGGCTGTCCCGGATCGGCTTTCCGGCTTCAACGCAGAGCACGGCGGCCAGTTCCTCGCGTCGTTCGGAGAAACGTTGCACGCAGTGGTCCAGCACCGCTTTGCGTTCATAGGCTGCCAATCGCCTCATCGGGTGCTCCGCGGCCACTGCCGCGGAAATCGCGCGTTCGATGCAATCGGCATCCGCCACCGCCACGGCTGCCGCGGGTAATCCGGAATACTTGTCCGTCACCTCCAGCGCGGCATTGGGCTGCTCCGGGCGGTTCGCGACGTAAAGCGGATAGGTAGCTCTCGGATTTGACGACATACGGTCAGGAGTGTGTCGGAGGATCAGTGGCCATCAAATGCAGCGGCCGCCGTCGACCTCGAGGCAGACGCCGGTGATGAAGTTCGAAGCAGGATCGGCCAGGAACACGGCCGCGTTCGCGACGTCCGCTGGCCTGCAAAGCCGGCCGAGCGGGATGGAGGCAACGAAGCGGCCTCGCGCTTCCGCTGAATCCTCCGTTCCCATGAACGTGGCGAGCAAAGGCGTCTCGGCGATCGCGGGATGGATGCAGTTCGCGCGGATCTGGTCGGATGCCAGCTCGATCGCGAGGGACTTCGTGAGCAAGGACACCGCGCCTTTCGATCCATTGTACCAGGACAATCCGGGTCGCGGTCGCACCGCTGCAGTCGAACCGATGTTGATGAAACACCCGCCGCCCTGGCGGCGGAACACCGGCACGCACTCGATCGCAGAAAGATACACGCTCTTCACGTTCACCTGATACAGCCGGTCGAAGAACGCCTCATCCACTTCGAGCATCGGCCGGTTCGGATGGCTCATGCCGGCGTTGTTCACCATCACGTCGATGCGGCCGAAACGGCTGACGGTTGTGTCGACCAGCTGCTTCACGGGCACCGCGGATGCCACATCGACTTCGCAGAACAGTGCTTCGGCTCCACCGCGAATCAGGCCGTCCGCCACGTCGCGACCTGCTTCGATATCACGATCGGCGACCACGACGCGCGCTCCCTCAAGGGCATACGCCTCACAGATCGCACGGCCAAAACCGGACGCGCCGCCGGTGACGATCGCGACCAGCCCGCGGAGACGAGGATTCGGAGACATGACGGGAACGGGGGTTGACCAAGGCCACCACGGCCGGCGCGCTCATTGCGCCGAACCTGGCTTCGGGGTGTGGCACGATCATGCCGGACATTCGAAAATGCATCTACCCCTTAGCACTCATCCGCTGCCACTAATTGCTCAGCCGTGTTCGCCGCGCTGGGTTTTTTCTGGATTGCGACGCTATTGCGATGATGGGCAAAGCGATTGAGCGAACAGGCGTAGCTCGAGGATGGTTCGGCGCAGCATGATGCTGCCATGGCCAAGAATCTACCCCGTCTCGCGCGTAGCATCCTGGCGTCGATACTCTTCTCGATCGCACCGCTCATTGCGGTGTCGAAAGATTCGGACTGGCACGTCGGTTTCGCACGTGCAGTCATCACGCCGAAGGAACCGGTCCCGCTCGCTGGCTACGCCGCGCGGAGCGGAGGTTTCGACAAAGTCGAACAGGATGTGCACGTGAAGGCGCTCGCCCTGCACGACGCGACCGGCAAGCGGGCCGTGCTCATCACCTGCGAGTTGGTCGGCATGAGCAAGAACGTCGCGGAAACCATCGCCCGGAGGATCGGCGAAACCACCGGCCTGCGGCGGGATGAGATTCTTCTCAACTTCTCGCATACGCACACCGGTCCGTCCGTCGCCCTGGGCATGAAGCCGAGCGCACGTTTCCCCAAACAGGACGTCGATGCGATCGTGCGTTACAGTCATGGGTTGGTGGATACCGTGGTGGAGACGGCGACCGCCGCCCTCGCGCAGAAAAAACCCGCCGTCCTCCACCACGCGATGGGCATCGTTCTTTTCCCGGTGAACCGCCGCGAATTCACGCCGGCCGGAGTCATCCTCGGATTCAACCCGCGCGGACCGGCGGACCGCAGCGTGCCCGTGTTGCGCATCACCTCACCGAAGGGCGCGCTGCTCGGCGTAGTCTTCGGCGCCGCGTGCCACAACACGTGCCTCACCCAGAACGACAACTTTGTGTGCGGGGACTACGCCGGTTACGCCCAGGCGGAGCTCGAGCAGCACTTCAAGGGTGTTCAGGCGATGTTCATGCAGGGTTGCGGTGGTGACACCTCGCCCTACCCGACCGGCACACTCGCGATCGCGAAGGCGCACGGGAAACACCTCGCCGACGTCGTCACCCGTGTGCTCGCTCGCAAGCGGCTCGAGCCCGTCCGCGGGCCGTTGACAACCGACCTCCGGTGGATGGATCTGCCGCTCGAGGCTCCGCCGACGCTCGAGGAAATCGAGGCGATGTCCAAGGAGCGCACCGCATGGCGCCGGCAGGCTGCGGAACGGCTTCGTCAGCAGAACGAGTCCGGCGACCACGGCCCCGCCCATTACACCGCTCCGCTCGCCCTATGGCAGTTTGGCGGTGATTTGACTCTGGTTGGGCTACCCGGCGAACCCGTCGCCGACTATGTCATGCTGGTCGAACAGGCCCTTGGCCCGCTGAACCTGTGGGTCGCGGGCTACACCAACGATCATTTTGGGTACCTGCCCACCCGTCGCATCCTGGCGGAAGGCGGTTACGAAGCGTTGCGCGGCCTGGGTCATGGGCGGCGTTTTGCGCCCGAGGTCGAGCAAACGGTCATCCAGGCGGTAGCCGAGGCGGCCGCGCAGACCGGTCGTTCGATCGGTCCTCGCTGAACTGATGTGGTCCGATATTCGTGGATCGCACGACGGCTTGCGGCGAAGCCGCATTCTACGTCACTGCCACCATCGCCTTCAACAACGGCGGATCCATGGCGATGTGCGCGAAGCGCTGCGGGACCTCGCTGAAGGGCAGCGGGCGCGTGATCCAGAGCGTCGTGTCGATCTCGCCGGCCTCGAACTGACGGATGATTTTGCGAAAGTCGTCGGACCAGGGGTTGCGGCTCGCGAACAGTGTCAGCTCCCGACGATGAAAACCCGAATCGTCGAAGAAGAGCCTGTCCTGAACGAGTCCGACAAAAACCAGTCTACCGCCCGACCCGCCCACCGCCTGCCCCCGCGGGACTTCCAGCGGTGGTACGCGTCCTCTCCGACGGCGGAACCGGCCCGAGCGGGCGACTGAATCAATCAACTTCGAACGCGCCCGTCCTGGCGATCGAGGCGCTGTGCCGCTCGATGCCGCTTCAGGTGCCCCCTGATGATGTTCATCGCCTTATCGGGCGCGGCCACGTTGCGCGGGTAGTAATAATACGCGGCAATGTCCGGACGAAGGTCTAGAACGTCCGGGTAGTGGCGATCCATCGCGGCCAGCATCGATGCCGGCAGATTGTGATTTTCGATTAGGAAGAACGACCCGCGTCCCGGCACCGCTTGCGCCAGCGCGATAAATTTCGCTCCACGTCCGTCGAGCAGAACCTTGCCCTTGCCCCCGTCCTGGCCCTCGTCCGTCGCCTGCATGCGGGCGTCCTCGGCGAGTGTCCACGGTCGTCCATCCACGCCGTAATAGTCGAGGGACTCGACGGTCGAACTGACCGCCAGTTCCTCGTCATCGGTGTGCGCCTGCTGGAACATGATGGTCAGCTTCTCCGGCCACTCGCGTTTCGCGAAGCGGCACACGTCACTGAGAAGATCCCTCATCGCGCCATGGTGCGCGGCGATGGGCGCATCCGGTCCCAGAACCTCAACGGCCTTTTGCGAATAGTCCCGACGGAATCCCTTCGGCTCGTCGATGATCACGCCTGCGATTCGAGGGTGCTGACGATAGAGCTCGGCCAAGGTGGTCCGAAAGAACTCCCCGACCTCGGGCCACAGGGGACTGCTGATCACCCCGGAGACCTTTCCGGCAAAACCCGTCCGGCCCCGCCGGTCCACCATCCAGGTATGCGGATTCAGGGTGGAGTACATGCTCGGAACCTTCGGCGCTCCCGCCGTCAGGCCCGCCCACCGCGAAGGCACCGCGAGGACCTGCATGCCCGCGCGTTCCACCTCCTCCACGATCAAGGCGAGGTTCTCATGCGCCGCCCACAGATCCTGCTCCAGCACGCCCACACAGACAAAGCGGGTTCCCACGTCGGCCATCCACGCCATGTCCTCGCGAACGTGCCGCGGCACCGCCGTGTACATGTTGGCGTTAAGGTAATAGGCGGCGAAGCGCGTGCCGGATTTACCGCTGGCGGGGCCGGTGCGCGCGGCGAGCGCCGACGTTCTTCCGCCGATCGCGCCCAGCAGGGCTGCGCCGGAGAGTTTCAGGAAATTGCGGCGATACAGCATAAGCTCGTCAAAATTCAGGGCTGTCCGTGCAGGGGAAACACCGGCGACTCCGTGCGCAGCGCGGGGATCCTGGAGGCCAGGCTGCTCACGATTTCCGGATGAAGGTCCGCCAGGTTCTGCGTTTCACCCCTGTCCCGGACCAGATCATAGAGCTCCCACGGCCGGTCCGTCCCGTTTCGCAGGAGCTTCCAGTCTCCAGACCGGACGGCCTGCCGTCCGCGGTTCTTGACCGTCAATTCCCAGTACAAGGTCCGCTCCTCCTGCGGACCGGGACGGTCCAGCAGCGCCGGCGCGAAACTGATGCCATCCACGGCGGATTCCGGCGCCGGCCGGCCCAGGATTTCCGCCAGGGTCGGGAGGAAATCCCAGAACGCGCTCGGCTGTTCGCACGTCGTTGCAGGCTGGATACGGCGCGGCCATCGCGCGATGAATGGGACACGGATGCCCCCTTCGTAGAGGTCGCGCTTGATCCCGCGAAACGGCCCAGCCGAGGCAAAGCTGTCATTATCCTTTCCGTCCTGGTCGTGGGGACCGTTGTCCGACGTGAAGACGACGAGCGTGTTCTCCGCGATTTCCAGTCGCTCGAGCAGATCGAGAACGCGGCCCACATCCCGGTCGAGCCGCCGAACCATCGACGCGAAAATCAAGGATGACGGCGCCGTTCCCGGCGCCGCCAGCGCCGGAAACGCGTCACGGGTCTCACGCACCGAATCCTCGGGACACTTCAGATCGGCGTGCGGAGTCGTATAGGCCAGATAGAGGAAGAACGGCCGGTGCGCATTCGACTCAATCCAACGCAGCGCCCCATCGGTGAAGCGGTCGTTCGCGTACACGGTCTCCTTATGCCCGAAGTTCTCCGGAATAGGCACCGGACGGTCCTCGAGGTAGAGAAATTCGGGATAGTGATTGTGCGCATGAGCCTGGTCGAGAAATCCGTGAAAATGATCGAAGCCCCGCGCCCACGGTTCGCTGCCGCTGCCTTCGTCACCAAGCCCCCATTTACCGATGATAGCGGACACGTAGCCCGCCTCACGCAGGAACTCCGCCACGGTCGTCTCCGCGCGGGAAAGCGGCACCCGCCCTTCAGAACCGTCTTCGAAGCGGCCGAAGTTGTTTCTGACGGAAACGTGGCCGGTGTGACGTCCCGTCATCAGCGTCGCGCGGCTGGGTGCGCAGACGGCCGAACCGGCATAGTGCTGCGTGAAGCGCATGCCCTCGCGAGCGAGGCGGTCCACGTTCGGCGTCGTGTAGTGCTGCTGTCCATACGACGATAGCTCGCCGTATCCAAGATCGTCGGCCAGGATCACGATCACGTTGGGCGCGGCGTCAACCACCGATGGCGCGCATGACATGGCCGCCAATGCGACACCACCGATGATGCCTCTCCAGGATCCGCGCATCCGCCAGCCAATGGATTTCATTGCTCGTAGTTCGGTCGCTCGACCGGAACCTGGTTGGGCAGGTGTCCCCAGTAGCCGCGATGGATGTCGAGCGGATCTTCCATCAAGTGCCCCTGGTCACCGCTTTCGACCACCCATCGATCCAGCGTCGCGCGCAGCTCCTGAAGAACGGCGGCCTGGTCCGGGTCATCGGCAAGATTCCGGATCTCGTGCGGGTCGTTTTCCAGGTCGTAGAGTTCCTCGATCGGCTTCCGGTCGGCGGCGAAGAGCGCCTGCTCGGGTGTCAGCATTCCCGATGCTTTCAAGGCCAGGATCAGCCGCCACGTCGGGTAGGACCGCACCTTGTAGGCGTTGTACTGCATGTACGGCAGCGCCGGCAGGTAGTTGCGAATGTACTTCCATCGTTTCGTCCGCACCGCACGCATGCGATCCGTTGTAATGTCCATCCGGTCGCGAGCGGAAATCACATGCTCCCTCGGCTGCGCATCGGCCGCGAGAAAGTCGCGTCCCTGCATTGTCGGGAGCGGACGGATACCGGCCAGTCCCAGCAGGGCCGCGCTGACATCGATCGACGAGACGAGTTGGTGGTCGACCTCGCCCGCCCTCCGGCCATCCGGCCACCGGATGATCAGGGGCACATGCGTGCCCTGATCGTAGAGAAACTGCTTCCCGCGGGCGAGGCACTGGCCGTTGTCGCCCATGAAGACGATGATCGTCGAGTCCAGCAGCCGCTCGTCGCGCAGCCGCGCGAGGACATCGCCGACGTACGAATCGAGGAGCATGATCGCGTCGAGGTAGTTGCCCATTTCGTCGCGCACGATCTCGTGGTCCGGATAGTAGGGCGGCACGGGGATCGCCTCGGGACGCACCGGATGCGGAACGCGCTCCCGATCCTGCCGCGCCGCCTCCCAGCCGATGCCCTTGTGACTCTCCTGAATGGTGAGCTGGGCAAAGAACGGCTGTCCCGGACGCCGGAGGTTCCAGTCGCGTCCGTCAAAGGCTTGGTCTAACTGAAAGTTGAAGTCGGTCTTTCCGGAGCCGCGGGCGCCCGTCGTCAGCTTGCGTCCGGTCACCGGGTCGCGCGGCTTGCTCTCCTCCGAGACGTTCGCGGTGTAGTAGCCCGCCGCCCGGAAGTAGTGGGTTATCGAATACACGCTTTCGGGAAGCGGTTTCCGGTTCCACGGCCACGTTCGGTGGTTCTGCGCGCCGATGCTCGTCTGATACATGCCCGTCATGAGGGCCGAGCGGCTCGGCGAGCAGACCGGGGATGTGGTGAAACAACCGGTGTAGCGCACGCCCTCCCGCGCAAGCCGGTCGATGTTGGGCGTCTGCACGAGATCCGCCGCCCAGTTCTCCGGGTAGCACCCGAGTTCGGGGCCGATGTCCTCGGCAAGGATCAGCAGCACATTGGGCGCGTCCGGACCTGCCGGCGGAATGTCCGGAAGCGCAACGGCAAGGGAAGTCGAGCTCCAGCACAACCCGAGGATGAGCCGGGCGCTCCGGACGCCTGGGGCTGCTCTGACGGCTGCACGCGCAAAGCGGTTCTTCATCATGCTTGATGGATTGGGCCTCGTCACAGGCGAACCGACGCACCGATGGCGAAATAGCGCCCTGTATCCCCATACTCCATACCCCACCCGGACCGGCCGACATAGGAGCGCTCCGGCTCATTGGAAAGATTGTTGCCCTCGAGATGAAGGGTCCAGCGCTCGTTGATGCGATAGCTGGCCGTGAGGTCGAAACCGACATAGCGGCCGGCGTAGATGTCCAGCCCCGGGTCTCCGAGTCCCACGAGGTAGTCACCGCGCCGGTTCATCGAGACGCGGATCGTCAGGCCGTGCTTCTGATACGACAGAGCCAGGTTGGTGAGAGTGTCGGACTGCCCGAACAAGGGCAACACCTCCCCCGCCCGTCCCGGCTCCGTGATCGTCACGGACGAGTCCACCAGCGTGTAGTTGGCATAGACGCCCAACCCGTCGAAGGGCGCCGGAAGAAACGTCAACTGCTGCTGGTAGGTGAACTCGACGCCTTCGATCCGCGCGTCCCCGGCGTTGTTGTACGCCACGATCCGCGCGGGCAGTTGCTCGAAGACGCCCGTGCGTTCGCTCCGATAGATCGGACCGTCGAGATCCTTGCGAAACACCCCAACGGAGATCAGGCCGATGGACGAAAGGTAGTACTCGAGGCTCGCGTCCCAGTTCATCGATTCGATCGCCCTCAGGTCAGGATTCCCGCCGGACACGTTCACGGGATCCTCTGCGGTCGGATTGGTGGGACGATTGACCGAAAAGTTCGGCGCCAGGTAATCGATGCGCGGCCGGGCGAGCGTGTTGTTCCAGGAGAACCGGGCAACGAGATCCTCCGTGATCCGGTATCGCGCATGAAGTCCGGGCAGGAGATTTCCGTAGGAGGAGCTTTCGCGCGTCGGGACAAACAAGCCGGCTTCGGTACGCGTGCCCCGGCTCTTCGTCTCCGTGTGTTCGTAGCGAGCGCCAGCCAGGAGATCGAGCCGCCCGAACCCGACGTCAGCCATGAGGTATGCGGCGTGGATGTCCTCTTCCACGGCATAGTCCTCGACGGTGGAATCGAACATCGAGGTGGCTTCGTTGAAAACGAACAGATCGCGATTCCTCCGTAGATAATCCCGGTAGAACAGCGGATCGACGGACGGCCCGAAGCGGTACCGTCCCAGCAATTGATCCTGAACATTGATGAGGGGCGCGAGCCGCTCGTCGCTGAGTCCCAGGGTGCCATTGTTGGCTATGCCATTGTACGTTTCGCGGAACACATCGCGGCTCCGGTCGCTCATCCGGGTTTTGATTCCGCCGCTGAAGATCACTTCGCGATCCGCCACGGCGGTCGCCCAGGCGAGGTCGAGCTTCGCTCCGTATTCATCGTTCTCGACCCGTCGATCCTGCGCCTGGGACTGGTTGTGCGCGTAGTTGGCCGGATTGTGAATGTCGCGGTTCTCCGCGGTGCTGTCCGGCGTCGCGATGAAGAAGTACGGCGTGGAAAAATCGAACGTGATCGGGAGGTTCGTTCCGGTCTGCCACTGGCCCTGGTAGGCCTCCTGGCGGTTGGAGCCGGCGCTGTACCATGAATCGAATTCGATGGTGAGGTCGCCCCGCTCCCAGTGCCCTCCGGCACTCAGGGACGCGGCCCGGTCGGTGAAGGTGCGCGGATTGACGATGCGGCGCGCGCGAACGCCTGTCAGCGAGATTTCCGTGATCCTGCCGTCGGCGACCGAGACGGGATTGGTCGCGTTGAAGTTGTCGCGCGTCTGGTAAAGAAATCGCGGCCGGTCGTTGTTCTCGACGAACTCGTTGAAGGACACGCGCACGTGGATCCGGTCGGCGGTGTTCACCTTGTGCTCCAGCGCCGTCGAGACGCCGGTGCGTTCGCGGTCGATCGTCAGCCAGTGCATCGACACGACGTTGGGAATCACGCCGGTGACGCCGCCGAAGGTCTTCTCCGCCCAGTTGTCGGTCTGGAGAAACTCCTCGACGCCCTTTCGGCGGTTGTAGGAGAGCGACAGGCTGAGTCCCCAATCCTCGTTCGCGCCGAACACGTCGGAGAACGTGGCTCCGGCACGGTACCCGATCTTGTCGCTCAGGTCGTTGTATTGCAAATACGCATTGGCGGAGACCATGCGGCCTTCGGTATCGAACGCGCTCCTCGACTTCAGATTCACCGCGCCGCCGATGCTGTCGCCATCCATGTCCGGCGTCACCGCCTTCACCACCTCGATGCCGGCGAGTTGTTCGGCCGCAAATACGTCCATCGAGATCGTTCGGCCGTCGACTTGGTTGGAGAGGATGCTCACGCCATCGAGCGTAAACGAGTTCAGGTCGGAAGCCGCTCCGCGAATCGTGACATCGCGGCCTTCGCCACGCTGACGAACCAGCGAGACGCCCGCGATGCGTTGCAGCGCCTCCGCGGCGTTCCGATCCGGAAAGTTCCCGATGGCGTCGGCCGACACCAGATTCACGATATTCGTTGCGGCTCGTTGCTGCTGGATTGCCCGGGCCTGCCCTTCCCGTGCGCCCTCGATCACGAGAGCCTCCAGGGCGATCACGTCTCCCTCCGCCGACATCGCGACATCGATCTGTTGCGCGTCACCGGCCCGGACATCGATCGGGACGAGCTGATCCGCGAAGCCTAAGTAACGGGCGACAATTTGCTGTTCGCCGGACCGAACCTGACGGAGGACGAAATGACCGCTTCGTTCCGCCACTGCGGAGAGATCGCTTCCCAACACCGCAATCACCGCGCCCGGCAGCGGATGGCCGCTGCCCGCATCAAAGACCCGGCCCCGCACGACTCCGGACCCGTCCGCTTGTGCGCGAAGACTTTCGCCGGCGCCCTCCGCCGTCGTCGCCGCGGACGAGTTCGACCGGTCCGGACCAGGCTGCTTCCCGTCCCGCTCCGGAATAATCGTGACAGCTCCCGTCGTATCGCCCTCGACAAAGGTGAGACGCGTGCCCGCAAGCATCCGCCTGAGCGCGTCGAGAGACGGATATTCGCCCTTCACGGCGCGGGTCCTGACTCCCTGCACGGCCTGCGAGGAGAAAAGAACCTCGATGCCCGACTGCACCGCGAAGGCCTTGAGAGACACCTCCGCCTCGCCCGAAGGAATGTCGAACGCTCGCGGTGTCGGATCCGCTGCCGCGGCCGGAATGGAGCAGACGGCGCATGCGACAACAAAGCGCAGGAGAAACAGGCGGAAGAGGCGGGAAAGGATGTGGGGCTTCATCGTGACATTTGTCGCACAGCGACGCGACACGTCTGTACAGACGGATGGGCGCGGGAAATCCCTACACCCAATTCTCCACCTGCCTCGCGGGCGCTTAGCGGCGCTGCAACTCGAAGGTCTGCGCGCCCACCGCCGTCGCCTGAACGCCGAAGCTCTGATCGAGAAGCTGGAACAGGGCCTCGATGTTATCGGCCCGAATGATGCCGCTCAGACGGTATGCGCCGATCTCCGGATCCTTCAGAACGATGTCGACGCCCGCGTGCTCCGTCAGGACCGGCAGGATCTCGACAAGCGGCGTATCCGAAATCTCGATCCTGGGAATCCGCCACGCGAGCCGCTCGGACATCTCCTCCGGAGGGAGATTCCGGACGGTCGCTAGAGGAGCATCGGACGGACCGGAATGCGCCGACTCGATCAGCGCATGATCGCCGGCCTTCAAAACGGCCAGCGCTTCGTCTTGTGCCGCCCGTTCATCCGGAGCCGGCGTGGATTCATCGTGGTCGACCGCGACCACCCCTTCGGTGACAAGCACGTCCAGGCCGCCAGAGGTTTGCGACACGCTGAAGGCCGTGCCGACGGCGCGAACGCTGAACATGCCAGCCGCAACGACGAACGGACGGTTTTGCTCCTTCGCCACTTCCACGTGAATCTCCCCGCGGAGGAGCCGCAGCTTCCGCAGGCTGGAGGTGAACGTCGCTTCGACCGCTGCGTCCGATCGCAGCTGCACAACGGAACCATCCTCAAACACGAGGCGTTCCGGCGAACGCATCATCAGCATTGCTCCACCCCGACCTGCGCTCGACTCCCTCTCCTCCTGAACGACGGGAATCACGACAGTGGCGAGCAGCAGCACCCCGAGCAGCGCTCCTGCACCGGCGATTCGCCTGCGCTTCCGTCGGCGCGCCTGCCGTCGGGCCAGTGCGGCCAGCACCGCCTCCGCATGGCCCTCCTGTACCGCCCAATCGATAGGCGAGGTGCGTTGATCTTCGCAGTTCATCGGGAGCTCCGGAATCCGCGGGCGGCCAGGTACGCTTCGCAGCGCCGCGTCCCGCGCGCGACGTGCGCCTCCACGGTCTTCTCCGACAGGTTGAGCCGCTCGGCGACCTCGCGCTGCGAGAGTCCGTGCAGCTTTCTGAGAACGATCACTTCGCGGCAGCGTTCCGGCAGCGCATCGATGGCCGCGGCCACGAGCTCAATCTTCTCACGCTGTTCCAGCAGTCGGGCTGATTCCTTGACCGCTTCACAAGCGTGAAGGTCGTCGATGTCCTCCACATCGGCGGCCAGGCTGGGGCGTGAGCGGCGCAATGTATCCAGTGCCAGATTACGCGCGATCGTGAAAAGAAAAGCGCGAGTCGACACGATGCGGCGGGCGGCGCGGGCCTTCCAGACCCGCAGCAGGGACTCCTGGACCACGTCGTCCACGTCGCCGATCGTCGGGAACGAACTCCTGATGTAGCTCCTCAACTTCGGAGCATGGCAATGCACATGGTCCACGAACCATCTCGAGTCATCGGAAAGATCCTTGGGGCTTGGGACGCTCATCGCGACGAGGCTCCACTAGGCCGCAAATATCCAAAAGCAATCATCAATGCGAGCGCGCACTATCCCTCGCGGCTTGGCCAGACGTCGTCTTTTGCGCGAATCGCGTGGAGTCAGTGCGTGCGGCCTCTTGGAGAAATCATATCAACTCGATTGAAGTACATTGGCCCGCGGCTCGTTCTCATCTGATCCTGCAGACAGAGTCCAACTTTAGCCAGTCGCAGACTCCGTTCCAGCTTCTGAGGGAACCGTCAAGTTCAACCAGGGTCACGCGGATCCGCCATGAGCGCACAGCAGCCCCGGCGGAAAATAGGTGACCTGGAAATCAGCGAAGATATCGAGTTCCAGAAGAAGTCATGGCGGTTCGAACGCGTCAGTCAGTATCTAGTTCTCTTATTGGTCGTACTCGCTTTACTGGGACTTTTCGGAGGAGGCCCAATCAGTTCGACTACTCGGACCAGCCAGAACGGGCTCCAAGTCGAATGTCCCCGCTTCCAGAGGAATCACTCTTCGTACCGTCTCAAGATCACACCGTCCGCCGCTTCGATTCGCGAGGGGCAGGTTTCGATCTGGGTTGACCAGTCATTGCTCCATGCTTTGCGCATTGAAAACATCACTCCGGAATCCGTCTTTGCTCCGCAGTTTCGTCTCCGCTCTTGATTGGTGCCGCAATCACGCCGCGTGAGGGGTCACAACTCGCGCCCGCGTGCGTCCACGCGCGAGGGCGCGAATTCCCCCGTTTCGGAAGGGCGATGAATTTCTTCCCTCTTCTTCGGAACGGAAGCATCGGCTTGCAGCCATTCATGCGCGCGCTGGTCTGATTCGGCGTCGATCGTGAGACCTCCACCTGAGGGTAGGCCGCATACCCCGAATTCGGCGGGGGCTCGAACTGGCGGTGACCCCGGGATAGAGGAATACTGCAGCAAGGCTAAGTTATGGTATCTGCGGCGCCACAGATCACGGAGCTGAAAACGTTCGCTGCATTCTACGCGCTGAACGGCACCATCCGACGCGTGTACTTCGAGGCTCAGGACGATGAAGAGGCTCGAGCGCTGTGCGCGCAATGGGGCGCTGGGCTGGAGGGTCCCGCTACTCGCCCTGAAACGAAGACGGAGCCGCTTCCCGCTGCCTACGATGAGAAGACTGCACGAAAGCTCTTGGGCGGAATATCGCAGGCGACGCTTTATCGATGGCTCGCTGTCGGGAAGCTGGATCGGGTTGCCGACACAAGGAGACTGTTGATCACCCGGTCTTCGATTGAGCGCCAGAATCTGGTTTGAACAGCACAACTTCTTCCGTGCTCGGCAAAGGCGCCTTGATCGGAGTTGTACGGTCGTCACCAAAGTCGACGAGGGCGGCCTGCGCGAGTGAATGCTCGGTGCGCAGATGCCCGTACGTCTTCATTGCGAGCCGGCCGCCATCTGAATGGCCGAGCCACCTGCTGACCGTTGGGATGTCGACGCCCTTTTCGATGCAGATGGTGGCGAAATAATGCCGCAGGTGGTGCTGCGTCAGCCGTGGCGCTCCCAAATGTGCACACGCCCGCTGGAGCGGACGCAGACAGGTGGTAGCTTTCAGCAGCTTCTCTTCCCGATCGCGTCCAGCAACCAACCGGTCAAGGAGACGCTTGAGCGGTGGAATGACTGGTATCGTACGGTCGGAGGAAACGGATTTGTACCCCGGCACGTAAAGCGTCCCGACTCTTCCCGAGACACCCGGCTTGTAATAGCCGACGCGCACCAGGTTCGCCTCTTCGTGCCGCGCGCCCGAATAGGCCAGAAACTCCGCGAAATTGGCGTTCGCCTCCGCGCAAGACTGATGTAGCGGATGTGGCCTTCGATCCTGATCTGCGACGGTCACGCCGCGGATCTGGGCGAAGAGGCGGTCCATCATCAATCGATCAGGCAACGCCGGCTTTTTCGATAGCGCCGGCAAATTGATTCGTTCGCGCAAGACCGTCCGCTCGAAAAACGGGCTCTGAATCATCACCCGTTCCTCAATCGCGATGTCGATCAGGCGCCGCAGGCAAAGCAGCGTATCGTTCACGACAGTGTTGCCGTATCCTTGTGTCCTTGTCGTGCAGACGCCGATGCGACCGTGCCTCACCACGGCCTCCTTCGACAGATAATCGCGAAGCTCGAAGATCAGGTCCGGGGTCACGCGCTTGACCGGATAGCTGTCGAACGACCCCCGCCGCCAATTCTCCCGAAGTCGCTTAACGTGACCTTTGTAGCCAACAACTGATGACGCAGCCAAACTGGCCGCTTCAGTGCGCTTGAGAAACTCGTTCGCAAGTTCTCCCAGCGTCCTGAATTCACCCGAAATCCTCGCCCCGCTCTGCCGGGCCTTCTCGTTCTCCTCCTGTTCCTTCCGATGTCTGAGCTTCGCAACCGTCAGGACGTCCGTTTCAAGGCTCTTCCAGGTCCGGGTCTGATTCAGCGAGACACGCGTGACGTACACTCCGCGGGACCGCCGGTAGTACAGGTTTTCGACGCCCGAAACCTTCTCGAAGTCGGACGTCCGTTTCTTCCGGCCAGCCTTTCCAGCAGCCGGCGGTGAATCGTCTGAACTTGGCATACCTGGTATCCAAACCTGGTATCCAAGTCAGCGCAATCTTTCAGCGCATTTCCATCAGGCTTCGGGCTTCTTGGTGCATTGCGGTTGCGCACCTTCCGGAAGATCAGGCACTTCACCAACTCCGGCAGGGGGCAGTGTGCCATCGAGTTCCTGCCGCCAATGGGCGACATCGCCCCCGGGGCAGTAGATGTACATCATGTGCAGGGGCTCGGAACCGGTGTTGGTCAGCTGGTGAAACTTGCCCGGCGGCAGGTAGACGGCCTGGCCGGCGGTGATCTCCTGCCGTTCCGTGTCGACGCAGATCTCACCGGTCCCCTCGAGGACCATGTAGACCTCTTCCTGCTCCTGATTATGCCACGGGACCTGACCGCCGTTCGGCTCGAGGACCACGTAGCCCATCGCAAAACCTTTCGCCGGAATCGGCTGCCCCGCCTGACCCACCATCCCACGCGTCCAACGACGCGCAGGAAACGTCCGCCCCGCAATTTTCGTGATATCGGCAATGATCATGCGCGCGACCTGTAGGCCGGGCTGGTCCGGGAGCGCGAGCTTATTGCGTTCCCGCCCAGGTGGTCGGACGCCCGCGCCAAGCGCAGTCGCCGCGGCCCGCCGGTCGCGGCCAGAGCCAGGAAGGCGACCTTCGCGCGATCAGTTCGCACCCAGCGCGCGAGGAAACAACACGTTGTTCTCCTTGTGCACGTGCTGGTGCATGTTCGCCTCCAGCCGGGCGAGGCCGTCGTAGAGGGCGCGGAAGGTGTTGCAGGCCCACTCCGGTGGAGCGTATCCGTCCGTTAATACGCGAAGCCGGGCCAGGGCGGCGCCGGCTACCTCGTGCTCTGACTCGAGCTCCTGCAGCGCCTCGCGCAAGTCTACCCGACCCGCCTCCGTCGGGTGAGCTGCCAGGCGACGAATCGACGGGAACACACGCTGTTCTTCATCCACGATGTGATCCGCGAGCTCCGGCGCGAGCTGCGCAAAAACCTGCCGGATCTCCACCAGCCGCGGCTCGTGGTCACCGTGCACCGCCGCGACTTTGCGCGTCATGAAGTCAAGCCGAGGCAACTCCTCCCGAAGATAGTTGTGGTGCGCCGCCTCGATGTGGTCGCACAGCGCATCCAGCCCCAGGGCATCCGCATCGATCAAGGATTCATCCGCGGAAACATCGAGCGCCGCCAACAGCGCAAGCACCGTCGCCGGGTCGAGCCCCTTGGCGCGGCAGATCTCCGACAACGCCTTCTTGCCTCCGCAGCAATAATCCACCCCGAGCTTTTCGAAGATCCGCGCGCGCACCGGCGCCGCACGCACCAACTCCCCAATCGTCGTATCAATCGTGATCGTCATATGATGAGCGGAGCACCTGCTGGGCGCCCCGCTCCGGTTAAGTACCGCGCTGGCTGCTGCCGGAAGAAGGAAGTTTCAATCGATTGATCTGGATCAACTCTCCCGGAAGTTTCGCTCCGGCTGCGGACGTGGGTCCAACCTTCGCCTCGACCGACGCGCGGGCCCGGCCGCTCCTCCCCGCCCGGGTAGGAGGTCGCAGATCCGCATGGGCGCGCAGACCTGTCTCGCCTGCGCCAAACCGGGCCGGCGCGAACGGCCCTGATCTGGTCTCAACGTCTGTTCCGAAGCCAGCCGGGCGTCAAAACCGAGCGCTCAGCGACAGCCGCCAGACGCGGCCGGGGTCGATGGTGGCGCGATCCCAGGTCGCCAGGTAGTAGAGGTCACGGCGGTCAAAGACGTTCTGCACGTTGAGCGCGATCTGGTACGTCACGTTGTGCGTGGTGAAACGGTAGCCAAGCGAGCTGTCGATTCGCCACGTGTCGGGCAGCGGCCCCCAATCCGGCTGGCCACGCGCGGATGAGCGCGTCAGCGGACGCTCTCCCGTGTAGATCGTGCCTACGCTGAAGCTCAAACCCTTGAAGCGACCATCCCGCACGTTGAAGCGGTTGAACATCGTGAACCGATGTTCTGGAGTGAGGGGAATGGCCAAGCCCGTCTGCTCGTCCGTCGCGTCGGTGTACGCGTAACCGGCGAACAACAGCCAGTTCTCCGTCACGCGCCCGTTGGCGCCGAGTTCAAATCCGCGACTCCGCTGTCCGCTCTCCTGGATGAAGTAATCCTCCCGGTCCGGGTCCGGCCGCGTCACGTTGTCCTGCAGGAGATCGAAGTAACTCGCCAGCGCCGAGATTCGTCCGTCGAGCAACTGCAGGCGCAAACCGATCTCCTTCTGATTGCCCTCCTCCGGATCCAGCGGCGTGCCATCGGGCTGCGTGCGGAATTCGGGGTCGAATGAATTGTTCAGATTGCCGTAGATGGTCACCGAACGGTCGGCGTTGACGTGCCAGACCGCGCCCGCACTCCAGGTCGCGCCATCTGTCTCGGTCACGACCGTGGGCGGCGCGTCGAGGCGGACCTTGTTCGGAAGAGCGCCACTGTGCCAGGCAATCGACTTCTGACGCACGTCGCTGTGCCGGCCCCCGACCATCAAATAAACCCGGTCGTCGGCGAGGGAGATGACGTCATTCAGGTAGAAGTCCTGGTTCGTGATGACGTTCTTCGTCTCCGTATTGTAGTGCAGCGGCGGACGGTCGGCCAGGGAGGGAAGAGGCGGTTCCGCGGCGCGGTCGAAGATATTGATCGGCAGCAGCAGGTTGGTGTTGAAGCCGGCCAGTTGGGGGTTCGCCAGAAACTCCGCGTAGGTTAGGTTCGGATACGCATTGTTGCGCTGCCCCGCCTGGCCCAGGCTGAGCCGACCGGGGCCGGTGAGGGCGGCGCCGGTCAGGCCACCGTAGTTGCGGGACGACTCATGGTTGAGGTTGAAGTCATACTGCTGCGTCCACCCGTGTCCGAGCAGCAGCCGATGCTGCGCGGGTCCGGTCTCGAAGTTCCAAATGAGTTCGTTGCGCGACCGGTAGTTATCCACGTCCCGTCGCAGATCCCGCCAGCTGCGCGAGGTCAAAGCCGTATCGTAGAGGATGGTGAGCGACTCGGGAGACGCGAAGGTTTCGACAAACTCCTGCTCCTTCGCCTCGAACTGAAACTGGGATCGGAACTGGAGATTCTGGCTGAAGGCGTGGCGGAAATCGGTGGCGGCCACGTGGCGCGTGACGTGACGGTAGTCTTCCGGACTGTTCCACTGATGATCCGTGGGTATCCGGCGATACACCCCGTCGCCCGTGACGATGCCCTTCGGATCGCCCGCATGCACCGGACTGGCCCAGCCACCCGGACGATCCATGAAGCTGTAGTAGTATTCGACGATCAGCCGCGTGCGATCGGTGATGTCCCAACGGAAGGACGGCGCGATGCCCTCCTCCTCCAGGCGCGTGCCGAACCAGTTTTCGCCGCGACCGTAGATGCCGTTCACGCGGATCATCACCTGGCCATCCATCACCGGCAGCGGGTGGTTGGTGTCGAACTCCGCCCGCTGCTGCCCATGGCCGCTCAGGATCAGCCGCGCCTGGTGGAACGGACGGGGCTGGGGCTGCTTGGTGATGCGGTTGATCGTGCCGCCGTAACCGCCCGCTCCATACAGGACCGCGGCCGGGCCCCGGATCACCTCCACCCGCTCGATGTTGGCGAGGGGTTGCGAACCGAATCCGGCGGTCTGGGCAAAGCCGTTCAGGAAGTTGCTGCCCGGGTTGGAGAACCCACGCATGTTGAAGTTGTCGTTCTCGTTCGTCTTGATTGCGGCCGGTTCGTAAGCCAGCAGCTCCGAGGTGTCGGTCGCCATGATGTCCTCGATGAACTCCTGGTTGTAGATCGACACGTTCATGGGGATATTCTCGATCGGCGTGTTCATCCGGGTCGCCTCCGCGGCATTGGTCGAGAGATAGCCGACATCGTTGTCGGTCGTGACCTCGAAGGCGGAGAGGATGACGGTATCGCCAGCCTCCTGCTCCGGTTGGGGGCGATCGGGGGCCGGGACCTGGCCGGAGGCGCCGGCGGAAAGAAAGAGGCCGGCGGCGAGAACAGCGGCCAGGCGGGTCGACAGGGTTGGCATGGTGCAG
>JAEWIY010000108.1 GCA_023386835.1 Verrucomicrobiota bacterium
GGCACGGCACTGGTGGCGGCGCGGCGGACCCCCGGCGGTTCGTACGTGCTGACGCTGCAAGCCGGCGCGCAACTGCAGGAGCTGACGGCCGACAAGGTCGTGTTCGCGCTGCCGTTCTCGATCCTGCGCGACGCGGTTGACGTCAGCCAGGCCGGCTTCAGCGAACGCAAACTCCTCGCGATCGATGAACTGAGGATGGGTTCGAACTCGAAGCTCAACGTGCAGTTCTCGACGCGCCATTGGCAGTCGTTGGGCAACAACGGCGACACGTTTTCCGATACGGGTTATCAGGCGACCTGGGAGGTGTCTCGCGCCCAGGCCGGCGCGGCGGGAATCCTGGTGGCGTATTCAGGCGCCACGCACGCCGACAGCTTCGGCTCCGGCACGGTACCGGATCACACGGCCACGTTCCTCCAGCAGCTTTCGCCGGTGTTGCCCGGGATCGCCAGCCGGTTCAACGGGCGGGCGACGCTGGACCATTGGGCCGGTAATCCTTTCACGAAGGGTAGCTACGCGTACTGGCGCGTCGGTCAGTACACCCAGTTCGCTGGCGTGGAAGGACTGCAGGAGGGCAATGCTCACTTCTGCGGCGAGCACACGTCGATCGACTCCCAAGGCTACCTCAACGGGGCAGTCGAAACGGGCGAGCGCGCCGCGCGCGAGATTCTGTCGGACTGGAGCTAACGCCCGACGCTGCCGTTCCGGGCGTTGCCCCCGTTCATCTCGTCGAGCGGGAGCCCGGCGCCGGTAAGAACCGAAGGCGGCGCCGCCCCCCCCACCACGGACGAACCGAACCGGAGATGCTAAGCCGCCCCCCGGGCGCGCAAGACTCCGATCGCGGCGAAGAGCCCGAGGGCAGACGTCAGCAGTCCCAGACTCCAGGTTGAATCCGGCACCGCTGTCCCTCCACTCAGGGTCGGCCCAGCGAAGATTCCGTCGAAGTCCACCGTGTAGGCGAGTGCGTTCCCTGATCGCAGGGTTAGCTCCAGGCTGCGGCCGCCCAGATCAAGCAGCCAGTCATCCGGGTTGTTGCTCACCCATGGGGCAAACTCGTTCCAGCCGAAGAGAAGGAGTTGTAGGCTGGTTTGCCCGGACGTGGCACGAATCGCTCCATACGGTTGGTAGTCCGTCTGCGTGTCAGCGGAGAGCGAGATGAGGAAGTCGTCTGAAAAAACGATTGGATCGTCGTATCCAGACGGCTGTAGCGAGACAGAGCCGGGCGTTTGCCAACTCGTCGTGGAACCGTCCGATACACCGGCACCCGCTTCGGGGATAACAAACGAGAGCGTGCCGGTGTAGGGAATGTCACCGTCGGCCGAAGGCACCGGGTAAGGCAGTCTCGAGTCCCAACGGATGAACAATCCTCCGAAGGTGTAGGTGGCCTTCAGGGGCTCGGCCCAAGCCGAGGGAAGCGCGCTCAGAGCGGCGATCGAGAGACTGGCGAACAGGAGGCGCGGGAGGGGCATAGGGGCAGGTGACCGCGGCGTGTGGCGCGAGTTCCCGACTGTGAACGCCGCTCCGCCCCGTTTCACCTCTCACGAGCGTGTGAGGCCCGAGGGCACGGACGAATATTCCGTGGCGCCCTCGCCGGTTGCACTTGGCAGCGACGGCTGAGGGGGTGAGCCTGCAGGGGCGTTGCGACAGTCGCGCGCCCTTTGACCACCGCCAGCCCTACATGACCCGACCTTATCCTCCTGACGAAGGCGTCGATCCCGTGCTCGATCCACTGCGTCAATACAGCCGTTTGCTGCTGATCGCACCCTTTCTCGTCCTGCTGCTCGTCGGCGGCCTGACCAGTTATTACATCGTCCAACCCGAAGAGGAGGCCGTGGTGAAGCGCTTTGGGCGCGTCATCGCGATCAACCCGCCGGGCATGCATTTCAAGATCCCGTTTGGGATCGACAAGGTGCAATCGGTGCCCACCGCCCGCGTGCTGAAGGAGGAGTTTGGTTTCCGCTCGATCGGCGTCGATGAACGCACGCAGTACCGCAAGGATCCGTCGCATCGTGAGGAGTCGCTGATGCTCACGGGTGACCTGAAGGTCATCGATGTGGAGTGGGTGGTGCAGTACCGCGTGGTCGATCCCGACAAGTACCTGCACCGCGCGCGTGATCCGGTGCAAACCTTGCGCGACACGTCCGAGGCGGTGATGCGCCGGATCGTGGGCAACAGTCTCGGCAGCGACGTCTTGACCGAAAAACGTGTGGCGGTCTCAACCGCCGCGCGCGCCGAGTTGCAGGACATCCTCGCCAGCTTCGATCTCGGTATCCAGATCAGCACGATCGAACTGCAGGATGTCACCCCGCCCGAGATGGTGAAGCCGGCCTTCAACGAGGTGAATCAGGCCGAACAGGAACGCGAACGCCTGATCAACGAGGCGGAGAAGCGTCGCAACCAGGTGATCCCTCGCGCCGAGGGTGAGGCGCGGCAGATCGTCGCGGAAGCGGAGGCCTATCGCTCCCAGCGCGTGAACCGCGCGCGTGGTGAAGCCGGCCGCTTTTCATCGATCCTCGCCGAGTACCGCAACGCGCCGGAGGTCACGCGGCGACGCCTGTACCTCGAGATGATTGACCAGGTGCTGCCCAAAGCGGGGCAGGTGTACATTCTGCAGGAGGGCAACAGTTCGCCGCTGCCCCTGCTCAACCTCGGTTCCGAAAAGACCAACATTCGCCCGCAGGGAGGCCAACGATGAGCCGCTTCAGTATCTTCTCCATCACGACACTCTTCCTCGCCGTCGCCGCCGCGGTGGTGATCGCCTCGTCGGCCTACACGCTCGACGAGTCGGAGCAGGCGATTGTGGTGCAGCTCGGCGCTCCCGTCGGGCAGCCGGTGACTGAGCCCGGCTTGCACTTTAAACTCCCGTTTGTGCAGGAGGTCCGGCGTTTCGACAAACGACTGATCTCCTGGGATGGCGATCCCAACCAGATTCCCACGCGCGGTGAGCAGTTCATTTCCGTTGATACGACGGCCCGCTGGCGGATTGCCGATCCGCTGCTCTTCCTGCAACGCGTGCAGAACGAACGCGGCGCCACCCTCCGGTTGAACGATATCCTCGACTCGGTTGTGCGTGACCACATCTCGGCGAGCGACCTGGTGGAGATCGTGCGTTCCAAGGACTGGCAGGTCTCGGCCGAGGACCTTGAACGCGCCCAGGCGGCGGAAACCGACGAGCAGATTCTCCTGCAGAAGGTCTCCACCGGCCGGGAAGAACTCGTCCGCTCGATCCTGACGAAGGCGCAGGAACAGATGCCGTCCTACGGCATCGAGCTGGTCGACATCCGGATCAAGCGGATCAACTACGTTGAGGCGGTCGAGCAGCGGGTCTTTGAACGCATGATTGCCGAGCGTCAGCGCATCGCCGAGCAGTTCCGGGCCGAAGGTCAGGGACGCGCCGCGGAGATCGATGGTGAAACGCAGCGCCTGCTCGCTGAGGTGCAATCCGAGGCGCGTCGGCGAGCTGAGCTGATTCGCGGTGAAGCGGACGCCGAAGCGACGCGCATCTACAATGAGGCGTTTGGCGCAGATCCGGAGTTCTTCGCCTTCTTCCGCACGCTGGAGAGCTACGGGCGTTCCCTTGGACCCGGCACCACGCTGATGCTGGATGCAAACAGTGAATACATCCAGTACCTGAACGGCGCCGCGGCTCCGGCCAACTGAGCCGTTGGAATCGCCCTTCGTCACCCGAACGCACCCGCCAGCCCGTCGCTGGTGGGCGCGCCCTGGGGCGAAAATGACGAGCGCGCGCGGGTGGCTGCCCGCGTGCTGACGCGCATCACGGCGCGGGCACCCGCTCCATCGAGGCCAGCGTGAGCAGGAGGATCAAATCGGCCTGGCCGCAGATGGTCGCCTCCTGCGTCATGAAGTTGGCGGCGTCGTCGAAGAATACGGCAGCGGCGGTATTGGAGCGATCCAGTTCAGGCCGATGGGGCAGGCGGCCTGAGCTACGCGCGTCGTCGAAGTACTTCGTCAGCGTTTCGTAGGTGCTGCGGTTGCCGGGGCCTTCGGACAGGGCTCCGGTGGGAAACTGATCGAGCAGCCGGTACAGCGGGCTGTAGATGTGGCGAACCGTGTTAGGCAGGTCGCGCGTGAAGACGAAGGACACGCCCCAGTTGTTTCGACCGAAGGTGTAATCGACCATCGCGTCGAACAACGACGACCGGGTCGCGTCACCACCACTCAGTAAAGCGGCACGTTGAGCCGCGTGCGCCGCTCCGATCCAACGGTGGAGACTGGCCCAGACCAGCCGGCCGGGAATCTGCCAAGGCTGTCCCGATTTGGCGGCGTGCGCGACGTACTGTCCGGTTTCCTGCTGCAGTCGGTCCAGTGCCGCGGGGTCATTTGGAGCCAGGGCGGCGTTGGCATGGGCGTGCCAGTTGGACCAGCTGACTTCCGGTGCCGGCGCCGGCGCGTATTCACGTGCCTCGTCAAGGAACCGACGTTCGCCGGTGAGTTGAAAGAGCTCAAGCGCCGCCAGCGCGAGTTGATCCTCTTCACTGGGATCGTGGTAGAAGTCGTTCACCTGCCCGCGTTCGAAGGCCGTTCGCACAGTATCCGGTTCGCGGGCACGTTGGTAGAGTTGTCGGGCCAGTCGCCCCCAGGCTTCCGCGTCAGGCGCTTCCGTCTCTCCGGAAAAGACCTGGGCACCCGCCGCCAGGGCGGCAGCGGCCGAAGCAAGGTGAACCCGTGAGAGCGCGCTGAGGGCAGGTCGTTGCCCGTCCATCGCATCATCCTCCGGAAGACGAGGCGGCTGATCGTGATCACGCTCGTCGCCGACCTGGATGATAAACGTATCGGGAGCGGGATGCAGTTTGGCGAGGTAGTCCAGACCATGTTTCGCCTCGACCAGCAGCGGCGGCAGCGCTCCGTCGCCGGCGCGGGGGAAAAGCTGGGGCTGCCACCGGTACGAGAGGAGCAACACGTAGGTCGTGTAGGCCTCGTTGAGGGTGAACTTGATCTGGTCGCCCGCGTCGTACCAGCCGCCGCGCACGTCGACGGTTCGCGCCGGGTCCGCCGCGCGCCAACGCCCGTTGGACGGATCACCGTCCGGAAGCCAGACGGGGGCATGGGCATCGCCCAGGTGCGAGGCCCGACGGCCCGGTGGGACCTGAGCCGTGCCTGAGCGCGCCATCCGCAGGAAGTGCAGCGCCTGGTCGATGAAGCGTGCATACGGTTGAGGGTGGACCGACAGAAACGCCGGCTCGGCGCCAGGAGCGTGGAAGGAGTAGTTCCCGTCTTGCCGCAAGGCGCTGACGTCCACCCGGAAGTTGAACGGCCGCGGCGTGTGTGGTCCGGGACCGACCACGGACTCGTCAAATCGTCCGGTCAACACGACGCGGTCGCCTCGGCGAACCTCCCAGGGTTCGCCGGCCAGATTCCGGTCCGCCATCACGACGAGCTCCTTGTCACGATGCGGTGGATACCCGGCCTGGTTCCAGCGCACATCGACGTCGGCGTGTAACGCTGAAACGGTTGCCAAAACAGCGAGACACCAAGGCAGGCTGGGGAGGAAGCGCACCGTGCGAGGTTGGCGAAGCCGCACGCGGCCGGCAACGTGAACGTGACCGCAGCCCGGCTCGTGGGAGCCACCACCGCGTGGGTGATGCTTCGAGCCTACTCCGCCGCAGGTGGGGTAGCGTCGCCGGTGGGCGGCCTCAGCAGGTCCTCCACCGGCGCCGTTGCGCCGAGAATCTGTCGCAGCCCTTCTTCGAGCACTTCGTCGCGCCCTGCGAGAATCCCGGCTCGGGTGGGTTTCGCGACAACATCGGGTACGATGCCGATGCGTTGGGTGGGGCGTTGGTCTGGATAGAACACGCCAATGCCGCTGATCATTGTGCGGAAGCCGCCCGGAAAGGAGAAGGGGGAGACGTTGCCGTCGGCGCCGGCGGTGGTGCTGCCCACCACAACGGATCCGGGCGCGGCGCGAAAAGCCATGGCATGGTACTCCGCGGAGCTCTGGGTGACTTCATCGACCAGGATCACGCGTTTGCCGGCGTAGTGCGGCCTGCGTGGTTTGAGCGCAATCGGCGGGGTGAACTCGAACATTCCCGGATGCGAAGGGACCGGCGTGGTGAAACACGCGAACAGGGTGTCCGTCTCGACGAAATGTCCGCCCAGTTTGAAGACGAGAAAAGCCGCGGGATAGCCGCGTAGATCGAGAATCCAGCCGCGCGTCCCGGCGGCTTGTTGAACGTAATCAAGAACGTCAGCTTCCGACGCACCGGAGAGTTTCAGGTAAGCCACTTCGGGTCCAAGCCGCTGGAACGCGGGGCCCGGGCGCGTGTGCGACCCATAGGTTTGCACATGGGTGCGGTACTGATCCGCCGGGATCCGCTCCACCGAAATTTCCGTTGCGGGCGCATTGTCGCGTTGAACCTGCAATGTCACCCGGCCAGCGGGACCGCGAGTCATCCAACGCGCCAGGTCGCGGCGACGCGTGGGCTCATTGGACGCCGGGTAAAACGGCGTGTATTCGAGAACCAGATCGGCAACCGTGCGGCCGTCGATCGCCACGATCACGTCGCCGCGCCGGAGAGGGGAAACCGGCGTGGGATTCGTCTCATCCTCGAGCGTCTCGACGACCACAAGTTCGTCCTCGATGAAGCGCAGGATGGCCGGCACATAGGCGGTGCCGTGCGGCGGTCGCTGGTGCCCGGGTCCCCAGATGTTGGTGTGGGTGTCGTATACCCGTGCGGTCAGGGCAATGAGCTCACGCTCGTACTCTTCGCGTGTCGCCGCGCTGCCAATACGTGGCACGAATTCGCGCAGCACGTCGTGCCAGTCCTCTTCGAGCAGGTCGCGGTACGGCGACCAGTATCGAATGATGTTCCAGAAGCGAAAGAGGCCGAGCAGCTGGTAGCCGCCATCGGGAAAGGTGATGTCGCCATAAACGAGCTCGTGCGTGAAATCCGGGTTCTTCACCCCAGGCTTGAGCGCCAGATAGAACTGCCGAGTGCCTTTTGACCGCGCATCGTGCACGGACTGCAACTGCTGGCGGAGGCGCGAGCCGAGTACGCTGTCGTCGTTCAGCCACGTGGAATCGGAAGGGAGATGAATTCTTTCCGGCTTCTCCAAGAAGCTGGCGGGAGTCTCGGGCGGCCCGAACGTTTCGACCCAAGCGGCGAGAACGCTCTGCGCTGTGCTCAGGTCAGGTGCGGCGAGCACGGCCGGCAGGATGCGAAAGAGCTCAAAATCCCAATGGTAGTCACCGGCCGTGACGCGCGGATGATGGTATTTGAGAAAGCCCCACACTTCGCCGAGGAGGGCGAGGTTCTTGATTTCACCGGTCGTGAACGCGCGCGCCGGAATTCGCGAGCCAGAGACAAACTCGAGGTCGCGGTCGAGCACCGTTGTTGGCGGTGTGACCCTTGGTGCCTCCCAGAGGGGTTTGCCATCCACCAGCAATTCCAGCTCGTCCGCCCACAGCGTTCCGCTGCCGCTCAGGAAAGCGCCGAAGGCGAGCCGCTGACCTTCCGGATTGAGCGGGACCTTGATCGAATACGAAGTCCACGGGGTCGTGCCGGTGAGGCCCTGTGACTGCATGTTGGTGAACTCCAGCACGCCTTCGTATCCGTCGACGCGGAGCCAGAGCCCTGACGGCTGCGTGACCTCTTCGGTCCGCAGAAAGCCGCGCAGCTCCAGCTCATTTCCTGAGACGGTCAAGGGAAGCCCTTTGGTGAGTGACGAGAACGCGGCCTCCGATTTTGTGTCGCGCGTCAGGCGGGCGGATCCGCCGCCTTGATACGTCACTTTGGTCTCGGCGAAAACAGTTCCATCGGGCCCACCGAACCACCCGCTCGGCTTACCGTCGGTCACGCCCGCCTCAAAACAGAGCAGGGGCTGGAGGAGGGCGCGATCGATCGCGTTGGGCGGGGACTGCGCGAAGGTTGGAAACGCGACCGACGACCAGCCGGTCACCAGAAGGAGGAGGCGATGGGGTAGCATAAGAAGCTGGAGGGGCAGTTCGTGAGACTTGGGTGGGTAACGCAAAGTTGCGCGATTTTTCGGGCCTGCCGCCGGCTGGGATCTCAGCGCGGGCCTTCGAGAGCGAAACGCGATTTGCGCAGGGATCATCATTGCGGGGAAAAAACAGATGCGGCTTCGGCTTGCGGGAGCGTGCGAGCGGCTCAGCGTGCGCTGCATGGGTTCTGCGCAGTTGGCGCTTCGGGCGGTGGAGTTCACCTACCCGGGCATGACGACACCGCTCTTCAGCGAGCTGACGGTCGAGTTTCCCACCGGCTGGACCGGCGTCGTGGGTCCAAACGGCGCGGGCAAAACGACGCTGCTGAAAGTGGCCACGAGCGAACTCGCGCCCGTGCGTGGTCAGGTGCACCGCCAGGGGCCCGCGTTGTACGTGGCGCAGCGCACGGACGAGCCGCCGGAAATGTTGGAAGATTTCATTTGGGCCGCGGACGGCGCGGTGTTGAAGGCGCGGTTGCAGGTGGGTGACGATTGGGCGGAGCGCTGGTCGACCCTGAGTCACGGTGAACGCAAACGGGCGCAGATCGCAGTCGCGTTGTGGCGGGAACCGGCAGTGCTCGCGCTCGACGAGCCGAGCAACCACATCGATGGGGAGGCGCGACGATTGTTGATGGGCGCGCTCATGCCTTTCGGCGGGGTGGGTTTGTTGGTGAGCCACGACCGTGCGCTACTCGATCGGTTGTGCCAGCAGTGCCTGCTGCTTGATCCACCGGAAGCGGTGCTGCGGCCGGGTGGTGTCACAGCAGCGCTGGCGCAGCAGGAGAGTGAGGAGGGCGCCGCGCGCGCTGCGAACGAGGCGCTTCGGCGGACGGAGGACCGATTAAGGGCGGAGGCGCAACGTCGACGCGTGATCGCGGAGCAAAAGGCGGCGGCCTCGCGCGGTTCCAAGCAAAAGAAGATTCCGGCGCATGATCACGACGGACGCGCGAAGCGAAATCTCGCCAAACTCACCGGGAAGGATGCGTACGCCGGGCGGATGGTCGCGCAGATGCGTCAACGTGCGGGCCGCGTGGCGGACGAACGCGCGGGCATCAAAGTGCGCAAACGCTACGAGACGGGCATCTGGGTTGAAGGCGCGTCGTTCATGCCGCGGGACTTTTTGCTGCGCTTGCCGGCGGGTGAACTCCCGCTCGGCGAGGGGCGCCGGTTGCACTATCCCGATCTTGCGGTCGGTGGCGCCGATCGGATCGCGGTCACCGGCGCGAACGGCCTCGGCAAGAGCACGCTCATCCGCCACCTGCTGAGCCAACTGGATTTGCCGCCGGAGAAGGTGGTCAGCGTGCCGCAGGAAGTCACTGCGGAGGAGTCACGAGCCTTGCTCGAATCGATCAAACGACTGCCCAACGATGAACGCGGGCGGGTGATGACAACCGTGAGCCGGCTCGGTTCGCGGCCGGCGCGGCTGTTGGAAAGCGCGCTGCCGAGTCCGGGTGAACTGCGCAAGTTGCTCCTGGCGCTCGGCATTGTGCGAGGGCCGCACCTGATCGTGATGGACGAGCCCACGAATCACATGGACCTGCCCGGGATTCGCTGTCTGGAAGAAGCGTTGGCCGATTGTCCGTGTGCGCTGGTGCTGGTGAGTCACGACGAGGCCTTCCTTGAGGCGATCACCGAGATCCAGTGGCATCTCGTGCGTGAGGAAACCGGCGATACACGCCTGGAAATCCTCACGTGAGATGGACGAGGCTGCCGCGTTGATCGCGGCGGCGTCTGGTGCGACGGCGCTCAGGGTTCCGTCAGCGTCAGGTCGGCCCGCGCCAGCACCCGATTGTCGCCGCCGTTGATGTAACGAATCTCGGCTTCACCCGCGGCGGGTGGCGCCACGATCTTCGCCGGCGAGCCGCTGCGGGTGTAGGCGTACTTCGCGTGGGTGTTGTCCTTCGTGCCCTTCGGCACGATGGTGATGAAGTCGTTTTTGTGGTTCGGTCCGATCCATTCGATGGATACAGCGGACCCGGCGGGGGCGCTGGCCGGACCGCGCAGTTGGATCTCCGCGGCCTTGATGCGGACGGTGCGACGGGCGAGCACCTTGTGCTCCGTGCCGGAGTAGTAACGGATTTCGCCGTCACCTGGCTCGCTCGGGGCCACCAGCTTGAGCGGGGAGCCGGCGCGGGTGTACACCGTGCTGCGCCACGAACCATCGGGCGCGGACTTCGGCACGAGCGCCATGAAGTCGTTCTCATTGTTGGGGCCGGTCCATTCCACTGTCACATCGGACGCGGCGATGACCTCCTCCGGTGCGTTCAGGGTGATCTCCGCAGCGACCACGGTGAGCGTCCAGCGGGCGAGCACTTTGTGGCCTTCGCCGCTCAGGTAGCGGATTTCCGCTTCACCGGGTTCGATCGGTGCCTGCACTTTGGCCGGCGAGCCGCCGCGGGTGTAGGTGGTGCGCTTCCACGCGCCGTCCGCCGCCGTCTTCGGCATGATGACGAGGAAGTCGTTGTTCAGGTTGGGGCCCGTCCAGACGACGTTCACGACCGAACCGGCGATCACCTGCGCTGGCGCCTCGAGGGTGATCTCAGCGGCGGTGAGCTTGATGGGGCGGCGGGCGAGGACCTTGTTGCCGACGCCGCTGAGGTAACGGATCTCGGCTTCGCCCGGCTCGATCGGCGCCTGCACCTTGGCGGGTGAACCCCCACGCGTGTACGTCGTGCGTTTCCAACTACCGTCCGCCGCATGGCGGGGAACGATCACGATGAAGTCGTTCTCGTTGTTTGGGCCGCTCCAGGTCACGTCGACCACGCTGCCGGCCAGCGACTCAGCGGGAGCGTCCAGCGTAACCGCGGCCGCGGTGATCTTGAGCGGACGTCGCGCCAGGACCTTGTGGCCCGTGCCGCTGATGTAGCGGATTTCACCGTCACCGGGTTCCACCGGCACGGTCAGTTTGAGCGGAGAGCCATTCCGGGTCGCGATTGGGCGTTGCCAGGAGCCGTCCGCGGTTTGTTTCGAAACAATCACGACGAAGTCGTCCGGGTGGTTGGGGCCCGTCCAGCTGACGGTGAGCTCGCTGCCGGCGACGGCCTCCGCCGGCGCGTCGAGGGTCACGGTCGCTTCAGTTAGTTTGATGGCGCGACGGGCGAGGACCTGGTGCCCTTCGCCGCTGTAGTAGCGGATTTCCGCCTCACCGGGTTCGATCAGAGCGGTCAGTTTGGCGGGCGATCCGTGCCGGGTCGGCACCGGTTGGCGCCAGGCCGTGTCGGCCGCGCTCTTGGGGGTGATCACGATGAAGTCGCCGTCGAAGTTGGGCCCGGTCCATTCAACGTTGAAGGGACCTCCGGCGACCGTCTCGGCGGGAGCATCGAGCGTCACCTGGGCGGGGGCGATGCTCAGCGGACGGCGGGCCAGCACCTTGCGGCCCTGCCCGCTGATATACCGAATTTCGGCATCACCCGACTGGATCGGCGTGGTCGCGGCGACGGGTGAACCCCTGGACGTTTCATAGTATTTGGCCGAGACATCATCCGCCGCGGACTTCGGCACGATGGTCACGTAGTCGCCGCGGTTGCTCGGCCCCTGGAATCCAACGGCCAGCGGAGAGCCGGCGATCGCCTCGTCGGGTGCCTGAAGGATCACCGCGATCGGTGTGATCACGAGTGAGGCACGGCCCAGGACCTTGCGGGAGCGCCCGGCGATGTAGCGCACTTCCACGCGGCCGGGCTCGAGCAGTGCGGTCAGCGTCAACGGGGAACCCTGCCGCGTGTAGCTGGTGTTCTCATACGCGTCGTCGGGAGCGCCCGCCGGCACGATGCAAAGATAGTCGCCGGGATTGTTCGGCCCGCTCCAGATCGCCTGGAACTCGGCGCCTGCGGCCACTTCCGGCGGCACAGTGATCGTGGCGGGGCTCAGGTCTTCAGCCGGCGATTCGTCCTTCACCGCGACCGTGGATTCCGCGACGGCGACAACGAGGGCATCCTTCAGGGTGGCCGCATCGTTGGCCTGCAGAAACCGGCCACCGGTGGTCGAAGCCACGCACGCGAACGCCTTCGCCTGGCGGGCGGTGAGGTCGAACGCGACGGCGTGAATCGTCAGTCCCGCGGCTTCCTGGATGAGTTGGCGCGCGGTGGCACAGGGATCACCACCGCACGTTTCTTCACCATCGGAAACAAGGATGATGCTGCCCGGGTTGTTTTTGTAGTTCAGTGCCAGGGCCGTGAACTCGATCGAAGCAGCCACGGGCGTACGTCCGTTCGGCTTGAGGCCGTCAACGGCCGCGATGAACGCGGCCTTGTCGAGCGGCCCCGGGGGAATGAGGAGTTCGATGTCGTCGCACGAATTTCGCCGGTGGCTGTAGGCGACCAGGCCGAGTCGCGTCCCGTCGGGCAGGCTCTCCACCAGTTCGCGCACGGCGCGGCGTGCGATGACGATCTTGGTCTCCCCGCGGATCCGCTCGTTCATGCTGCCGGACGCATCGAGGATGATGAGCGTGTCGCCCGGTTGCGCCTGAGTCGGCGGCGGGGTGGGTTTGGGCGCTCCGGCGAGGGACGTGACCGAGGCGAGAAGAACCGACAGGAAAACGAGGAGGGTGGTTTTCACGGGGATTTCGGTCATCGCAGCCCGCCCGGGACCCGACAAATCGAATCCCTCGCGCCTAGCCGAAAGGCGAAGAGAGCGGTCGGTCGGTTGCCAATACGCCCACGGCCCCCGCGACGATGGCCGGCGGCGAAATAGGTCGTGCGCGAAAGCCATGGCGCGAACTAGCGTGGCGACATGACGTCTTCCCCATGGCTTTACCGGTCCGGTCGTGCACGCCTGCGTTCGCGCTGGTTGTGGCTTTTGTTGCCCCTGTTTGGGGCGGCAACGGGTTCAGGCGCTGGGACGACGCACTGGACCAAGCTGTTTGCCTTCGGCGACAGCTACAGTGATAGCGGAAATGGATACGTGGATGGCAATGGACCCACCGCGATCGTTTACGCGGCGCGGGAGTTGGGCCTTCCGTTCACGCACGCGAGCGATCCGGCGGCTGGAGCGCAGGGCCGCAACTACGCGGTCAGCGGCGCGCAAACCGGGGAGGGGAGCGGCCGGAGGATCAAGGAGGCGCGGCTCGGTTATGGGATGCAGAACCAAGTGCGCGACTTTGTCGCTTCGGTGCAGTCGGGCGAGGTCACCTTCGATCCGGAGCGCACATTGTTCTTCATCGCCGGGGGACTGAACGACGGGCGACTGGAGACGGCGACGACGGTCGACAATCTCTCCCGGATCGTCCGACAACTGCACGCGGTCGGGGCGCGCCACTTTTCCATCGCGGTGCTGCCCACGAGAATCCCAGCCTTTGCGCAAGTCGGCCGGCGGTTGACTCCCGCGCTGGAAGCCCTGCCGGCTGTATTAAACGACGAACTACATGATGTTACCGTCCGCTCCAGCGGCTGGGGGCGCTTCTTCGATGAGGTGATGGAGCACCCGGAGCGCTACGGAATCATCAACGTGACCGACGCTTGCTCCGGGCGGGCGCTCTTTGACCAGGACACCGCGCCGCGGGGTGATCCGGCCACGTTCTACTATTATCACGAAGGGCACCCCTCAACCGCGGTGCATCGTCACGTCGGGCTGAAACTGGCGGAAGAATTCCGGGCGGCTGGAGCGTCGAAGTCCGCACCGCCGGCCGCCCGTTGAACGCACGGTTGCCCGGAGCGGTGGAGTCCTTCATCGTGCGTGCCGGATGACATTGTGCCGCATTCGTCGTTGGGGGATTCTGTTGCTGGCTTCGTTGCCGCTCACGGGTTGGGCGGTTGAAGCAAACCCGCGCGGGCATGCTCCGACCCTCGAGAATGCGGCGCCGGCGCCGACTTTTGCGCCGGAGGGAATGGTCTGGATCCCCGGCGGGGAGTTTTCCATGGGCATGGAAGATCCGCGGCTGGAATTCTGTGGCGGGAGCGATCCGATGCCCGATGCGCAGCCGATTCACCGCGTGCGCGTCAGTGGATTCTGGATGGACCGGACAGAGGTCACGAACCGTGAGTTTGGGGCTTTTGTGCAAGCGACGGGTTATGTGACGGTCGCGGAACGCCCGCTCCGGCCGGAGGACTTTCCCGGTGTGCCGGCCGAGGCGCTGGTGCCGGGCTCGTTGGTCTTCACTCCACCGACATCGGACCGCGTGCGTGGCCCGCTTAGCTGGTGGGCTTACGTGCCGGGCGCGAACTGGCGTCATCCCGAAGGACCGGGCAGTTCGATCGAAGGTCGGGAGGATCACCCGGTGGTGCACGTCGCTTACGAGGACGCGGAAGCTTACGCCAAGTGGGCGGGGAAACGGCTGCCGACGGAGGCGGAATGGGAATTCGCCGCCCGCGGAGGCGTGGCCGGTGGTCTGTATTCGTGGGGGAATGACCTCCAACCCGAAGGAAGGTGGGCTGGCAACATCTTCCAAGGTCAGTTTCCGAGTCGCAACGAGGCCGCCGATGGTTACCGCGGATCCGCTCCCGTCGCGCAGTTTCCGGCCAATCCGTACGGCTTGCACGACATGAGCGGCAATGTCTGGGAGTGGTGCTCGGACTGGTATCGTCCGGATACCTACGTCAATCGGCGAGATGTGGTAGAGAATCCGACGGGGCCCACACGCGAGCGGAGCTTTGATCCGCAGGAACCGGGAATGGCCAAGCGAGTTCAGCGAGGAGGTTCCTTCCTCTGCACGGACCAGTACTGCACGCGGTACATGGTGGGTTCCCGGGGCAAGGGCGACGTCAATACCAGCAGTAACCACGTGGGGTTTCGCTGCGTGCGGAGTGCGCGCTGAGCGCGCGGCAGGACGGTCCCGTTGCAGAGCGCCGGTCGTGAGAAGCAAACGCCATCCGAATTCTCGCTTTGCGCGCGCAGATCGCCTTCGCATGCTGCGGGCATGTTGGCCGCATCGCGTTGGTTCTGTTGCCTGGCTGCGTTTTTGGTCGTGGTCTCGGGGCTGATGGCCGCTGACGGGCACGACGAGGTCTGGGTCACTCGCGGGGAACGGCCGCCACGCAAGGTCCGCGTCGCGTCAGCCTTGGCCGACCTGCGCGGGCCGCTCGAAATCCGCCTCGCGAGGCTCGGCACGCTGCTGGACGACGCCGTCAAGAGCGCGGGTGGGGCGCCGCTTGATCTGATGGTGTACCCGGAGTTTGCCCTGCAGCTTGAGAGCGGACGAAACGCCGATGAGCGCGCCATCCCTTTCCCGGCCGTTGAAAAGGAGCTTGGCGAAATCGCGCGGCTCCACCGCACGTGGTTGGTCGTCCCGATGACGCTCAAGGAAGACGACGGGCGCGTCACTAATGCCGCCGTCCTGATGGACCGTCAGGGGCGGCGGGCGGGGGTGTACCGAAAAACTCATCCGATGATCGAACACGGCACGTTTGAAGGCGGGGTCACCCCGGGCCTCGAGTATCCGGTCTTTGAATGCGACTTCGGTCGATTGGGTGTCTTGATCTGCTGGGACATGGGTTACCCGGAGGCGTGGGCGCAGCTGGCCCGCGCCGGAGCGGAGCTCATCGCGCTGCCGAGCGCTTCCCCGCAAACCCTGCAGCCGGCCGCCGAGGCGCTGCGGCATCGCGTTTACGTGGTGACCAGCACGCCGCGGGACAATGCATCCCTGTTCGATCCGTTGGGGCGCACTGCCGCGCAGGTGACCACGGCACCCGGGGTGTTGGTCCATCAGCTGGACCTCTCGTTTGCGATTCTGCACTGGAGCGAAACGCTGGAGAACGGACACGCGTTTCAGCGTCGGTTCGGCGACGCGGTTGGGCACAATTATTCCACGCGCGAAGACACCGGCTTGTTCTGGTCAAACGACCCGCAGCGTCCGATCGGTTCGATGGTCCGCGAACTCGGTTTGCGCGAAATGCCGGTGGTCGTGCAGGAGATTCGGGAAGCCGTTCGGGCGAGCCGCGCCGCGGATTAGCCGCAAGGAGGCACAAAAAGCCCAGAGAGGACTCCAGTTCACCCGCCATGACCCCGCTCCAGCGCTCCTCCCCTCCGTCTGCTTCTTGTATCCTTTTGCCTTTCTCTGCGGCTATAGTGGATTGCTCCTAGCCAGTCGGGATGGTGAGCACGGGTTGATTCGTACGCGTATCCGTCTCGGCCAGGGTGAAGAAGAGCATGATCAGTGCGAAGGCCCGTTTCGTGAACAGGTCGCGATCGTCGATCCAGAAGGAGTGATTTCGGTAGTCGATCGCCACGAACGCGTCTTCGGGGGCGGTTTTGCCGCTGTGGATCCGAATGACGTCGTGGCGCGCGTCGATGACTGCCCGAGGCGGCGCGACGCGTCCGTCGGCCAGGTCAGTTGCCGGCACGGCCACGTAGTCCGCGAACATCGCCATGACGGAAAACAGGGAGCGCGTGTGCAGCGCAATTTCCTGCGGGCTGCTCGCTCGGGCACCGTAACTCAGGCGGAACTCGGTCGCCGTCGCGTCCAGTCCAAGCAGCGTTCGCAATTCCTCGGCCGCGTCGACGAGTTCGCGAGTGAGGTCAGGCGCGCGAAGCGTGACCAAGGTTGTGGTCTGCTTCGCCTCGTCGGTTTCGATGCGGACGCTCACGGCGTGGTTCGCCTGCAGCCGGCGCATCAGCTCAAGGATCCGGAAGTAGTTGCTTCCGTCGGATGGCGTCGCCCGGGTTTCAAAGCGATCGGAGCTGGGGTGGCCGTTGATCGAGGACGTGCCGAGCCGGAGAATCAGGTCGGCGGGCCAGCCCGATTGAATCACGTGAAAGAGCGACGCCGGCGAAATCGGTGTGATCAGGCTCGCGGTGAAGCGGCTGCCCGTCAGCGGCGTGTAGGTGATCGTCGGCCGGTCGGTAAAGCGGATCTCCCCGCGCACGTTCCCGAAATCGCCGGCGGAGCCGGAATTCACCTGAGCCGAAAAGCCGCCGAAGTGATCAACTTGGTAGCCGGCCACGATCTGCCCGACGTCGACGAAGATCGGCGGATCGACGTAGCGTAGTTTCACGATGTTGAGGAGCATCTGCCGCTTCCACGACTCCGTCATCGCCGTGCTGTAATCAAACCGGTCCCGGCTGATCGTGGCGGGCCCGATCGAGCGGCACGAGACGAAAACAAACGTGAGTAGCGTGAGAACGAGTTCGGGGCGGGGCTTCATGCGTAGCTAGTGCTCGGACGACAGCGCGGGCTATGGGCCAACTCGGCTTCAGCTGGAAGGCGCCGCGCGCTCCAGTGGTTCAAACGCCTAGGTGCCGCCATCGGCCTGCAGAGAGATGATGAGGTGGCCGTCCCGCAGAACGTAGGAACGGAAATCGGCCAGTCGCGCACGACCTGATCGTGCAGCGAGTCAGGCGGACACATCGTGCGAGTGAGCCCCAACGAGCCCAGCTTCAGCCGACCCGGAGCGGGCGAAGTGCTCGTTATGGGAGAATCCAATCGCCAGCACGCCGATTGACGCACACGCCGCAGCCTTCGTGATATTACGACGGGACAGTTCAGTTGACGTGGCATTTGCCTCCACCCACGTGCCAGGTCCGCAGGGCAGGGTTCATGTGCGATCGCCGGGTCTCGATCGGATGGCTGCCCCTTATCTGCCGAACACGCGCGCACGGAGGGTCGTGTCCGACGTCCGCACGACATCGCCCGCAGACTTGCCGAGCGCGACTCGATACGTGCCCGGCGCGATCCGCCACTGCCCCAGGCCGTTCGGCCCGTCGAAGCGCGCGAGTAGTCGTGGATCAGCGGATACCGTCACGGTCTTGGATTCGCCTGGCTGCAGCTCGACGCGCTCGAACCCCAGCAGCCGCATCCGTCGCCCGTCCGGCGCTTCCGTGAGATAAACCTGCGGCACGTCGGCGCCGGCGACCTTGCCGGTGTTCGTGACGGTGAAGGTAGCGGTCACCGTGTCACCTCCGCTCACCTGGAGGTCGCCGTAGTCGAAGCTGGTGTAGCTCAGTCCATGACCGAACGCGTAGAGCGGCTGATGGTTCTTCTGCGCATACCATCGGTAGCCGACCTCCGCGCCCTCGTCGTAGCGGATCGTCACCGGCGTGCCCCACGGCGTGCCGAGGCCGGACAACTCGGGCCGCGGCGTGTGCGCGAGTTCGGCGGGGAAGGTCATGGGCAGGCGGCCCGAGGGATTGACCTCGCCGGTGAGGATCTCGGCGATGGCCCGGCCGCCCGCCTGGCCCGGATACCACGCCTGCACGATCGCCTTCACCTTGTCGCGCCATGGCATCGATACCGGGTTGCCCGTTTCGAGCACGACGATCGTGTTCGGATTGGCCGACGCGACCGCGTCGATCACGGCGTCCTGCCCCCACGGGAGCGAGAAGTCGGGGAGGTCGAAGCCTTCGCCCTCCACGCGTATCCCAAATGCGATGACAAGGTCCGAACGCTTCGCTGTCAGGGCCGCTTCGGCCGGCGTGTACCCGGGGTCGAAATCGATGGCCGCGTTCGGCAGGGCCTTTTTCAGCTCATCGAGCGGAGACGGCGCGAAAAGGAACAGATTGCGGTGTCGGCCCATCACGCCCGCGCAGCCGATTTTCATCATGCCGGCGAAGCCGCCGACCGGCGCGACCGCGCCTGATCCCGTTCCGCTGATCACGCCCTGTTGCGCATAGCCGCCGATGACGGCGATCTTCAGCGGTTTGTCGGCCGCGAGCGGCAGGGCGCCGTCGTTCTTCAGCAGCACGATGCCCTGCCGGGCGATCTTGAGCGCGAGCTCATCGTGGCTCGCCAGGTCGACCTCCGGCTGGCTGTCCCAGCGGTCGATGCCGACCGCATATACCGAGGTGAGAATGCGGCGCACCATATCGGACAGCCGCTCTTTCGGGAACCGGCCGTCCGCGTGAGCCTGGCGCAACGGTCCGACAAACGGTTCGATCTCCAGCTTCCACATCATCTTGTCCGCCTGCGCGCCGGACTCCTGGTCCAATCCGTGCAACGCGAACTCCCATTCTGGCACCGCACCCCAGTCGGACATCACGTAGCCCTTGTAGCCCCACGCACCCTTCAACACCTCGTTCAACAGGTGGTGGCTGCCGCCGACGTAGGTGCCATTGACTTTGTTGTAGCCGCTCATGATCGCGCCCGGCCGCGAGCGCTCGATCGCGATCTGGAAGGCCAGCAGATCCGACTCGCGATGCGCGGGCGGGTCGATGATGGCGTCCAGCCAGTGGCGGTTGGTTTCGTTGGCGTTCAGTGTGTAGTGCTTGAGCGTCGAAATGACCAGCTGGCTCTGGATGCCGTTGACCTGCTCGGCGGCCAGGACCGCGCTGTGCCAAGGGTCCTCGCCGTAGTATTCGAAATTTCGTCCGTTGCGCAGTTCGCGGGTGAGATTCATTCCGCCAGCCAGCTGGATATTGAAGCCACGGCTGCGCGCCTCCCGGGCGATCGCGATGCCGCCCTCCCGCGCGAGCTGCGGGTTGAAGCTCGAGCCGACAACGATCGAGGCGGGAAACGCCGTCGCGCCGGGATCGTCGGGCCGGTAGCCGGGATTGGTGATGCCCATGCTCGCATCGCTGCTCCGCAGCGCCGGAATGCCGAGGCGAGGGATGCCGGGGGTGTAGCCCGCGCTCTGGTTCTTGACATCGCGAACGCGCGGGTCGGGTGGCATGGCGCCGCCCGGCACCGTGCCGAGGATGCTGATGAGGAGAGAGAATCGTTCGTCGTCCGTCATCTTAGCCTCGGTTTCGCGCGCGCGCTGTTCGGCCGCGCTGGCGGCGTCGGCTCGCGGGACGGATCCTTGGGTGAGGTGAGCAACGAGGCATGAACCTCCCCAGGCGAGCAGAAGTGACGACCGGGTTTTGGTGTGGGGTATGAGCACTGTGTTCATGGCGGGTGAGGATGGATCGGGGAGCGGGCGACGGATATGCCCGGGGGCTGAGGATCGCTCCGTGGTTGGGGGTTCTTCGCGTCAATCCGGGCGGCGGGAGGAAACGGGTGCACCCCGGCGCGCCACGGCGCGGAGGACGAGCGCCAGGACAAACCAGAGGGCGAGCACTTGGGTGAGGCGCCACGCGAGGTGGTCAACAAGACCGCGGCCCAGGGTATCGACTCGGGCTAGATTCTGTTCGACGAGAGCGGCGATCTCGCGACGCGACTGCAGCAGCAGCAACTCGCCCTCCCACGAGATTTCCACCGGCAGCGAGCTGATCATTTGCGAGAACGCGTCCGCTGTCAGCGTGAGTTCATGCACGGCGTGTGCCGTGCGATCGACGCCTGTCATCGCGCGGAATGGGGCGAGCGGCAGTCTCAGGATCCACGCGACGGGTCCGGTCGATGGCCGGTTTCGCGTGTCCGGCGGCGAAAGCGAACGCACACTGCGGATCGGTTGTTCACGAGCGTAGGTTTCCAGCGCTTCGCTGACTTCAGTGATGCGCGTGAGTGGGAGGAACGAAGACGCGATCGTTTCAATTTGCCGTTCGAGCCGGTGAAACGCCTCTTCCAGGATTGGGGTGGCGGGTCCGAATTCTGCCTTCGCCTCGTCGGATTCGAAAAAGACACGGGCCTGCACTGTCACCGTCCATGCATCGGCAAAACCATCCCGTGGCTCCGTCTGAAAAAGGATGGCGCGGTAGATGCGCATCGCGCGGATCTTGGCGGAGGTCAGCGCGCGCAGTCGCTCCAGGTCGTCGGTAACCTGTCCGGCCCGCAAAGTGGCCGACTCGAGCGTGCTGAGCACGATGGAGTAGAAATAGTCGAGACGCTCACGCAGCTCCGGTGCACTCACCTGGGGCGTTTCCGGCGGCGCGCTTTGAGCGGGCGCGGCCGGAACGGCGTACAAGGCCAGGACCGCGCAGGCGAAAAGCTGCCGGACTGTCGCTCCGCGGCGTCAGGATAAGCAAAAAACGAGACAGTCAGCCTTCACGGGTGGCCAGAGCCAACCAGGTGATGGACCTCAAGCGGCGGGACCGCCGAGGCGCCCGGATGAGGGTGTCAACTTACCGAAGTCGCCGATCCGATCCTATCAGGTGGGCACTGATCGACCTACCGGCAGCCGACGCACGAATCCGGCTTAGGATCCACGTGCCGCCGGCGGGCGTGGATACGCCAGGAGCGTCGGGCGTCGCGGCCGCCGCCGGGAACCGCTCAAGGCGTGCGCGCGTACAAGCCGAGCAGCACGCCGATGAAGTCGTATGACGTCTCCACGCTGAGCGCCCGGGCATCAAAGGTGCCGCCGACTTGCGTCCACGTGGCGCCCCCGTCGGTGGAATAGTCGAAGACGTAATCGGTGTCGTGACCCGTCAGGCGCAGCGTGACCGGCGTGCCGGGGGCCGCGGTGAGTTCCGCCAAGGTGAACTGGGCGTTCTCGGCGGCGCCTTTTTGGGCCTCGACGGTGATTTCGTAACGCGAACCCGCGGGCGATGCGCGACGCACGCCAAAGTTGTAGTGGTGGGTTTCGTTATGGAAGGCGGACAACCCCGCGGTGACTCCCACCTGGGCCGGCAGGTTCAGGGTGGTTTGCGCCACGAAGCGGTTATGTTGCAGCCGACGTCCGACGAACGTCGGGTTGTGGCGCTCGCGCAGCGCGTCGGGGCGCGGCGTCAGGTGCAACGCTCCGTCGGCCAGCGTCCACCAGGTCTCCTTGGGCGCACGCAGGAACAGCCACGGATCGCCCAGCTCGGCGCGGTCAAACTCGTCGCGCCAGGTGAAGTTGCCCGTGAGCGGCAGCTTGGGGTCTTCCCGAAGCCCGGCGCCCGCCGGCCCCTTGCCGACGAACGGCACCGCTTCGCCGGGAGGCAGAATTTGCGGCCAGCCATCTTCCGACCAGGTGACGGGCAGGAGGAAGGTCTGACGTCCCGTGTTGTAGTGGCCGCCTGTATACGGAGTGCAGCCGAGGAACACCGCCCACCATTTGCCATCAGGACCGATCTCAAGATCGGCGTGGCCCGTGCAGGTCACCGGATGGAGACGGTCTTCCGGGAGATCACGCTGCGTCAGCGTCGGACGGGGATGTGGCGTGTAGGGCCCGTCGGGCTGGCGGCTGCGGAAAATGACCTGTGAGTGATGGATGGAGGTGCCGCCTTCCGCGCAGTTCAGGTAGTACCATTCGCCGCGCTTGAAGATGTGGGGCCCCTCGATCCAGACCGGCTTCTGCGCGAGATCGACGCCGCCGTTGATGATGATGCGTCGGGGACCGGTCGGTCGCTTCGCCGCGATGTCCCATTCCTGGATCCAGATCGCGCGGTGACCCTCGTAGAGCGGCTGGTTGTCGGGCGGATTGCCGTTGTTGACGATCCAGGCGCGGCCGGTGGATTCGTCGAAGAAGATCGACGGATCGATGCCGTCGAAATCGAGCCAGATGGGATCGGACCACGGACCGGCCGGATCGGTCGCGGTGAGCACGAAGTTGCCCCCGGCATCGACGTGGGTGCAGACGATGTAAAACAGCCCGTCGTGATAGCTGATGGCCGGAGCAAAGATGCCCCGGGTGATTCCGAGTCCATCATACGGCAGTTGGTCGGGCCGGCTGATGGCGTTGCCGATCTGCTTCCAATTCACCAGGTGCCGACTGTGGAAAATCGGGATGCCGGGAAAATGGGCAAAGGTGGAATTGATCAGGTAATAGTCGTCGCCGACGCGACAAAGGCTGGGATCGGGGTAATACCCGGCGAGAATGGGATTGCGGTATTCCCCGGGCTTTAACGGCGTGGCAAAAATCTCGTCGCGCCCCGTGTACTCGAAGGAGTCGAAGCGAACCGGGTCCGGTGACGCGAGCAAGGGCAGCGCGAGTCCGACGAGAAGTGACGCTGAAAGGAGGGTACGCATGACGTTCATGTTAGGAGACCGAAACAGGCAGAGTCCCGACTTTTCTGTGCAAGGGCCGTCCCGAACCTGTCGGGTGCGCGTGGCTTGACGCCGGTGCACGAGTGCGCCGGGCTGCTGCTGGCTTCTCCCCAACCCGACCTGTTCTGATCATGCCGAAGACGAACCTGCCCCGTTCCCTTTCGATTGTCGCGCTACTGTTGCTGGCTCCGTTGCTTTCAGGGGCCGCGTCGCATGAACTTCGATACGACCTCCCCGGCGAGAGGGAGCCGCTGACCGAGGGACTGGCACTGGGCAACGGCCGGTTGGGCGCGCTGGTGCTTGGCCGACCCGCCGATGAGCGGATCACGCTCAATGAGGACACACTGTATGCCGGCGGCCCCTACGATCCGAGCCGCCCGGGTGCGCTCGAGGCGCTGCCGAAGATCCGGGAATTGATCTTCCAGAATCGTCACGCGGAAGCGCAGGCGCTGACGCAGGAGGCGTTCATGGCGCAGCCCATGGTGCAGATGAGTTACCAGGCGTTGGGTGACCTTTGGCTGAGCCTGCCGGGTCACGAGCGGTACGAGGCCTACGAACGACGACTCGATTTGAGCCGCGGAATCGCGACGGTTTCGTATGTCGTCGATGGGGTTCGCTACACCCGCGAGCAGTTCGCCAGTCATCCCGACAACGTGATCGTGGTGCGGCTGACCGCGGATCAGCCCGGCAAGATCGACGTCACGCTCCGGCTGGATTCACCCCATGAGGGATCGAATCGACAGGTTTGGGCGGGCGGGCTGCGGATGGCGGGACGCAACCGCCCCAGCGCGGGTGTGGAGGCCAAGCTCACGTGGGAGATTGAGGCGGTGGTGCAGCCCGAGGGTGGGTGGGTTTTGCCGGGGGAGGGACAACTGAAGGTGCGGAAAGCGGACGCGGTGACGGTGCTGCTTTCGGCGGCCACCAGCTTCGTGAGCTGGAAGGATGTCAGTGGCCAGCCACGGGAGAAGAACGCGCGCATTCTGGGACGCGCGGCCGGCAAAACGTATGCCGCGCTGAAGGACGCGCACGTGGCTGATCATCGTGCATTGTACGACCGCGTGTCGCTGACGCTCGGTGTTGCAAAGCCCGAGCTGAGTGCCCGCACGACAGATGTACGGATTGCGACGTTTGCGCAGGATGAGGATCCGGCGATGGCGGCGCTGTATTTTAATTTCGCGCGTTACCTCCTGATCGCTTCGTCACGCCCGGGCACGCAGCCCGCGAACCTGCAAGGGATTTGGAACGACAAGCTCTTCGCGCCCTGGGGCAGCAAGTACACGATCAACATCAACACCGAGATGAACTACTGGCCGGCGCAGGTCACGCAGCTCGATGAGTGCGTGGAGCCGCTGGTGACCTTGTTGCATGAACTGGCGGAGGCGGGGCAGCGGGTGGCGCGTTCGTTCTATGGCGCGCCGGGGTGGGTGGCGCATCACAACACGGATCTCTGGCGTGCCAGCGGACCGATCGACGGCGCGTTCTGGGGCATGTGGCCGCTGGGAGGAGCCTGGCTCAGCCTCAACTTGTGGGAGCGGTATCAGTTCACCGGCGACAAGGAGCAGCTGGCGCGCGACTACGCCGTTCTGCGGGGAGCGGCCGAGTTCTTTCTGGCCACGTTGGTGGAGGATCCGCGCACCGGTTATCTGGTCACGGCGCCGTCGAACTCACCGGAGAACGCGCATCACCCGGGAGCGACGATCGAGGCGGGGCCCACGATGGACAACGCCATCCTGCGGGACCTGTTGGCCGCCGTGGTGGCAGCGAGCCGGGTGCTCGAGCGGGACGAAGAGTTGCGAAGCCGGATCGAGGCGACGGCGCGACGGCTGCCGCCATTCCAGATTGGCGCGGCCGGGCAGTTGCAGGAGTGGCAGTTCGACTGGGACCTCGAAGCGCCGGAGCGTGGCCATCGGCACGTGTCGCATCTGTATGCCCTTCACCCGAGCGCGCAGATCTCACCTTTGACGACGCCGGATCTCGCCCGGGCCGCCCGGCGTACATTGGAGCTTCGTGGAGATGAGGGCACCGGTTGGAGCCTCGCCTGGAAGGTGAACTTCTGGGCGCGTTTGCTCGAAGGGGAACGCGCCCACGAACTGCTGCGCCAGTTGATCAGCCCGGGTTTTGCCTACCTCAACTTGTTCGACGCGCACCCGCCGTTTCAGATCGACGGCAACTTCGGTGGCGCCAGCGGCATCATCGAGATGCTGCTGCAAAGCCACCTGCAGGAAGCGGACGGCGCACCGGTGCTGCACCTGCTGCCGGCCAAACCGGCCGCCTGGGCGGAGGGGAGCTGGCGTGGCTTCCGCACCCGCGGCGGGTTTGAAGTGGATCTGACGTGGAAGGCAGGGAAGAAGCCGACGGGTGTCATCCGTTCACTGCGCGGTGGCCCGGTGCGCGTGCGGCTGGGGCAGGATGAGCGGCGCTTCGAGACCCGCCCGGGTGACGTCATCGAGCTGCAGAGCGACCTCGCCTCCAGTCGTATTCGGAACGCTGCGACAAAAGCCAAGGGACAGTGAGCAGCGGCAACAGCGCCGTCAAGATGACTGCAACGATGAAACATCCGCTCTGGTTCGCGGTTGCGCTGCTGTGGGGTGGGGCCGCCTGGGCGGCGGATGCGCTTGAAAGCGGCTTTGAGACACCACCGGACTCGGCCAAGCCGCGCACGTGGTGGCATTGGACGATGAGCAATGTCTCGCACGCGGGCATCACGAAGGATCTCGAGTGGATGAAGCGGGCGGGGCTGGGCGGCTTCCAATTGGCGGACGTGGCGTTTGGTCGTGGACAGTCGGTCGAGCCCAAGACGCCGTTCGGCACCCCGGAATGGTTCGCCGCCGTCCGCCATGCGGCGTCCGAGGCGGACCGGCTTGGCCTTGAGATGGCGATCTTCAGTTCGCCAGGCTGGAGTGAAACGGGCGGACCGTGGGTGAAGCCGGCGGAAGCGATGAAGAAGTATGTCTGGAGCGAAGTCACGGTCCGTGGGCCGCAGACCTTCTCCGCCGCGTTGCCGCAGCCGCCGGCGAACATCGGACAGATCCGAACCACGGGCGCGAGTTACTATGGCCACAACGACGATGAGCCGTCGTTCTATGCGGATAGCGCGGTTGTTGCATACCGGACGCCAGCGGGCGAAGTTGGGTCGTCGCCGCAGCCGGCGGCGGTGCACTCGCATACTGGAACAATCGATGCCGCGGCCCTGCTGGATGATGATCTCGGTACGATCCTGAAGATCGCAGCTCCGTCCGAGGGCGGGGCGGCGTGGATCCAGTATGACTATGCGGAGCCGGTGACGGTGCAGGCCGTGACGCTCGGCGGGCAGGGGGGAAGCGGGCGCGGGATCCCGGTCGGGCGCGTGCTGGCGAGCGAGGACGGTGAAACCTACCGCGTGCTCGTGACGTTGCCGGGAGCTCAACTGTATCGGCAGGGCATGGTGCGCACATTCGCGTTTGCCCCCGTGACGGCGCGATCGTTCCGCTTCGAGTTGACCGGTGCGCCGCTCGGGCCGGCCCAGACGATGGCGGAAACAGCGCCGCAACCAGCGGCTGAATACGTGCTGAGTGAAGCGAAATTCCATTCCGGCGCACGGGTCCATCGTTGGGAGGAAAAAGCCGGATTCAGTTTTCTTTTTGAGTATGACACGCAGCCGACGCCCGAGCCCGCGAAGGGCGCGGCGGTCGCGCTGCCAGACGTCGTGGACCTGACTTCGCAGTTTCGCCCGGACGGCAGCCTGGATTGGGAGGTGCCGGAGGGGGAGTGGACGATTCTGCGGCTCGGGTACTCCCTCACGGGCGCAAAAAACCGGCCCGCGACGGCCGAGGGCTCGGGTTTTGAGGCGGACAAGCTCAGCCGCCGCCACATGACGTCTTACTTTCACGGATACTTCGATCCGATTGCGAAGGCGTTGGGACCTCTGTTTGGCCGCAGCCTGCGGTACGTGATGATGGACAGCTGGGAGGCGGGCACGAACAACTGGTCGGACGAGATGCTGGTCGAGTTTCGCGAGCGCCGTGGGTACGATCCTGGGCCTTATCTCCCGGTGCTCACCGGTCGCGTGGTCGGAAGCGCGGAGATCAGCGATCGGTTCCTGTGGGATTTCCGCCGGACGCTGGCCGACATGTGGGCCGAGCACCACTACGGCACGATGAGCGACCTGCTGCGGGAGCACGGGATCGGGATCTACGCGGAGGCAGCGGGCGTGTCGCTCGAGATGCCGGAGGACACGCTGCTCAACAAGAGCAAGGTCGAGATCCCGATGGGTGAGTTTTGGGTCAACGACCTGCATCCGCGGTTGATGTACCTGCAGGACATCCGCGGTGCGGCGTCGGCTGCGAATGCGTACGGAAAACCGATTGTGGCCGCGGAGTCCTTTACCGGTGGCGGCTTCGAATCGCCGGCGAAGCTGAAGGCGGTCGCGGACTACTGGTTTGCGCAGGGCATCAACCGGATCGTGTTCCACACGTCGGCGCACCAGCCGTTGGATACGAAGCCCGGCAACGCGATGGTCGGAACGCATTTCCATCGCAACATCACCTGGGCCGAGCAGGCGGCGCCGTTCGTCACCTATCTGGCGCGGACCAGCTTCATGCTGCAACAGGGGCAGCCCGTGGTCGACGTCGCGTACCTGCTGGGGGAAGGCGCACCGTCGACCCCACCGATTTGGGGCGTGGGCACGAAGCCGTCGCCGCCGGAGGGTTACGACTACGCCTTCATCAATGCGGATGTGCTGCTGCATCGGCTGCAGGTTGCCGACGACGGACGATTGGTGCTCCCGGATGGGATGAGTTACCGCGTGCTGGTGCTGCCGGAGACCGATGCGATGCGCCCGGAACTGCTCCGCAAGCTGGCCGCGTTGGTGGAAGGCGGGGCGGCGATCGTCGGACCAAGACCTCGCCGGTCGCCCAGCCTGATGGGGTATCCGCAGAGTGACGACGAGACGCGGCAGCTCGCGGCGGCGTTGTGGGGCGATCTGGACGGCGCCAGCCGCACCGTGCGTCGCGTCGGCCGCGGTAGCGTCGTGTGGGGACGCACACTCGAGGAAGTATTGCAGCGCCACGGCGTGCCGCCGGACGTGCAGACCAGCCGGGGTTTGGATTCAGAGATCGTCTGGACGCACCGGCGTTCCGCGGACGCGGACATTTACTTCGTTGCGAACGTGCGCGACCACGCCGAGCAGTTGGATGCGCGTTTCCGTGTGGCCAATCGGCAGCCGGAGGTGTGGCGCGCGAACGATGGCACGCGCGTGGATCTCGGTTACCGCGCCGATGCCACGCACACGACCGTGCGCCTGGATCTGCGGCCGCACGACGCGGTGTTTGTGGTTTTCCGTCAACCGGCCGAGGCGCCAGAGCGGGAGATCGCGCACCTGAGCAGCCGGGTGGTGCAGCAGATTGCTGGGCCGTGGACAGTCGCCTTTGAGCCGGGGTTGGGAGCGCCGGAAGGAATCGAGGTGTCAGAACTCCAGCCGTGGTCGGCTCATGACCAGCCCGGCGTGCGCTTCTATTCAGGCGCGGCGGAGTACAGCACGACGTTTTCGCTCGCTCCCGATATCGTCGGCGCTGGCCGCCGCCTGCTGCTGGATCTCGGTCGAGTCGGTGACTTGGCGGTCGTGACTCTCAACGACGAGCCGGTGGGAACAGCCTGGGCGTATCCGTATGAAGTGGACCTGACGGACGCCGTCAGAGCAGGGACCAATACGTTGAGGGTGCGCGTGATCAATCAATGGACGAACCGCCTGTTGGGCGATGCGACGGTGCCCGAAGCGGAACGCGTCTTGAACAGCCCAATCACCCTCGGAGGTCGTGGCGGTCTGCCACCCTTGCCGGAATCCGGTCTGCTCGGCCCTGTGCTTCTGCGCACGATTGAGACCACCAAGACGAGCGACGCGAGAAGAGGGCGGCTTTGACGCGAGGCACGAGCCTCTTTGCCAACGAATCAGCAGCGCGGCGCGCTGCCGGTGTTCAAGGCGGATCCCTCGGTGTAGTGGGCCCTCCTAAGAATGGTGGTGGGAGGTGGATTCGAACCACCGTAGAGCGGAGCTCAGCAGATTTACAGTCTGCCCTCGTTGGCCACTTGAGTATCCCACCGAGAGGGAACGGCGTAGTTCAGGGCGCGCGATTTAGATTTCAAGGCCTTTTTTCGGTCAACCCGCGGGCATGGCAAAGATTTCCCGAAACGCGCTTGAGCGCTGATGCAAACCGGGGGCAGTGGCCGGCATCCGCGGTCGAGGCTACAACAAGCCGGCGGCGCGGAAACTGTAGTGGCCCACGCCGGTGGGGTCCGCGCTGCGCCATCCGACGATGACATGATCGAGCAGTTCGATCTCGACGGCCTGCGAGGCTTCACGGAGCTGGCGCGTCACGCGGATGTCGGCTGCACTGGGCGCAGGGTCGCCACTCGGATGGTTGTGCACACAGACCACCGCTGAGGCGCCCTCGCGAATCGCTTCACGAAACACTTCGCGCGGGTGGACGAGCGTGCTGCCGGCGGTGCCCGACGTGACTTCGACGCGCCGGATGAGTCGGTTCTTTCGGTTGAGGCAGAGAACCCAGAATTTTTCGACCTCAAGTCCACGCACAAAGGGCAGGCAGTGCGCGGCGATCGCTTCCGCGCTGTGCAGTTGTGGGGCGGTCGTTTGATCCTGCCCCAGGACACGGCGGGCAATCTCCAGCACGGTGACCAGTTGAAGGGCTTTGACGTGCCCGATGCCTTTGAGTTTGCGGAAATCAGGGACACGCCACGTCAACAATCCGGCGAGCGAGCCCGCGGCGGCGATCAATGAACCGGCCAGCGTTAGCACGTCGTGCCCCCGGGTGCCGTTGCGCAGCAGCATCGCCAGCAACTCCGTGTCGCTCAACGCGGACGGACCATGACGTTCCAACCGCTCCTGCGGGCGCTCGCCGGAAGCCATCGAACGCAGGCGATTGGGTAGGGACTCGGATTCCACCATGTGACGCGGATGCAGCACTAGAACGCGCGAACCGCCCCGCTTCTTTCAGCGATCTCTCCCGTCTGCGCTTCCGCCTCTCAACACCGCCCCCGAACACGACCGGCCTCGAAGCGACGCAGCGTGCTTTTCCTACGCTTCCTGCTTCCTGCTCATTGCCCCTTGCTCCGCCATTCCGTCCGTTCCTTCTCCGTTCTCCCTTCTCCTTTCTCCCCGGCGCGTAGCGCCG
>JAEWIY010000126.1 GCA_023386835.1 Verrucomicrobiota bacterium
GCGGTCGCAGGGGACGGCGACCGCCGCGCGCTTTTTTTGAATGAGCCCCTAACCCCATGGGCTTCCTCATCGGCGTCGTTGTCGGGCTGTTAATCGCCGTTGGGTTCGTCTTGGTGACCAGTGGTCGCCGCCCGAGAATCGACCGTTTGGTGCAGGACATGTGCGCAGTCGAGGATCCGCAGTTTGTCCGTACGGCCAGTGGGCTGCTCGGAGCCCCGATGTTGTCCGGCAATCGGATCACCGAACTGGTCAACGGGAACGCGATTTTCCCTGCCATGCTCGGAGCCATTGCGGAGGCGAAACGCTCGGTCTGCTTCGAGACTTTCATCTACTGGAAAGGCGAAATCGGCCACCGCTTCGCCGATACGCTCGCCGAGCGTGCCCGTTCCGGCGTCCGCGTGCACGTGCTCCTGGATTACATTGGCGCGCTGCCCATGGATGCGGAGCTCATCGCGTTCATGGAGAACGCGGGCTGTCAGGTCATCCGGTATCATCCACCGGATTGGAGAAACCCGTCGCGAATCAACCACCGCACGCATCGCAAGCTGCTGATCGTCGATGGTCGGATCGGATTCACGGGTGGCGTCGGCATTGGCGACGAGTGGACCGGGGACGCGCAGGATCCCGAACATTGGCGGGACAGCCATTTTCAGGTGGAAGGGCCGGTGGTCGCGCAACTTCAAGCGGCTTTTCTGACCAACTGGACGAAGGCTCGTGGCCGTGTGGAGCATGGCGAAGCCTACTTTCCGCCGCTGGAGCCGTGCGGCGAACATCGCGCCCACCTGTTCTACAGTTCCCAGGACGAAGGGAGCGAGCGCATCCGGCTCATGTACCTGCTCTCGCTTGCTGCCGCCCGCCACCGGGTGCTGCTGGCGCAGTCCTACTTTGTGCCCGATCGGCTGACGCGGCAGGCGCTCGCCGCGGCGGCCCGACGTGGCGTCGAGGTGCACATTCTTCTACCCGGCCCACGCATCGACGTTCGGGTGGTGCGCCGGGCCAGCCGAGCCTGTCTCGGACCGCTGCTGAAGGCCGGTGTACGGTTTTATGAATACCAGCCGACCAACCTGCATTGCAAAGTGATGATCGTGGACGGGCGGTGGGTTTCCGTGGGCTCCGCCAACTTTGACAACCGCTCGTTCGGCCTGAATGACGAAGCGAATCTCAACGTCTACGATGCCGAGTTCGCGGCCGCGCTGGAGCGCACCTTTGAACGCGACCTCGGCGTCAGCAAACCGCTGACGCTGCGGCAATGGCGGCGCCGCCCGGTGCGCGAGCGCTTACTGGAGGCGGCCGCCCGGTTGCTTCGGCACCAACTCTAGTCGCGGGCGCGAGGTCTGTTGCGGGCGACGTTGCCGTCTGAGCGCAGGCGCACACGTTGGACGCATGACAGCGCAGTTTCCCGCGGAACAGGATGAGGAGGGTGAGTTTCAGCGGCAGGAGGACGCCTTCCGTCAATGGGTGTCGACCGACGGCAGCTCAGACTACGCGGCGGACCCGCAGCGCTACCATTTGTATGTCTCCCTCGCCTGCCCGTGGGCTCACCGCACGTTGATCGTGCGTCAGCTCAGAGGGCTGCAAACCATCGGAGTGACGGTTGTCGATCCGGTGCGGGATGAGCGCGGCTGGGCTTTCCGAGACGGCGACGGTCACGCCTCTGATCCAATCAACGGATTTCATTTCCTCAGCGAAGCCTACCGGGCGAGCGATCCCTCGTTTCGCGGGCGCTTCACGGTGCCGGTGCTTTGGGACAAGGAACGGCGACGGATCATCAACAACTCCGAGGACGATGTCTGCCGCATGTTCGACCAGGTGTTTCCCGCGGGGCGTCTGGACGCACCCGATCTGTTTCCCGCCGCGCTCGCCAAAGAACAAAACGCGTTGAGCGAAAAGATCTACACCACCGTCAACAACGGCGTGTACCGGGCCGGTTTCGCCACTTCCCAGAAGGCGTATGAACGCGCCGTCCGCACGCTCTTCGCGACGCTGGATGAACTCGAGGAGCGGCTCGGTCGCACGCGTTACCTGCTGGCGGCGTATCCAGTCGAGACCGACTGGCGACTCTTCTGCACGCTGGTCCGCTTTGACGCCGTTTATCACGGCCATTTCAAATGCAACCTGCGGCGAATCGTCGACTACCCGAACCTGCAGGGTTACCTCCAGGATCTGTATCAGGTGCCCGGCGTCGCCGAAACCGTGAACCTCGATCACATCAAGCGGCACTACTACGTCACGCATACGGAGATCAACCCGACGCAGATCGTGCCGCTCGGCCCGTTGCTCGATCTCTCGCGGCCGCACGGTCGGGAACGACTGCAACGCTAAACGCCGTTAAGCACGGGCCCTGGTGCCGATGGCACCTGTGCCAGTCGGCTGCACGACCCGCTCGGCGAACGTTCACCGACGTCTCCAGTTGTGTCCTGCGCGCCGCCTGCCACGTTCTGCCCCGCCCCATGGTTATCCGCCCCTTCCTGTTCACCTGTGTCGTCCTGACAGCCCTGGCTCAGGCCAATCCATCGGAGCCGATTGACCGCCAAGCTCTGGTCACCCGGCATAACCTCAGCCGCACCAGCGCCGACGCGATGATCTTTGATGGGCAGGGCGTCGAAGGCACACCGCACGCGCCCTCGGGGGAACCGCGTTACGCCCCGCTGCAGGTCGGCAATGGCACGTTCGCCTTCAGCGTCGACGTGACCGGCCTGCAGACCTTCATCCCCTGCCAAACCTTCGCGCATTGGGGCTGGCACACCGAGCCGCTGCCGGCCGGTCAGTCCGCTGACGACTTTCAATGGACCGAAATCACCACCGGCGAAAACGGCCGGCGCGTGCCATTCTCCTGGGTCGCGCTCGGCGCCAACGACGCTCACCCGGATCGCGGGCACCCGATGTCGGCGGAGCAGCACCGGCTCGGCTTTTGGATCCGCGCCAACCCGCACCTGCTCAACCTAGGCCGTATTGGGATGATCCTGACACGTTCCGACGGCAGTGAGGCCACTGTTGCCGACCTGCAGGACATTGACCAGCAACTGGACCTGTGGAGCGGCGTGATCACCAGCCGCTTCAAGTTCGATGGTGAGCCGGTCGAAGTCCTGACGCGGGCCCACCCCGGCCGCGACGCGATCGCGATCCGCATCACCTCGCGCTTGCTCACCACCGGGCGGCTGCAGGTGTCATGGCGCTTCCCCTACGGCGACAGCCGCAAGCAAACCGCCGACGTCGGTGATTGGACGAAACCCGAACGTCACCAGACTGTCGTGACACGCCAGCCGGCCGGCGTCCGCCTGCAGCGCACGCTGGATGAGGATCGTTACTGGGTCGACGTGAACTGGACGGGGTCCGGGGAATGGGCCGAGCAGGAGACACACACCTTTCGTCTGACTCCACCACGCGACGGCGAGACGTTCGCGTTTGTCGCGGAGTTCTCCCCACACGCTGAATCCGGCGCACGTTTGTCCGACGCCGACGTGCACGAGGCGAGCGTGCAACACTGGCCGCGCTTCTGGCAGAGCGGCGGTGCGATCGATCTTTCCGGAACCCACGATCCGCGCGCGGCGGAACTCGAACGCCGCATCGTGCTCTCGCAATACCTGATGGCCGTGCAGGAAGCGGGCCCGCTGCCGCCGCAGGAGGCGGGTTTGGTCAACCTCGGCTGGCACGGCAAGTTTCACCTCGAGATGTACCTGTGGCACGCCGCCCAGTACGCGTTGTGGGATCGCTGGCCGTTGCTCGATCGCAGCCTCGACTATTATCGGCGCACGCTGCCGCAGGCCCGGGCGATCGCGCAGCGTCAGGGTTATGCCGGCGCGCGCTGGCCCAAGATGGTTGGTCCCGACGGGCGGCAGTCGCCCAGCAACGTCAGTCCTTTCCTGCTGTGGCAACAGCCGCACCCGATCTTTTTTGCCGAGCTGGAGTGGCGGGCGCGTCCGACGCAAGACACGCTGGAACACTGGCGTGAGGTCATCTTCGCGACGGCCGACTTCATGGCGGACGTGCCGGTGAAGCGGTCCGGCAGCGACGGACTGCACCTAGGTCCCCCCTTAAAGACCGTTTCGGAGAACTCTCCCGCCGAAAGCACCTGGGACCCGGTGTTCGAACTCGCGTATTGGCAATTTGGATTCCGGATCGCCCAAGCCTGGCGCGAGCGACTGGGCCTGCCGCCGGAAGCAAAATGGACGGAGGTGGCGGAACGGCTGGTGCCGCTTCCGGTGCGTGACGGTCGTTACCTCTTGTCGGCCACGCAGCCCGACACGTACGAGAACTGGGCGTGGGAGCACCCCGCGATCGCGGGCATCTACGGGCTGCTGCCGGGCGATGCTGTCGATGTGGCGACGATGCGCCGCTCGATGCAGGGCATCGCCGAACATTGGGATTTCGAACGCGTCTGGGGCTGGGATTTTCCCATGCTCGCGATGGCGGAAGCGCGGCTTGGCCATCCGGAGCAGGCGGTGAACTACCTGCTGCACCGTTCGCCCAACTTCCAATTTGCCGACAATGGCCTCGCGACCGGCGGCCCCTGGCCCTACTTCCCGAGCAACGGCGGCCTCCTCTATGCCGTTGCCCTTATGGCCGCAGGGTGGGACGGCGCTCCGGACCAGTCTGCTCCGGGTTTTCCACCGGAATGGAATGTCCGCTGGGAAGGGCTGAAACGGGCGCCTTAAGCTCGTTTGGCACGGTAACCTGTCTCGCATCGGCGCGTCACACCTCCTGCTCACCGCTGGCGTCCACCGGCGGAACAAGGTGAGCCCACCGGACCTCTCATCTCTCATGCACCCGCTCCGTTTTGCCCGCGGCCTCCTCCTGCTGGTGGTCCTTGTCCTGCCCAGCCTTGCTTGGGCCGAGGCTGGAGCGGCTATCGCCGACACGCCGTTTCTCACGACGTTGACCGAACCGGAGCGTAACGCCGCAGGGCTGTCGCGGCTCAGCGAAGCGCAACAGGCCGAACTGAATCGTTTCATCGGACGTGAGCTCCGGCTGGCGCGAGCAGGCGATGTGGTCGCGTTCTCCGGCACCTTTACCACCCGGCGACCGGCTTCGGAGTATGCCGCCGCCGGGTTGGCCACCCTCGCGCCCGAAGAACGCCAGGCCCTCGATGGCTACGTCGCCCGCGCACTGGCGGATCGCCCGGTGGTGGCGCGGCCCCGGACGACCCCCGGCGCTGACTCGGTCACGACCGTCAGCCGGCGAGCGGAGTGGCACGGCGAAGTCAGCCTCATGTACGGTCGCTCCAGCGGCGGCGGTGAGTTCTACGGCGGCTCCGTCACCACGATCTACGACGACCCGGACAAGGGCTTCGCGGCCGCCCTGACCATCAGCCAGTTTGAAGGCGACGGGTTGTATTGGCCGTATGGCTACTACCGCGGTTATCCGGACTGCCGCTGGCCGGGAGATCCGCTGCGGCGCGGCATCGGCCGCCGATAGGCGGCGCGACGTGCCCTCGTGCCATGAACCTGGAAACAGGCACGACGGCTCCGGCGCAGATCGGAGCCGAGGCCGAGCTCATCCGACGAGCGCAGGGCGGGGACGAGGACGCGTTCGGCGAATTGATGCGCCAGCACTATGAGCCGGTCTTCCGCTCGATCCTTGGCATCGTCCGGCACGAGGAAGACGCGCGCGACCTCTGCCAGGAGGTTTGGCTGACCGTCTGGCAGCGCCTGGGCACGTTTCGCCACGATTCGAAGTTCAGCACGTGGCTGCACCCCATCGCGGTCCGGCGCGCCATCGACCATTTGCGTAAGCGCCGCCGCTGGTTCGATCGATTTCTGCCGTTCGCCACGTCGGCCGACGAGGCGAGCGAAGCGGAAACTCCGCTCGTGCCTGAGCCCGGTGATCCCAACGCTGATGTGCGCGGAGACCTGGAGCGGCGTGAGCGCCACGCACTGTTTGAACGAACGCTGCAGGCGCTGCCACCACTCCAACGAACCGTGCTCGCCATGCGGGAAGTGCAGGGACTATCCTACGAGGAGATCGGCCGGCTTCTGCGGTGCCGCCCCGGCACCGTCATGTCGCGCCTCTTTCACGCCCGCCGCCTTTTTGCCCGCAAACTGAAGGACCTGTCATGCGATTGATCCTGCTTCTCTCCTGCTTCCTGCTGGTCGGTGCGCCGCTGGCGCAGGCCCAGCGCGGTGGCGGCACCGCGATTCGGGGCGTGCTCGTGACGGCGTCCCGCTCGCCCGGCAATACGGACGAGAGACTGAAGCCGTACGAGGCCACGCTTCGGCGCATCCTTCGCTTCGAGAGCTTCCAGTTTGTGGGGGAAGGCCGCACGACAATGGCGACGCCCGGCCAAGCCACCCTGTTGATCGGACCCGGTCATCGACTGGAGCTGCAGACCGAGGCCAGTGATGACGACCGGCTTCGGGTTCAGGTCAACTGGTCGGAGCGCGGACGTTCGTTGATGCGCACTGGCTTGGCGCTGCGACGCGGGGTACCGGCCGTCCTCGGCGGTCCCGCGCGAGGCGAAGGCGAGGTTTACGCCGTCATCATCGTGGCGGACTGAAAGTCGGAAGCGGCCGATTCGCAGCGACACGTTGACAGAAAAAAAAGATGCGGGCCGATTGAATAACGCGGCGCGGAGCTTCGTCCCAAGGACCGAAACCCTTGTACCAGCGATGAAACTTCCGATTCTTCTGACGGCCGCCACCTTGTCCCTCGGCACCTTTCTCCCGCACGAAGCGAAAGCCGGGAGCGACAAGGCTCTCGCAGCAATTGGCGGCTTTATCGGTGGCGTGATTGTCGGGTCCCACCTCGAACGTTCGCACCACCCTGCACCCGTGATCATTGACGATTGCCCGCCGCCCCCGCGCGTTGTGGTGGTCGATCGACGCGGTCCGTCGCATCGGCACGGCTACTGGGAAACCTCCCGCGTGCGGGTGTGGGTTCCCGGACGCACGGTTTGGGTGGTCGACGAGTGCGGCCGCAGCGTACGCCGGTATGAGCCCGGGCACTACGAATACCGCACGGAACGCGTCTGGGTCGAATCCCGCAGCCGCCGTCATTGGTAAACCCTGCTCGCCCGCCGCCGCTTTCCCATGAACTGCCGCCACGCCGAGGATCTGCTCTTCCGAGAACGCGATCAGGCGCTGACGCCGGGAGATGCGGCTGCATTGGCGGAACACCTGGCCGGCTGCGCCAGCTGCCGCCAGTTGCAGGTCCACCTCGCGCAGGCAGCCGAAGCGTGGCGGCAGAACACCGCCGACGTTCCCGTGCCCGACGCCAACGTCGCGTGGACTCACCTGCGTCAGCAATTGCACCGCGGTGCAGCGGCCCACGAGGATCGGGGCCGCCGCTCACGCCCGCGAACAGCGTGGTGGACCTGGGCCAGCATTCCGGCGGCAGCCGCGCTGGTCGTACTGTTGTGGACGCGCCAGGCACCGGCTCCTGAAGCGCGGCTTGCCCAGGAGGCGCAGACGCCGGCGGCTGAGTTTGTGGAAACTGGAGACAACCAAGCGACGCCGGTCGTCTACGTTGACGCCGAAAGCGGCTGGTTGATCGTCTGGGCGTCAGCTCCGACAGATCCGGCCCGGGGTTGAGCAAGGCGAAGGCTGCTCGCGCCTCGACGTTTACGCCGTCGCGCTCACCGCGTCTTCAGTCCGCCAAGCGGGGGTCGCCCGGCGCCCGAAAATCACTCGGTTGACCAGCAGGGCAAATCCCACGCAGGCCACGAGGGTGATCGCCATCAGGTGGAGGAAGTGCAGTGGCTGCCACTTGAAGGTGAAGAAGCCATACAAAGCGGCACCAAATACGAGCGAAAGCATGACCGCCCGGGCATCCACCCCGCGGAAGCCCAGCCCGGTGATGAAGGCGGCAAGGATGGGCATGCTGAACAATCCCATCAACGTCTGCACCGTCTGGATGATGCTGTCGGCGCCAATGTAGGCGGGAACCAGCGCGATCGACAGGACCGACAGGCCGATCGAGAGGCCAACGCTCCAGCGCGCCACTCGCGCGTGCGGGTTGATGAAGCGTTGATGGATGTCGCAAAAGTACAGTGCGGCCGAAGAGTTCAGCACCGAATTGAAGCTCGTCATTGTCGCCGCCACCATCGCCGCGGCAAAAGCGCCGGAGAGTCCCGCCGGCAACACCGCCTGCACGATCCGGCCATAGGTCGCGTCGCCGGTGTCGCCAAAAAGTACATACGCGCACCAGCCGGGCACAAACACGCAGGCCGGCACAATGGTCGCGCGAATGAGCGCAGCGATGTAGCAACCCCGCTGCGCCTCGGCGAGTGAGGTCGCCGCCAGCGCGCGCTGGGTGATCGTCTGGTTCGTGCTCCAGTAGAAGAGCTGCACCGGGATCATGCCCGTGAGCAACGCGTGCCACGGCAGGACCGAACCGGACTCGCCAAAGAGCCGGCTGCGCTCCGGCGGGAGCGTCGAGAGGTCCCAGTCAACGGCGTTGAGCGCGAGGATGGTCACCGTCAGCGCCATGCCAAAGAGCAGCACCCCGCTATAGGTGTCCGACACCGCCACGGCCCGCAGGCCGCCAAAAATGGCGTAGGCCGCCCCCATCGCCGCCATCACGCTCGCCAGAACGATCAGGGGCAGCTCGAGGCCGAAGAGCGCCGTGAGAAACAGCGAGCTGGTGTAGAGCATGATCGGCAGGAAGATGAAGACGTTGCCGACCAGGAAAAGCATCGCCACGAGCGCGCGCAGCCGAGGGTCACCATACTTGCGCTCGAGCAGCTCCGTCACCGTGGTGCATTTGTGCCGGTAGTAGAGCGGCAGAAACCACTTCGCGAGAAGGACGAGCCCGGCAATCCCGGCCAGTTCCCACCAGATCACCATCACGCTCTGGCTGCCATTCCAGCCGACCAGCGTGTCAGTGTTGATGTTCGTCAGGGTCAACGATCCGGCCACGTAGATTGCCGTCAGGCCGTTGCCGGCGAGAAAGTACTCTCGTGAACCCGAACCACGCTCGGCTCGACGGCACTTGAGCCACGTGAAGAAGCCGATCGCGGCGGTGATCAGGACAAAGGAGCTGAGGGCAAGCATGCGGGGGTCGGGGCAGCGGGCGGGCTTAGCGCAGCGCAACCTGAGCCGCAACGGCAAGGGCCTCCCGCTCACAACGTCAACCCAGCCGGTCCCGAGCCGGGCTGTCACGTCAAAACCCTGTGAACCTCACCCGCCAGCGCGGGCGACCAGGCGCTGTAGCGAAGAACTGGCTACGCACAAATCGCTCATCCAGAGCGAGCAACGCGCAGGGTCCGCCAGCCGGGCGAAACCCGTCGTCCCAAGTGCGTGGTTTTCACCGTTGCGACGCGCTGTTCCAGCCATGCTTTTCGCCGATGTCTCCGTCATGCCTCGTCCCCTGCCGTTTTTGCGCGCATTCCTCCGCGCCCTGCCCCGCACCTTTCGACGCCTCGCGCCGGCGGCGTCCGCGGTGGTGTTGATGACGGAGGCCAGCGCGCTGGACCGGCCCGTCTCGCCCGATGCGCAGCCCGTGGTCGCGCAGCTGCTGCAGTTCCTGCACGAATCGTCGGGTCGCCACATCCTGGCCGGCCAGCAGGAAACGGTCGACTGGTACGGCAAGGACAATGACGCCGAGATGCAGTACCTCGAGCAGCTCACGGGCAAGCTCCCCGCGATCCGCAGCTTCGACCTGCTGTTCTACTCGCACAGCGAAGAAGGCCGTCGCGGCCAGCGGGTCGCGCAACGCGCGATTGAGTGGCACGAACGCGGCGGCATCGTGGCGATCTGCTTCCATTGGTTCGCCGGGGCGCCGCGCTCGCACTTCTACACGCGTCAGTCCGACTTCAACCTGAACCGGGCCCTGCTGCCGGGCACGCGGGACCACGAGGAGTTCATCGCGGACATGGACGTGATTGCGGAGGAGCTGAAGCTGCTGCGCGATGCCGGCGTGCCCGTGATCTGGCGGCCCTTTCACGAGGCCAGCGGCGGCTGGTTCTGGTGGGGCGCGCGCGGCCCGGAGCCTTTCAAGCTGGCGTGGCGAACGATGTTCGATCGCTTCACCCGTCATCACGAACTCAACAACCTGATCTGGTGCTTCAACCCCACCGAAAAACGCGGTGCGTTGGAGAACTGGTATCCGGGTGACGATGTCGTGGACATGATCAGCCTCGACGTCTACCCACTGCTCGGCGGCCGGCCGACGTTCGCGTCCGAATACAAGCGCTTCCATCAGTTCCGCGACGGCCGGAAAGTCGTCGCACTAACGGAGAATGGCCCGATTCCCGACCCGGATCGGCTCTTCGCGGAAGGCGCGAACTGGCCCTTCTTCAGCACCTGGAGCGGCAAGTATCTGACGGATGGCCGCACCAATCCGCCCGATTTCCTCCGCCGCGTTTACCAGCACCCCCGGGTGATCACGCTCGACAAGTTGCCCTCCCTGCTGCCGCTGCGCAACGAGGTCCAGGATCTCGCGTCAGATGACGGTGCGCAGGTGGCGACCACCGGTTCGGAATCGCCGGGCGCCTGAGCGTCTCAGTGCTGGGGCAACGAACCGCCCGCAAGGTCGCGTAGTTTCGTCACCACGACAGCCTGTTTCTCCTGAAACGCAGCCTCGTCCTCGCCCGCCAGCGACGGCAGCGCCCGGGCGATGAGCGCTTCCGCCTGCGCGTAACTGGCGGCGGCGGCCATCGGGTTGCCGCGCCGCTCGCTCAGGTCGGCATCCTCACAAAGCAACTCCGCCAGCATCAGCGATCGCGGAAGTTGCATGGCGCCACCCATCGCGAGCAGTTGCGCGAGGCTTTCCGGCGTCGACTGCTTCACGACGGCGAACGGCAGACCGGTGTGGCGCTCGCATTGGTCAGCGATTTCCTGTTCCGCCGCCGCCCAATCACCTTGCGACTTCTTTCCGGCAATTGACGCCAGCACCGCCCCAAGCTGTTGCAGAAGTCGAATGATGTAGTCTTGCGGCATGACGCACAGACTGCGGCAATCCGCCCGACGGCACAAGCCGCCGGGCGATCTCCGGGGCCATCGCGTTCGCTCGCCGGCGCGGCGTTCAGCCCGCCGTTGTTTCGCCACCCATCACCTCGAGCACGATGCCGGTGATGTAGGACGAATCGGCGTCCGACGCGAGAAACACATACGCGGGTGCGAGCTCCTCCGGCTGCGCCGGGCGGCCCATCGGCGACTGGGAACCGAACTTCGCCACCTTGTCCGGAGTCATGCCGGCATCCGAAGGATTCAACGGCGTCCACACCGGACCGGGGGCGATCGCGTTCACGCGTATTCCGCGATCAATGACGCTCTGCGCGAGAGTCTTCGTGAAAGCGTTGATCGCGCCCTTCGTTGACGAGTAATCCGGCAGCTGCGCGCTGCCGATCAAACCCGTTTCCGAACTGGTCACGATGATCGCGCTTCCCGGTTTCATCTGGGGCAGCGCCGCCCGTGCGAGCCGGATATACGCGAGGATATTCGTCTGAAACGTCGCCTCGAGTTCGTCGTCCGTCAGGTCTTCCAGCCGCTCCTTGCGATTCTGGTGGGCGGCGTTCGAGACCAATACGTCGAGCTGACCGAGTTCCTTCACCACCGAGTCGATCAGCTGGGATGGCGTCTCCCGCTCCGCCAGATTTCCCGGCAGGAGCACACATCGACGCCCTTCCTTCTCGACCGCCTTCCGGGTCTCTTCAGCGTCCGATTGCTCCTCCGGCAGGAAGTTGATCGCGACGTCCGCCCCTTCACGGGCAAAAAGCACCGCCACGGCGCGGCCGATACCCGAGTCACCGCCAGTGATCAGCGCACACTTTCCCTCCAGTTTGCCTGCGGCCTTGTAGCGGCTCGCCTGGTAGCGTGGCCTCGGTTTGAGCTGCGATTCCAAACCGGGACCATCCTGGTGCTGCTCCGGAAACGGCGGCTTTGGCTCGGACTGCATCAACGGCTTGTTCTTTTCGGCACGGGTAGAACTCATGCCAATACGACTGCCAATCCCGTGCCCCCGCCCCGCCGTGGCACCGAAGCCGCCGAACCATCTGGATTAACGTGAACGTAACGAGTGCCGCACCACTCGCCACCACGTGCAGCGTGCAGGTGATCGCCCGGCGCGCATCGCATTCTGCAGCGCCGGGCGGATGACAAAATGAACCGTCAGTCGACCAGCGCCTGATACGTCAGCACCTTGAAGCGCTGATTCAACGGCAGCCCACCCGTCGGCCGCAGCTGAGCCATAAACAGCGCAACGAGTCGCTCCGACGGGTCCACCAGGTATTGCGGGAAGTACGCGCTTCCCCACCCGTAGGCCCCTTCCGAAGACAACTCACCATAACGGCCGAGGTCGTCGACGACCCAGAACCCGAGCCCGAAGGCACCTGTGTCGCCATTGTAGCCCGGCACATGCTGATTCGTCCGCATCAGCTCCACCGTTTTCGGGGCAAGCAGCCGCACGCCGTCAAGTTCGCCGCCGTTCAGGAGCATCTGCAGAAAGCGCCCGTAATCCGGCGCGGTGGACAGCAGGCCAGCGCCACCGCCGAAACATTTCCGCGGACCGTGCAGGTACTCGGTCTTCGCGGTGGTCTCATTGACGGTCAGGCGGCCCTTCTCGTAGCCGTACACATGGGCCAGCCGCCCGGCCTTCTCGGGCGGCAGGAAGAAACCTGTATCCACCATGCCGAGCGGCTTGAAGATCCGCCGGGCCATGAACTGGTCCAGCGGCTCGCCCGCGACGGCTTCGACGAACCGGCCCAGCACGTCGGAACTGTACCCGTACTGGTACCTCTCCCCTGGATGCGCATGCAGTGGCAGGGTGGCGAGCCGATCCACGACCTGTTCAATCGTCTCGTCGTGGCCGGCCAAATACCAACCGGTCAGGCGGGCCTTCTCGTACTCCGACTTCGCCACGCCATCCCCGTACGTCAGACCGGCCGTGTGCGTCATCAGGTCGATCACGCTGATCGGTCGACGCGCCGGTTCAGTGGTGTAGGACTTGCCGTCGGCCGACGGCACCGCGACGACCGAGTTCTTGAACGCCGGCAGGTAGTTGGAAATCGGATCGTGCAGGAGGAAACGCCCCTCCTCATACAACAGCAGCGCCGCCACCGTCGTGACGGCTTTGCTCATCGACGCGATGCGCATGATCGCATCGGTCTTCATCGGAACGCCTCCCTCACGATCGGCATGGCCGAACGCCTTCAGGTGCGCCACTTCACCGTCGCGCGCAATGTACATCACCGCGCCGGCCAGTCGCTCCTCCGTGACCGCCTGCTCGATCACGCGGTCGAGCCGCTGCAGCCGCTCGGCATCGAATCGCCTGGTGGAGTCACCCGCGACGAGCACCGGCTGCACCAGCAGCGCCAACACACTGATCCCGCAGACCCAGCTCCGCTTACGTAAGAAAGAAAGCATGCGCCCGTTGAACCATGCCTTAAGAAACGGGCAACGGCATTTGTTCGAGTTTGTGCCTCCCAGCCCGCCCGCCCCGCAGCACCACAGCACCGCAATGGCTCGCGCCCTTCCAAGCCGCGGCTCAAGCTCGCCCGATGCCACGTATGCTCCGGCATCTGCTTGTCATTGTCCTGCTCAGCTCCGCCAGCCTCTCGGCCGCGCCCGAACGCGTCCAGGTCACGGTTCTTTCCACGACCGACCTGCACGGCAATCTCTATCCGGTCGACTACTACGCGAACCGGCCATCGAACGTTGGCCTCGCCAAGGTCGCGACGTTGATCCGACAGGCTCGTCGCCACGCTCCCGACCTGATCCTGCTGGATTCAGGCGACACGATTCAGGGCACACCGCTCGCCTATTATCACAACCGGATCGATAACGCGCCGGCCGACCCGATGATGCTGGCGATGAACGCGCTCGGGTTCGACGGTCTGGCGATCGGCAACCACGAGTACAACTTCGGCCTCGGCGTCCTGCAGAAGGCGCAGCAAGAGGCGCGTTTCCCGTGGCTCTCCGCCAACACACTGCGAGCCGGCACGAACGAGCCAGCGTATCCGCCCTACCTGCTCAAAACCGTTCGTGGCGTTCGCGTCGGTATCCTCGGTCTCACGACAGCGGGCGTGCCGGGCTGGGAAAACCCCGAGAATTACGTCGGCCTGGAGTTCGCCGATCCCGTCGCGACCGCGCATCGCTGGGTCGAACACCTGCGACGCGAGGAAAAGGTGGACCTGGTTGTGATCGCGATGCACATGGGGCTGGAGGAAGACCTCGCCACCGGCCAGGTGTCGCCCGGGCAGCAGCCGATGGAGAACTGCGCCCTTCAAATCGCCCGCGAGGTGCCGGGGATCGACCTGATTCTGATGGGCCACACCCATCGCCACATTCCCTCGCTGGTCGTGGGCGACACATTGCTGGCCCAAGCCGGTCGGTGGGGTGATCACTTGATCCGCGCCGACGTGTACTTGGAGCGCCAGGACCCGACCGCGCCGTGGCGTGTCGTGGCTCGCAGCTCACAGTCGTTCGCGATCACGGATGCCAGCGCCGCCGACCCGGAAATTCTCGAGCTTGGCAAACCGTATCACGAAGCCACCGAGGCCTGGCTCAACCGCCCGATCGGGCGCAGTCAACAGCCGCTCTCGGGCGCGGAGGCGCGCCTGAAAGACACCGCGCTCATCGATCTCATTCAGCGCGTGCAACTCGATGCCGGCCAGGCCGACGTCTCGTTTACCGCCAGCTTCAATCCGGCGGCGCGTCTGCCCGCGGGTGACGTGACCGTGCGCGACATCGCCGGGCTCTACGTTTACGAGAACACGCTCATTGTCGTTGAACTCACTGGAGCCCAGATCAAGGAAGCGCTCGAGCACTCCGCGCGCTACTTTCGCGACGGCGAGCCGGGGCGCAGCCCCACCGAGCTGATCGATCCGCGAATCCCCGGGTACAACTTCGATCTCGCCGAGGGAGTCGAATACACCATCGACCTCCGCCGCCCGCACGGTGACCGGATCGTCGATCTGCGGTGGAAGGGCGCGCCGCTTGATCCAGCGCAACGGCTGCGAGTCGCGATCAACAACTACCGGCTGAACGGCGGCGGTGGCTACACGATGTTCCGGGAGGCGCCCGTGCTGCACCGCTCCAGCACGGAGATCCGCGACTTGATCATCCACTGGGTGGAGCGCCACCCGGAGATTCCAACTGAGCCGACCAACAACTGGCGCCTCGTCTGGTGAGCCGCGCCCGCACCCGTCGCATGCAGCCACCGGTCCGTATTGACGGTTCCGCTACAATCCGGATCACCGGAAATTCACCTCAGCGGCCGGGCGGCCCGTGGCGGCGCGGGCCTTCCTTCCGCACCGGCTCGGGCTCGGGCGGCGGTTGCGGGAGCAGCAACGTCAGGAGCATCGCACCAACGATCGATCCGAGGATCAGTGTACGGGCGATCTTCAACCGCTGAGTCTCGTCCGGCATCCAGTCGATCTCCTTCCGCGCCAGGATGCTGATCAACAGGATCGGCAGGAGGAACCAGGCCAGCCAGGGCGCGTGCAGCCACGAGAGCAGGTGACGCAACGTCGCGATGACGGAAAATCCGAGCAACGTGACCGCGAATAACGCGGCAAACGTCACGCTCCGCCCACGCAGGCCGCGCCACAACCAGCTGATTCCGGACCAGGTATCCATCCGTCCGCAGTGAAAGCGGCCTCGGGGAAAAGGCGAGAACGCCCCGGCTCGGTGAATGCGCGGCGATTTGCTTTGGCGTTTGGCGTCCCCGTGCGCGCCGTCCAAGCTCCCCGACATGTCGCCCTCCGGCTGGCTCGTTTTCGGCAGTTACATGGTTCTGTTTGGCGGCTTCGTCCTTGGAGCGCTGTGGCTGCGCCTGCGCCGGACACGTGAGCGAAAACCCTTCCCCGATCATCTGCGGCTGCGCCGCGGACCGGGCGAGTCTTTGCGACGGCAGATCGACCAAATCGACAACCGGCTGCTCCAGCGCGCGGCGTTGGCCTTCCTCGCACCGCTGCTCGCCAGTGCCGCGCTGGCATGGATCACCACGAACATGTACGGCGAACGGCAGCTGGGCGCCCTGGCCGGCGTGTTGGTCGCCCTGCTGCTTCTGCTCTGGTTAATCGGTCGCAGCCTCGCGAAGCAACTGGAAGGTTGGCGCAATCGTTACCTCGGCTACTTCGGCGAACGCGTCGTTGCGGAAGCACTCGAGCCGCTGAAACGCGAAGGATTTCTCGTTTTCCACGACGTGCCGGCGGGCGAGCGCGGCGCGCGCTTCAACCTCGACCACGTGGTCGTCGGCCCGAGCGGGATCTTTGCCATCGAAACCAAAACCCGTCGCCAGGGCACGGGTGCGATGCGCGAGGGCGTGGCTGCTCACGAGATCATCTACGACGGCGAACAGCTGAGTTACCCGTGGGGCGACGATCGCCACGGGCTGGACTCGGCCCAGGAGCGTGCCGCCTGGCTGCAGCAATGGTTGGCGAAGGAGCTCGAGATCCCGCTGACGGTGCACCCGCTGCTCACGTTTCCCGGCTGGACCGTCGTCACGCGGTCGCCCGGTCCCATCACCGTACTGAGCCCCGGACGGTTGGTGGAAACGATCCTGGAATGGCCGGGCGAACCGCTCGGCCCGGCTCGTATCGACGCGGTTGCGCAGCTGCTGGATACCCGCTGCCGCGACGTGGAGTTTTGAGGTCGCAAGGCGCCGGGCGGGTGACGAAGCGACACGATCGATTCGAGGCTGCGTTTACCCGCGTTACGCGCTAGCGTCTTGCCCGCATCATGACACCGGACGAACGCCAACAGCAGCTCGTGAACGCGTTGTCGCTCATCGATGACCGCCAGGAACGACTCGCGGTGCTGGTCGAACAGGCCCGCCAGGTGCCGCGGCTGCCGGAACAGGAGCGCAGTGAAATCAACCGCGTGCCCGGTTGTGCCTCCCGTGTCTGGCTGCTCGGCAGCTTTGATAACGGCCGCTGCCGCTTTCGTTTCGACGCGGATTCCCCGCTGGTGAAAGGTCTGGTGAAAGTGTTGTGCGACACCTATAACGACGCGACTCCAGCGGAGGTGGTCGCCACCGAGCCCGCCGCACTCGCGCAGCTCGGGCTTCTGCAAACCCTTTCCCCCACCCGCCGACATGGGCTCGAGGCGGTGCGGCGGCGCATGGTCGAGCTGGCGCGTATTTACTTGGCTGAGACTGAAGCCCAAGGCCCGGCCCGGCGTCCGCGTCATGATGTTTGATGCCCACAACCACCTGCAGGACGAGTGGCTCACGCCTCACCTGGACCGGTTGATCGAACGGCTGGAGCAAGAGGGAATCGCCGGCGCGATCGTGAACGGCACGCACCCGGACGACTGGGACGCTGTCGCCGCGCTCGGCGAGCGTATTCACTGGGTTCGTACAAGCTACGGCGTGCACCCATGGGATTGCGGCCGCCGGCCGGCGGACTGGCGGGAACAGCTGGAGGTGCGGCTGCAGCAGGACCCCGCTGCCGCCGTCGGGGAGATCGGGCTCGACCGCTGGATTCTGGACAGCGCGCGACCGGACGATCCGCGGCTGCGTGACACCGTGCGGGCACCGCTGGACGAGCAGACCCAGGTCTTCCGGGAGCAACTCGCGCTGGCCGCACGCCACGAACGGCCGGTGACCATTCATTGCCTGCAGGCGTGGGGACCCTTGCTGGAGGTTCTGGAGGCGCAGCCGCGCCTACCCCGGGGTTTCCTGCTGCACGCTTACGGCGGTTCGGCCGAGTTGGCTAAGCGAATGGTGACCTTGGGCGCCTCGTTCTCCTTCAACCCGTCTTTCCTCGCCGGGCGAAAGCAGCGGCAGCGCGACGTGTTCAAGTTGCTTCCGCTCGACCGGCTGCTCGTGGAGACAGATGCTCCGGCCACGCCCCCGCCGCCCGAGCACGATGCCGACCCGCTGCCACCCTCGTCCGACGGCAGCCGGATCAACAGCCCGTTGAACCTGAAGGTGGCCTACGCCGGGCTGGCGGAACTGCGCGGCGTAACCGTGGAGGAACTACAACAAAAGGTCGCGGACAACTTTCACCGGTTGTTCGGGTAAGCGACGGACGAGCGATCCAGCCGGCACGCTTCGTCGGCCTCGGCGGTCGATCAGCTCTTCGACGCCGCCATGTGCTCTCCGAGCACCAGGCGCACCGCCTCCTGCGCCGCGACCAAACCGAAGGTGGCGGTGACAAAGACCGCCGTGCCGAAACCGCTCGCGCAATCCAGCTTCAGCGAACTGCCCGGCTCCGGTTCCGTCGAACAGGTGCCATTGGCCCACGGAAAAACCGGCGACTCGGGTGAATACACGCACCGGACGCCGTACCGCTGGTTTTCCCCGGCGGCGAAGCCGTGCTCGCGGCGCAGTTTCTGCCGGACCAGGCGCAGCAGGTTGTCGCCCCAGGATTCACCCAAGTCGCCCGTGCGCACCTGGCTGCCGTCGCGTTTACCACCCGCACCGCCCACCGTGACGCACGGTCGCCCGGTCCGGACGCACGCCGCAATCAACGTCGCCTTGGCGTGCGTGCCATCAATCGCGTCGACGACGGCATCGTAGCCAGGCGCAAGGAGCCGCTCGGCGTTGTTCGTTGTGAAAAAATCCGCGACCGCCTCGACGCGGCAGTCAGGATTGATGGCCTGCACCCGCTCCGCGAGCGCCTCCACTTTCGGGCGACCGATGTTGCCCTCGATCGCCGGCAGCTGGCGGTTGGTGTTGGTGACGCAAACGTCATCGAGATCGATCAGCGTGAGCGCACCCATGCCGCTGCGCGCCAGCGCCTCGACGGTCCACGAACCCACCCCGCCCACGCCGACGACGGCAACGTGCGCCCCGTGAAGACGCTCCAAGGCCGCCCGGCCAAACAGGCGCCCCAGCCCTCCGAAGCGGTTCAGATAGTCCTCCGTCATGGAGTAGCGTAGTCGTTTTCCGCGACGTTTCGACGCGCGCCTTAAAGTGGCGGCACGCCGGCCGGCTGCTCGATCTCGAGACTCGCCGCGGCGAGCGCCTGCGCCGCGACCGTGCCTTGGGCCGCCATCTGAATGTCGTAACCGCTCGGTTGCTGGTAAACGCGCAAGTCGAACACACCAAGCACCGCGAGCAGGTGATCGAAGATGTCGGCCTGCACGCCCTCGTGCAGCACCCAAGCCGTGTCGCGAGTGAAAACGTAGATCTCCAACGGCAGGCCCTGTGGCGTGGGCTGCAGCTGCCGGATCAGGAAGATCATGTCCTGGTGGATACCGGGATGAGCGCGCAGGTACGACGTGCAGTAGGCGCGGAAGGTGCCAATGTTCGTCAATCGTCGCCCATTGCCGAGCACGTTGGCGTCCGGTCCGAGCCGCTCGTTATCGGCCGCGATTTCCGCCATCTTCCGATTCAGGTGCTCGCGCACGTGACCGATCTTCTTCCAGCGCTCGAGCATTTCCTCGTCCGCAAACCGGATCGACCGCATGTCGATGAAGATCGAACGTTTGATGCGGCGACCGCCGGTCTCGAACATGCCCCGCCAGTTCTTGAAGGAATTGGAGATGAGATCGTACGACGGGATCGTCGTGATCGTCTTGTCCCAGTTCTGGACCTTCACAGTCGTCAGCGCGACGTCGATGACGAAACCATCCGCACCGGCTTTGGGCATTTCGATCCAGTCGCCGATGCGCACGAGCTCGTTCGTCGAGATCATGATTCCCGCGACGAAGCCGAGAATCGCGTCGCGAAACACCAGCATGAGCACGGCGGTGAGCGCACCGAGACCCGACACGAGGTACAGCGGCGATTTACCGAGCAGGACCGACAGCAGGAAGATAACGCCGAGCAGCAGGACGATCAGCTTCAGCGCCTGCACGAAGCCTTTCACCGGCACACCTTTCGCGTGCGCGTGATTTTCGGCGATTTCCTGGAACGCGTTCAGCAGCGCAAAGACGACCGAAATGCCGATGCCGATCAGGTAGAGCGTCGTCAGCGAGTTCACACCCGCCAGCACGGCCGGACTGCCGCCGAGTACATCCGCACCGAACAGGTCGATCACCAGTGCGGGCGCGAGGTGCGACAACCGCGTGAAGACGCCGGCCTTCAACAGCGCGTCGTCCCACGTGAAGCGGGTGCTCATGACGACCCGCGTGACGACGCGCAGGATGACCCGCTTCGCCACCAAGTTGCCGAGCCACGCGAGCGCGATGAGCATGAGCACGCCCGCGCCCGTTCCGGCCCATTCGGCGGCATCGGCGGAGAATCCCCGCTGGAGCAAGGAGTGCTGAATCGCTTCGACCAGGTTATCCATGTGCAAAGGAAAACCCAAAGGGGTCGGGCCCCACGTCGTCAATGCACACGACCCAGGCGCGCCTCAACCGCGGCGATCGCGCGGGCCACCCGCGCCTCTCCCTCGCCGGTGACTTCGGTGAAGGGCAGTCCACGATGCTCAAGTTCCGCGCGCCAGCGCGCGCGCAACCACGCGCGGTCCGCCGGGTCGGGAAACGCGCGCTGCGGATCTGCCTCCCACGGCAGGTCCGTATCACAAAGCAGATACAGCGTATACCCCCGGCAGCGCTCCTCCGCCGCCGCGCGCACCCACGGCGGACAATGGCCGGGAAACAGCAGGTCCGCCCACAACACGTTCGTCAGCAACTCGGTGTCGCAGAAGACGACCCGCCGTGCCCTCGCCGCGGCTTCCTCCTCGTTGGCGATCTGCCCGCGCGCAATCTCCGCCAGGTCCGCCGCCACGATCCGCCCGTCGTGTTCGTCCCAAAATTGCCGCACATATTCCGGTGCCCACGGTTCGCCAAAATGTGCGGCCAGGCGCGCCGCCAGCGCCGACTTGCCCGTGGACTCGGTGCCAAACAACGCCACGCGCAGCGGGCGGTTGATCGGAGAAGCGGCCTCAGGTGTTGCCATGGATTTCGACCTAGGCGCGACCGCGCCGGTATGCCTGCCTCCATTCGCGCCACCCCACCAGCGCGAGCACCAGGTAAACCGCGTAAAGGAACGCCGTGTAGGTGATGCCCGCGACAGCGTATGACCACACCGCGACCGCATTAACGGCGATCCACACCGGCCAGTTCTCCAGCTTCTTGCGTGCCTGTAACCACTGCGCGGAGACGCTGAACGCCGCAATGAAGGCGTCCCGGAACGGCAACGTCGCGTCCGTGAACCGATCGCTGGCCAGCCCGGCCAGCAGCCACAGCACGGTGGTCGCTCCCAGCAGGATCACGCGAAACCGCCAGCTTTCGGCAGTCACGGGCAGTTCAACCCGTTTCGCATCCGGGTGCGTCCAGTGCCACCAACCGTAGGCGAGCAGCACCGCAAAAAAGAGTTGCAGCAAGGCATCGGCGTAAAACCGCGCCTGCCAGAACAACACGCCCTGCACGCTCACCGCCACCAGCCCAATCGGGAATGCCCACAAGTTGCGGCGGATCATCAGCCACACGCCGATGATGCCGAGCACCAGGTTGGTCTGGTCGAGCAGCGAAGCGGACCTGAGCCCCTGAACGATGTCGTGCAGAACGGAGTCCAAGCCGGCCGACTATCAGGAAACGGGAGCCGCCAAAAGGCGCAAAATGCGACGCGGGCAGCGCCTAGCGCTCCTTGCTCGCGACAAACGCCTCCAGCGCTTCACGCGTGACGGTGTGCCGGGCGGCACACCGCGGGCAACGGATCTCAAGTTTCTCGTCGCCGCCAAACAGCTCCTCCGCCCCCGCCTTGAAGGCCGGCGCGAGCACCTCGAGCATGCGCTGCTGATTGCAGCCACAATGCCACCGCTGAATCCGCCGTTCCATCAACACCACGGTTTCCTGCGAGTCGAGTTCACGCACCGCGTCGGTGGTCAGGCCTTTGAACCACGGCAGGTCGCAATCCGGGTGCTCGGTCAACAGCGCAAAACTCTCCTCGGCCAGCTGGAAGTAACGCGCGCCCCGCTGCTCGCTCTGCGCGTAGAACTGCTCGACGGCGACCATCGGATCACTGCCGCTGAACGTGACAGTGCTGCGCCGCTTGGGCTGGGCGCCACGAACGACGTCGGCGAAGAAAAGGTTCTCCGGCAGTTCGCGCACGTTGTCGTCGAAGACACGACCGGTCACCGCACCGGTTTCATTGTCGCCGGTCAGGAACACGTTCAGCAACGGCGCCTGGAAATTGATCGTCCACGCCGTGAGTTCATTCCACGGCCGCGAGGCGGAGTGCAGCACGAAGGCCGCGAGCGCCCGCTTGAAGATCTCGTCATGACCCGGAGCCGGGCGCAGCTGCTGATCCGCCAGGTGCAGGTAGTAGTCGACGAACAGATCCCCGAACTCCGCGCGGGCGAGCAAGGCATTGCGTTCGCGCACGAAGTACGTGCGAACTTCAATGCCGGCATCAGCGGGATTAACGGGTGTGGATTCGTCAGCCATGTCTGCGTGTCCTGAAAGTGAGGCTCCGGGCCGGGACGCCGCGCACAACGAGACGCGCACGCGAACGACCCAACCCCGGTTGCGGTCCCGACCAACCTTGGGGCGATTGGGAAAAATTCAACCGATCCCCGACTTTCGCCCGCGAATGCAACATCTTCCCGCTGCGTCCGCCGACCCGCCACCGGGCAACGGCAGCGACTTTGGTCCTGGAGCGCTAAGCCGGATTCTGTATCCGCCATCTTGCGACAGCGGTTGACCACCATTTCTCTCGACGCCCGCCGACCGCCGGGCCGCTCTCGCGAACCCGAACGAAAC
>JAEWIY010000026.1 GCA_023386835.1 Verrucomicrobiota bacterium
GGTCACCCGCCGGCGGGGGCTGGGGCCGCCGATCCCGGGGGGCAACCTGTGGATGCATGTTTCGCAGGACATCGACATGCCGCGCTCGGGTGACGGTGGCTCGTATGACTTTGCCCTGCTCTCCAGCGAGGTTTCGCTGCTGCGCCAATGGGCGCCGCGCGTCGCGGCCGCCCTGCGTGAATTGCCCGAGTTGACGGATGTCGACGCGCCGTCCGATGGCGGCGCCAAACAGGTCATGTTGCAGATTGACCGGGAGGCCGCGCAGCGCCTCGGCGTCGACATGCAGATGGTGACGCAGGTGCTCAACAGCTCCTTCAGCCAGCGACAAATTTCCACGCTCTACGGTTCGCTCAACCAATACCGCGTCGTGATGGAGTTGGAGCCGCAGTACACGCAGGACCCGATCGTGCTGGACCAGGTTCAGGTGATCGGCCGGGGCGGCGAACGGGTGCCGCTGTCTGCGTTCTCACGGTATGAATACAGCCTGATCGAGGACCGCGTGCGACACCGCGGCCAGTTTGCGGCCGAGAACATCGGTTTTGCGCTCGCACCCGGCGTTTCGCTCGAGCAGGCGCTCACCGCGATCGACGCCGCCATGGCGAAGATCATGTTGCCAACCGAGATTCAGGCGACGCTCGCCGGGGCCGCGCGGACGTTTCAGCGGTCGCTGCAGAATCAGCATTGGCTGATCTTTGGTGTGATCATCGCGGTGTATCTCGTGCTCGGAATTCTGTACGAGAGCCTCGTTCATCCGCTGACGATCCTGTCGACGCTGCCGACCGCCGGCCTCGGCGCCCTGCTGGCCCTCCGGGCCACTGATACAGAGTTCACGCTGATCGCGTTACTCGGGTTGTTCCTCCTCATCGGTATCGTGATGAAAAATGCGATCCTGATGATCGACTTCGCCTTGGAACGTGAACGTCGGGACGGTTTGACGCCCGATGTAGCGATCTTTGAAGCGGCCAAGATGCGCCTGCGCCCGATCCTCATGACGAACTTCGCCGCGCTGCTCGGAGCATTGCCCTTGGTGCTGGCCACGGGTGAAGGCGTGGAAATGCGTCGTCCGCTTGGCCTGGCGATTGCCGGCGGCCTGGTGGTCAGTCAACTCCTGACGCTCTACACCGTGCCGGTCGTTTACCTCTGGCTGGACCGTCTGCGGCTGCGAGTCAAAGCGCGGTTCGCGCGGGGACACTCGGAAGCGGTCCCGGCGCTGCAGCGTGAAGCGACGGATGCACCGGGTCGCTGAACAGAGTCGTTAAGCTCTCGCACGGCGTGTAGCCGAACCCGCTGTGCCCGACGTCGTCGTCGGTTGCCGCTCCGACGTCCGGCTCGGGAAGGCTCGTTACTCGCAGCGCCGCTGACGGATTGCACTGTTCGGATGAACTCGCCATTTCCGCCCCACGTGGAACTCAGCATTCTACGGCCTCCGACGAACTCGCCAGCGTTACCGGCGATCGCGGGCCGCCGCGCTGAGTCACTACAACAAATCGCGCCCAGACTCTCAGAAACGGCGGGCACACCACGACACCTCGCGTGTCTCGGCGGGCCGTCGCAGGCTGCCTTGCCCTGCTAGCGCCGCTTTTCCTTTTCCACTTTCGCATGCCCTCCTCCGCCGCTGCCTCGTCATCGTCCAAGAAGCCGACTCAGAAGGCCTTTGCTCCCCCGTTGTTCGACTGGCTCAAGGAGCGGAGCGCCGGTGTGCTGGTGCATCCCACCTGCTTCCCCAGCCATCAAGGCATCGGCGTGCTCAACTCGGCCGTCGACGCGCTGTTTACGTTCATGCAGGCCGCCGGGCTGCGCCATTGGCAGATTTGCCCGTTGGGGCCGACCGGTTACGGCGACTCGCCCTACCAGTGCTTCTCCGCCTTCGCCGGCAATCCATACCTGGTGGACCTGCGCGCGCTGGTGGAGCACGGATTGCTCGATGAAGAGGAGCTGCGGCCGCTGCAGGCGCTGCCACGTGATCGGGTCGATTTCGGTGCTCTTTATGGCGCCAAGTGGCCGATCCTCGACCGGGCGTATGAACGATTTCGCGACCGCTCGGATGACGACGCTCCGTATGGCAGTTTTGATGCGTTCCGTCGGGATCACGCCGAGTGGCTGGAGCCGTACGTGCTGTATCGCGCGCTGAAGGATCACTTCGGCGGGCAGGCTTGGTGGGATTGGCCGCAGGAGGTGCGCTTCTACACGCAGGCGCGCAAGTCCAGCCAAGCGCGTGCCGTCGCCGATCGGGCTCGTGCGCATGCCTTCTTTCAATACCTGTTCTTCGGCCAGTGGCGTCAGGTGCGGGACAAGGCGCGCGCGGCCGGCATCGAGATTATTGGCGATGCACCGATCTTCGTGGCGCGCGACAGCGCGGACGTCTGGGCGAACCCCGAGTTGTTTCTCCTCGACCGAAACACTGGCCAGCCGCTCGTCGTCGCCGGGGTGCCGCCGGACTATTTTTCCGCCACCGGCCAACTGTGGGGCAATCCGCTCTACGACTGGCCCGCGCATGCGGCGACGAAGTTCGAGTGGTGGTTGCGGCGGCTCGCCGCGAATCAGGAACTCTACGACATCATCCGCATCGACCATTTCCGCGGTTTCGACACCTACTGGGCAATTCCCGCAGAGGTTGAAACGGCCAAGGAAGGCCGCTGGGAACAGGGGCCCGGACTGGCATTCTTCGAGGCGATCCAGCGGGCCTTACCCGGCTGCCGCTTGATTGCCGAGGATCTCGGTGAACTGATGCCGAGTGTGATCGAGCTGCGCGATGCCACCGGCCTGCCCGGCATGGCAATCCTGCAGTTCGCCTTCGGCAGTGGCGCGGACAACCTGTACCTGCCGCACAACCTGCGGCCCAACAGTGTCGTGTATCCGGGCACACACGACAACGACACGACGCTCGGCTGGTACGCGGACGCGGACCCGAAGGCGCAGGACCACGTGCGCCGCTATTTCCGAATCAGCGGCTCCGAGATCGGCTGGGATTTCATCCGCGCCGCCTACGGGAGCGTCAGCCAGCTCGCGGTCATCCCGCTGCAGGATTTCCTCAGCCTCGGCAGTGAGGCCCGCTTCAACACGCCCGGCGCACCAGTGGGCAACTGGCAGTGGCGCTATCGCCCGGAGCAACTTGCCACGCTCCATCGGGAAAGCGCCCCGTACCTGCGCGAGCTGGCGGAGTTGTACTACCGTCTGCCAACGGAGGCCTGAACCCTTCCCGCTCTCCAGCGGCGATCAACACGGTCCGCGCTTAGCGCGCCGCGCCGAAGAACTCCACGATCCGTGGGATCACGTCACTCGCGGCGTCCTCCAGGACGTAGTGTCCGGCGTCCGCGAGGTACAGGGTCTCGGCCTGCGGCAGGCGCTCACGCCACTCCTCGTAGAAGTGGTCGTTGAAACAGAAGTCCCGGCCGCCCCAGCAGATCAACGCCGAGCGGTCGTGCAGTTGGGCCACGGCCGACTCCGCCTTCTTCAGCGTGCTCCACGACCGGTGATCCGCAGACATCGGAATGTCCTTGATGAAGGCGTCGATCGCGACGCGATCCGCCCAGGAACGATAAGGCCACAGGTAGCCCTGCTTCTCGGCTTCCGTGAGCGCCCGACGGTGCATGGCCATCCACGTGGCGGGTGAAGCGAAGCCGTTGAGCCCGCGCACAAACCAGCTGCCCGGACCCGCCGTCCGGCAGAACGCGATGCGGGCCGGCAGGTGGACCGACGGAAACGCCGCCGTATTGAGGATGACGATACGGTCGATCCGTTCGAGCTGCCGCGCCGCCAGGCCAAAACCGATCGCGCCACCCCAGTCGTGCACGACCAGATGGCAGCGCTCGATCCCCAGCTTCGCCACCAGCGCCTCGAGGTCATCGATCCGCGTCTCGAGCGTGTAAGGATAGTTCTGCGGCTTGTCCGACAGGCCCATGCCGATGTGATCGGGCACGATGCAGCGGTAGCGGGGCGCGAGCGCCTTCGCCAGTTCCCGATAGTAGAACGACCACGTGGGATTGCCGTGCAGCATCAGCACGACCTCGCTGCCCTCCCCCACGTCCACATAGTTCATCCGCGCGCCCAGCGCCGTGGTGAACACGTGTGGCGAAAACGGATACAAAGGTCGGAGCGTTTCGGGAACGTTCACCATTCGACCCCCAGCATGAGGCAATTTAAACCGCTGCCAATGCCCAGAAGCGCCACCCGATCCCCCGAACTCACCGCGCCCGCGTCGGCCGCCAGGGTGAGCGTGGACGGCAGCGCCACCGAGCCCGTGTTCCCCAGGAGCTCGAAGGTCGAGTAGTCCTTCGCCAGATCGAGGCCGAGCGCCTCGTAGACCTTGCGCCGGTGCGTGCTGCCCACCTGGTGCGTGATGATGCGTTGCACATCGCTGGGGCCCCAGCCGGTTTCGCGCGTGAAATCCTGCCAGGTTTCCTGCGCCAGCGCGACGCCACCGAGCAGGAGCGCCTCGGAATCCGTCTGCATGACCAACGACTCGGCGCCGTAGGTATCGCCCTGGCAGAGTTCACTGTGCTGCGTGGCGGCGCGGGCGCTACCGCCGATGAGCCGCGGTTTATCCGGAGCCAGGGAACGGTGGCAGATGAACGCTGCCACCGCCGCCGAACCAATGGTGAGATTGGCAAAATACGGTTTGATCTCCTGCCGTGTCAGCGGGCGGTCGAGCAACAGACGCAGCGTCTCTTCCACCAAGGGGCGGCTGCTCTCACCGGATACAATCATTGCGCAACGGATCTGGCCGGACTCGATCATGCCCGCCGCCATCGTCAGCGCGTTCAGAAACCCGAGGCAGGCGTTTGAGAGATCGAACAACTGCGCGGTCGCGGGCAGTCCGATCTTCCGATGGGCAAACGACGCCGTCGCCGGCTCGAGCATGTCCCGGCACACGGCACCATGGATGAACAGTTCCACCTGTTCCGCGCGCAGGGTCGACTTGGCCAACAATGCGCGCCCCGCGGCCGCGCTGGCGTCAGACGGACGTGTACCCGGAGCCCACATCCGGCGCTCCCGAATCCCGGTCATGAGTTCGAGTCGGCCTTCAGGCAGTCGCAAACGCTCGTAGAGCGGCCGCAGGCGCGCCTCGATCTGGGCCGACGTGAGGATTGCGTCGGGCAGCGCGACCGCGAGCGATTCGAGCACAACGGACGAAAACTTCATGGGAACTCCTTCACGACGCCGGGCGTCCGGACAACGCAGATGAACCGCCGCGTCACGACGACGTGGCGGGCGTTTGTCCCGCGCCCGGGCGGCGGCTGTGATCCGGCCGCATGGCGAGCCGGATGATCTCCTGATCGTAGAAATTGCTGCCGAGTCCTGCGTCCACGACGACGGTGGTGCCGTTGATCCCACTGCTGCGATCGCTCAGCAGAAACAGCACGGCGTTGGCGACCTCCTGCGTCTCCAGATTCTTCTTACGGAAGGTGAGTTTCTCGCTGTAGAGGTAACTCTCCAGGTAACCCGGGATGCCGGCCGACGCGCTTGTCTTGAGGGGCCCCGCGCCCACGACGTTGAACCGGACCGCACTGTCGGCGCTGAACGACTTGGCCAGAAAACGCGCGGCTGAGTCGAGCGCCGCTTTGATCGGCCCCATGTAACCGTAGTTGTCAGGCGTCACCTGCAACGAGGAGATGCCGATCGTCACGACCGAGGCGTCCGCCGCGAGGTGTGGTTTGAAGGCCCGCGCGACTTCGACCAGCGAGAAGGCCGATACGGCGGTGGCCTGCAGAAAATCGCCGCGTTTGGTCTCGTGAAACGGCCGGAAGCCTTCGCTGTAGTTGGCAAAGGCGATTGAGTGCACCACGCCGTGCAACGGCGCCAGGCCCGCCGACGCCACTTCACCCGCCAGGCGGTCGGCCGCGCCCTCCTCTTCGACGTCGCACACGAATACCGGCTTGCCGGCCAGCAGCTTGTCGAGCGACTGCCGCCGGGCTTCCGAGCGAACGCTGTAAACGACCCGGGCGCCCTGCTCCTCGAGCGAGCGCGCCACGTGCCAGGCGACGCTCTTGCGGTTCGCGACTCCAAAAACAACGAAGGTTTTCCCGGAGAGGTTCAGGAAGTCAGCCATCGCAACAAAGTACCGGTGAACGCCTCAGGACGCGCGAGGAGAAAAACGGCGCGAGTACTGGCAGCGCCGGCGAGGTCGCACTTTCAAGCCTGTGGCGTTTTCCACGCCACTGCAAACTCGACCGTGAGCACGCGTTTGTCGCCGTTCTTGATCGCGCCGCTCATCATCGTGAACCCGCCGACCTCCTCCCGACGCTTCACCTCAATCGTGACGGCATCGCCCGGATACACGGGGCTGCGAAAACGCACATCGCTGATCTTGGCGAGCAAGGGCACGCCCTCGCCGGGCTTCGCTCCCGCGGCCTGCGCACGACGGGCCATGTACAGGGCACCGGTCTGAAAAACCGCTTCGCACAAAAGCACGCCCGGCGTGATCGGCGCACCCGGATAATGGCCACGGTAAAAATCCTCGTCCGCGCGCCACGTGCGCCGGGCCGTCAGGCTGTCTTCCGTCTCACTGACGATTTCGTCCACGAAAAGAAACGGCGGGCGGTGCGGAATGAGGTCGGTGACAGGGGACATGATGAAGTAAGAGACGTGAATTGTGCGCGCGCGACGGCGTCAGGCCTGAGGCGCGGCCGCCGTTGAATGGTTCTTCGCGGCGGCCCCGGCAAAGAGTGCCTTGTCGACCTTGTTCGCGACGATCACGCCGTAATTGATGGTTCCTAGCCAGCCCGACATGATGATGCCAACAGAGCCCGCGTGGTAGAGGCCGGGCAGTTTCTCGGGTAGGTCCATTGAAACTTTCAGGCCCTCAAACTTGGTGCCGAAGGACGTTCCGCTGAGATGAGTGGTGTAGCGCTCGATCGTGCGAGGCGTCGCCGCCTCCATCCAATCGATCTTGCCGCGGACGTCCGGGATGAAGCGCTCCAGCGCGGTGAGCGATTCGTCGATCAGGCGCTGCTTGTGACGTTCGTACTCTTCATCCGACAATCCTTTCCAGTCCGGGTAGCGACCGTTCAACGACACGACGACCGTGTAGCGCTCCGAACCGGGACGTGTATCCGGATAATAGACCGAAAACGTCCGGCTGGTCGTGTGGAAATCGGTCAGTTCCTGGCTCGAGTATTCCGGCGCCTCCGACGTGAACACGAGGTCACCGATGTGGGGGATCGAATCACCCTTGCGGATGCCGAAGTACACCTGGCACGAGCTCGTGTTGATGCGCACCGCCTCGGCCTCCTTGACGTAGTCGGCCGGGAAGTTCTCCGCGCCCGCGAGCCGGAAGATGGTGTTCTTGATGTTCGCGTTGGACAGCACAGCGCGCGCACGGATGACGCGCCCTCCCTTCACGACCACTCCCGCGACGACTTTGCGGCCGTCGCGCTCCTCCACCAGTATCCGCTCGACGAGCACATGTTTGCGGCAATCGACGCCGTTGCGCTTGAGCTCCTCGACCATCTTTTTGATCAGCAGATCAGAGCCGCCACGGAAGGTGTACACCCCCGCGCCCATGAAGTTGGAGAACACGATACCGTACGTGATCGCCGGATCCTCCAGCGTCGATCCGTTGGCATAGGAGATCGGCTCCATCAGCAATCGATGCACGTCCGGACGACCGGGGAAGAAACGGTTGAACATCTCGCCCGTCGTCTCGGTGTTCTGGTCGTAGAAGTTCATCGACCGAAGGTGATCGTAGAACTGCTCCACGACCGCCGGATCGAGTTTGAACTGCTCGACCAAGACGCGGGTGTAGTCCGCCCGCGTGAAGGTCGTCCAGACATCCATCTGCGGGTTGACGAACCGGATGTCCTTCAACTGCACGATCGAGTCGGCGATCTCCTTCGTCCAATACTTGCGACACGACTTGATCATGCCGCTCGGGAAACCGTGCAGGGAGATGTCGAAGATGTGACCGCCCTTGCGCGTAAACCACGTCGCCAAGCCGCCAAACTGATAGTGATGCTCGAGCAGCAACACCTTGTGCCCGGCCTTGGCCAGCACGTTTGCGCCGGTCATGCCGCCCAATCCGCTGCCGATGACGATCACGTCATAGGAGTCACTCGCGCCCTTGAGCCAGTCGTAAGCCATGAAGGAAAAGGTGCATCTGAGAGCGCGAGGCGAGCCGGTGCAATGCTGAGTTACGCCGGCTCTCGCGGCCCAGCCGACGAGGAGAGGAAAGAGGCGCGCCCCCCCCCCCCCGCCCGGGCCCCGCGCA
>JAEWIY010000184.1 GCA_023386835.1 Verrucomicrobiota bacterium
GAGCAAGACGACCGGGCAGGTGCTCACCGTCGACGGTGGCCTGCACGAGGCGTTCTTGCGCTAAGGCTCCCATTGCCGGTCAGCCGTCCGGTCTCTCCGACGGCTGACCTCTGAGCTGTCGTTAACACGCGGCGCGTCACCCGTGCCGCGCGGCCGGTCTTTTCGTATCGTGCGACTCAATACGAGCCGGCTTTCAGCGTCTCAGCGCCGCCGTGGGTCGGTTCGAACTCGGCTCCCTCGGGTGCCGGTCGCAACGACGGCCCGTCGACGAACCGTGCCTCCACGGTGGTCCGCGAGGGCCATTGGGGCGTGCCCGGCTGGTTGCGCAGGATCTGTCCGACCAGCAGCTCGGCTGCCCGCGCGCCCAGGATGCGAGGCTGGAGGTCCAGGCAGGCGCACGGCTTCTGTCGAGCCAGCACGTTGAGGAGGACAAAACCGATGTGCTGTCCGCGCGCCCATGCGTTCGCCCAATCCTGGAGTTCAGGGTGGTGCGCCAGCACCACGTCGGGGCGATGTTTGCCCAGCCAGCGCTCCACCTCATGCCGCTGCGGCTCGCCCGGCGTGGTGAGAATCGGGACCCGCTCCATCCGAGCGTCCGCCTGTCCCATCGCGTGAAACGCCGCCGTCTGGCGATGCTGGATCCGTTCACTACGCCCGTGCTGCAGCACGAGCCCGGGCCGGCGATAGCCGCGGTCCAGCAGCTGTTGCAGCAGGCTGAGCATGGACCCGTAGTGATCGGGTGAAACCGAGTCGAGCGCCGGCCGCGTGGTGACGTAGTCCGTGTAGATGCCGGCGTACCGGCTCCAATCAAGCGCCGCCAGGTCCGGTTGATACCACGAGGGCAGGACGATGATGCCGTGGATGCCTCGTGCCTGCAGGATCGAATCCAGCCGGCTCAGCCGGAGGCCCCGCGGGCCGACGACAAATTCCTCGATCAGGAAGCCCATCTCAGCCGCCCGCTCACGCGCGCCAGTCACCAGCTCCCGCGGGTGTGGCCCGTGATCGTGCCCGGGTTCGTCGATCTCCACGGTGGCGATGGTGCCGCGCAAGTTCTGCCCGCGCGTTCGCCGGATCTCCGCCAACACGTGGGCCGTCAACGGGTTGACCCGGTACCCCGCGGCCTGCGCGGCCGCGTGGACCTTGTCGATGGTGGCCGCGCTCACGCGACCCTTGCGTCGCAACGCGTCGGATACAGTCGAAGCCGAGAGCCCGAGCTGACGGGCCAGCGATCGTACATTAGCCAGGGGCATGGCAGGAAAAGGACGGCCGGGAGGTCGCGTTAAGGTGACCCGGGCCCTCCGCGTCGCAAGGGGGAATCAGCAATCGCGGCGCGTCACGTCGCCCTTGCCCCATCCGACACGGAGGAAGTTCCGTCGGCCGGACGGACAAGGGCGAGCGTTTCAGAACCGGCCCTTGACGCCAAACAGCCAGATCGCACCCGTCTTCAGGATGCGCTCCCAGTTGTCCTCGTATTCTCGATACGTGTAGACGGATTCCTCGTTGAGGATGTTGCGCCCGTCGACGAACACGGTGAGCCAGGGGCGGAGTTCGTACTCGAGGTTCAGGTCGACGGAGAGACGGTCCTTCTGGAAGACCTGCACGAACGGGCCGGCGGCGGTCCAGCTGTCGGTGACCGGGTCGTAGGTGCGTGCCGGGTTCTGCAGCAGTTTGCCAACCCAGTTGAGGTTCACGCGCGCGAGGAACCGACCGTGGTCGAACTGCACCCCGCCGTTCGCCATCACCTCGGGCGAACCAAGGTTGAACGCCCAGTCATCGTACCAGACGCGGGTGTAGTTGGCGAAGACTCCAAGGCCGCGCAGCGCTCCGGGGAGAAACGAAAGCTGTTGCTGGTAATCGATCTCGAAGCCGCTGTAGTCGGTCGGCGAGGCGATGTTGACGGGTGCGAAGAGCGTGTAGCCGGCGTACTGGCGGTCGCCGGCGTATCCCTCGTCGCCAAGCAACACCTGGTTGTTGAACTGCCGGTCGCGCACTTCGGTGTGGAAGCCGCTGACGGTGAACTGACCGATTGGTTCGAAGTAATACTCGAGCGAACCGTTGAACGTCTTGGACCGCTCTTCGTTCAGGTTCGGATTGGCGCCGGTGATCGTGCGATCGGTGTCGTTCACCGCAGTGATGCCGGGAATCAGGTTGCCGATGTCCGCGCGGGTGATCGCGTCGTGATACGAAAGGCGGGCAAGGAAGTTCGGCGTGAACTCGTAGGTCAGATGCAGGTACTTCAGCCAGGCGTCGTAACTGTGCCCGCCGGTCAGCGGCAGGTTGTTCACCCGGTTGACGCCCTTGCCCTCGCTTTTGGTGTGTTCGTAGCGCAGGCCGGGGGCGACGGAGAGTGAGCCGAATTTGAAGATGTCCTGGATATAGGCGGCGCTGATCGTCTCTTCGAAATCCCAGTTGTTCTGAAAGCGGTTCAGGTCATTGGCGGTCGTATTGTCGCGCCAACTACCGGGATTTTTGGTGTAATGATCGTAGAGCTGCCAGGGGCTGAGGGCCGGCCAGTTGTCGAGATTGCCGCCAAAGTCCCAGTTCGCGCGGTAGTTCGGGTCGACGAACTGCCACGGCTTCGGATCGTCCGCATTGCCGAGCACCCCGTCCGGGCCGGTCGGGTTGGTGGAGAGAAAGCCGTAGCGCGCGACGTCGCGGACCATCAGGTTGACCATCGCACCGTACTTCAGCGTCTGCGGGATGGCGGCCTGTGCCCAGTCGTGGCGGAAATCGAGTCGGGCGGTCCATTGCTGGTCCTTCGAGCGGCGCTCGTGCCAGCCGATCGAGTTGGCGTCGAACGTGTACTGCGTAAGGTCGCGCCAGTTCGGGCCGGACAACTGCGTGAACGTGAGGTCCGTGGAGCCGGGCGACGGGCGCGTCATGCGCCAGGAGATGTTGTTGATGCTCGAGGAGAAGTCCGTGAAGTGCCCCTCGGTGAGGTTGTCGTACCAGTTGCGGGCGCGCGAGTAGTGCAGCCCGAGATCGACCGTGAGTGAACCCTGCGTGTAGGTGCCGCCGCCGGTCAGCACGAGCGTGTCGCCTTCCTTGGTCATGAACTGGTTTGAGTCGGTCGAGATCCGGCCCGACGTGACCGTCTGGTCGGTTTTGGTGGCACCGGGCGCGTAGGTCGTCGGCCGCAGGCTCAACGTGCGGTTGTAGAACCGCGCGTCGTACGTGTTCCAGTCCACGCGGCCGTAGAGATGGATGTTGTCGCGCAGCTTGTAATCCAGGCGCACGTTGTAGTTGCCGCGTTCGGTGGGCTTGGGACCGTCCTGGTACCAGACGCGATTGATCACCGGCACCTCGGTGGCGTTGTTGGAGAGGTCGGTGTCGAAGTTGTTGTAGAAGAACCAAACGTGCTTCTGCGCGGCGATTGTGTAATTGTGGCTCAGGCCGGCGACCACACCGAGGCGTCCGTCCGCGAAGACGTCCGAATAGTCCAGCTGCACATTGGGCAGCATCTTGTAGTGCTGCTGGTCGTCCCAGCCTTCGGTCCGGTCGAACGACCAGTAGTATGAGTTGCTGGCGAGACCGGCGCGATAGCTGAAATGGCGCCCCTGGCGGTCGAATGCGCCCTTCGTCCGGAGGTTGACGACGCCGGCGACGCTCGAGGGCTGATCGGGTGTCGGAGTCTTGCTCAGCTCGACGGTTTCGATGCTGGAGATCGACAGCTGCTCGAACTCGAAGGCGCGGCCGGTGGCGATGTTGGAGGAGCCGGCGTTGGCGGGTTGCATGCCGTCGATCAGTACGGTGGCGTACTTTGGATTGAGGCCGCGGATACGCACCGAACGCGTGTCGGCCTCAACGTAGTCCATCGCGACGCCCGGCATGAGCTTGAGGAACTCACCGACGTTGCCCTCGGAGACGTTGCCCAAGGCGTCGGCGGCGATGACCTTGGTCGGGTTGATCGCGACCCGCTGTTGCATGATCGCGCGGGCGTTGCCTTCACGCACGCCGGAGACACGAAACTCGCCAAGCGTGACGGCCTCGCCGTAGTCACGGCTGCCGAGCGAGAGGTCACGCCGGACCGTTTCTCCGGCGGCGACGGTGACCGTCTCGGTCAACGGGTCGAGCCCCGTATACGAAACGACGATACGCACGTCGCCCGCGGGCACGCCGGACAGCCGGTAGGCGCCGCCATCGCCGGAGAAGGTCGACAAACCCGTGCCTTCCGCGGAGACGATCGCGTTGCGCAGGTATTCGCCCGTGGCGCCGTTGACGACGCGGCCGGTCACAACTCCGGTGGCCTGGGCCAGCAGCAGGGTCGGAAGCGCGGTGAACAGAAGCAGCGCCCAGGAGAGTCGCGGACGCTGCGGTCGAGGGGAGTGGGCGGAGCGAAGTGTGGGCATGGAGAAATACGCCGCCGGTCCGGTGGGTGAGGTAAGGGGAGCGGCCGGGGCTGGTGGCTGGGAGAATTCATCTTCGAATCCGAGTCCAATGCCCGCGCTGCCGAACTGTTCGGCAATGGGACGGTTCAGGGAGTTGCTGATGGATCGCAGGTCCGGCGGGAGCGCTCACGATGCGCCTGCAGGCTGTTGGCGGCGGGCGCGTTGTGACGAACCGTTGCGGGCGCGGCCGGTCAGTGCCGAGCCATGCGCGCGATCTGGAAAGGGGCGGTCAACTTCGGCTTGGTCAGCATCCCGGTTTCGCTGTACCCCGCCACGCGGCGCGAGGAGTTGAAATTCCGGTTGCTGCGCAAGAGCGACCAGAGTCCGATCAACTACAAGCGCGTCGCCGAGGCCGATGGCAAAACCGTGCCGTGGGAGGAGATCGTGAAGGGTTACGAGTATGAGAAGGGCAAGTTCGTCGTGCTGACCGACGAGGACTTCAAACGTATCGACATCGAGGCGACACAGACGGTCGACATCATCGATTTCGTGAAGCTCGAGGACGTCGATCCAATGATGTTCCACAAGCCCTATTACCTCGAACCGGTGAAGGCGGGGTTGCCGGCGTACCGCCTGTTGCGCGACGTGCTGAAGGACACGGGCAAGATCGGGATCTCGAAAGTCGTGATCAAAACGCGCCAGCACCTGGCCGCGCTCAAGCCGCACGGGCACCTGCTGGTCCTCGAGTTGATGCACTTTCAGGACGAACTGGTGGACGCGAAGGAGTTCAAGATCCCGGACCAGGGCAAAGCCGCAAGTGGCAAGCGGGAGCTGCAGATGGCACGGCTGCTCGTCGACGAGTTGAGCGAGGAGTGGCAGCCGTCTCGCTACACCGATGATTACGAGTCGCAGTTGCTGAAAATGATCAAACAGAAGATCAAGAGCGGCGGCAAAACGGTTCCAGCGCCGAAGAAGAGCGCCCAGCGTGCGACGAACGTCATCGACCTCGTTTCGATCCTGCAGCAGAGCCTGCAGGAGGCCGGCGGCTCCACCAAAAAGCGGACCACCAAGAAAACGGCCAAACGCGCGACGACGGCGCGCAAGACGTCCGCGAGGAAACGAAAGAAGGCCGCATGAGCCGGGCGGCCGCACAAGGCGTGGCGCGCCGCCTGAACACGTATCGAAAAAAGCGCGACTTGTCACAAAGCGGGGAACCGGATGCCGGACGTTCGCCCTCGCGGGCGGCGGAGCCGCTCCAATTCGTGATCCAGAAACACGACGCGACACGACTCCACTACGATCTGCGACTGGAAATGGAGGGCGTGCTGCGTTCATGGGCGGTCCCGAAAGGACTGCCGGAGCAACCGGGCGCGCGGGTGCTCGCGGTGGAGGTGGAGGACCACCCGCTCGAGTACGGCGACTTCGAAGGCACCATCCCGGCGGGCAACTACGGTGCCGGCACGGTCATGCTGTGGGATCGCGGTCACTACCTGGCGGATGGAGATCCCGTCGCTGAGTACCGCGCGGGCCACATCGACTTCGCCCTCGTCGGTGAGAAATGCACCGGCAGCTGGTCGTTGATCCGGATGAAACGAAAGCCGGGCGAGGAGAAGGACAACTGGCTGCTGATCAAACGAAAGGAGGAGCAGGCTCGAACGGTGATCAAGAAAGCCGGTCGCGATCGCTCGGTGAAGAGCCAGCGGACGATGGAACAGCTCGCGCGTGAGGGCGCGGGCGTTGACGCAGAGACAAAGGAGACGGCGAAGCGGAAGACCAGGACGACTTCTCGAGCGAAAACCGCACCGACGAAAACGAAGAAGGCTCGGACCAAGACCAACCGCAGCCGCGCCGCAACGAGTCCTCCACGCTTCATCGAGCCGATGAAGGCCCAGGCGGTGACGGAAATCCCGCCGGGCGAGTGGCAGCTCGAGGTGAAGTTCGACGGCTTCCGGGCGCTGGCGCTGATCGACCGCCAGGATGTGCAGCTCTGGTCGCGCAACAAGAAGCCGTGGCCCGATCGTTTCCCCGAGATCCGCGAGGCACTGCAGAAGCTGAGTTGTGACGACGCCATCCTCGATGGCGAAATCGTGGCGCTCGACGCGCAGGGCCGGCCGTCCTTCCAGCAATTGCAGAACGAGGGTGGCGGTGGACGTCGGCCGGTGCTGCGCTACTATCTCTTCGATCTGCTCCGGCTCGATGGCGAGTCCTGGCTGGACCGGCCCATCGAACAGCGGCAGGAAGCGCTGGCCGATCTCATGCATGGCGCTTCGGAAGAGCTGATTTTGTCACCGGTTTTCCATGACAAGCCGGAGCGGCTGCTCGAAGAGGTGCGCAAGAAGGGCTTGGAGGGGATCATCGCGAAGGCCGCCGGTTCACTTTATGAGCCCGGACGGCGCAGTGGGACCTGGTTGAAATGCCGGCTGGCACGGGACCAGGAGTTCGTCATCGGCGGGTTTACGCCCCCGCAAGGCACACGATCACACTTTGGCGCGATTCTTGTCGGCTACCATCAAGACGGGAAACTCCGCTACGCGGGCAAAGTCGGAACCGGCTTCGATCGCAAGAAGCTGGCCGAGCTGCATCGCCGCTTCCAGGCGGTGCGACAGAAAGACTGCCCGTTTTCCGATCTGCCGTCTTCCCGTCGCTCGCGATTCGGCATCGGCATGACAGCGGCGGCGATGCGCCAAGTGACCTGGCTCAAACCGAAGCTGGTTGCGCAGATCAAGTTCGCTGAATGGACCAGCGATGGCCTGCTCCGGCAGCCCGTTTTCCTCGGGCTGCGGGAGGACAAGAATGCCCGCGAAGTCGTTCGTGAGGCACTGGCCGATCAGTGAGCGGCGAGAGGTTCACGACCGCGCCGGAATGAGGCGCGGTCGAGCTAACCGCAAACCCATCAAGCCGGTCCGATCTTCGGCAGCGGCGCTTCCAGCTCTGTTTCCTGTGGATGGTTGCGCTTGTCCTTGCGCCGGCCGTGGCGTTCGCGCAGCAGCCGGTCGAGCTTGTCGGCGAGCGCGTCGAGGGTGTCGTACGCCGCGGTGCCCTCGGCGGATGCAATCAGGTCCGGGCCGCCGATCTCGATCTGGCCCGTGGCCGTGTAGTGGTGCTGCTGCGACTTGCCCATCTTCTGATCCTGATGAAGGCGAACATTGATTCGGATGATGTACGGGTTGTGGCGCAGCAGGACGGAAAAGCGTTCCCGAATCGTGGTCTGCATCGCGGCCGTCAGGTCGACGTGCACGCCCTGCATGATGAGTTTCTGATCAATGGTTTCGTCAGGAATCATCGCTCCGCTGACCGCTCGGTTGCGCGGGAGTTGCGACTCGTTGAGACGGTCGTGAACGAATGCCCCGATTTTCCCCGCCAAACATTCCGTGCATCCCCCGATGGCGCAGCCTGTGCCGACCCTGTTACGGTTTTCTTCCGATGATGACCCACGAGAATGGCACGACGGGTGCCAACCGGCCGACCCACGACCAGATTGCCGCTCGCGCGGCGCGCCTCTGGCGCGAGCGCGGAGAGCCGTCCGGCCAGGACGATGTGATCTGGTTGGAGGCGGAGCGCGCCTTGATCGAGGAAGCGAGTCGGGCGACCGCCCCTGCGCCGACACCGGCCAGCCCGGTGGCTCCGGCGCCTGCCCCGATAAGCGAAGTGGCGACGAAAGCTCCGGCCAAAACGGCCGGCGGCAAGAAGCGCGGCGGGTCCAAGGCGGCTCGCTAAGGTTTCCGCACCGCCGAGTTCAGTTTGAACTCGGCCCGTCGACTGCAGGTGGCTTGAGCGCGGAGTGGTCAGGGTCACCACCGCTGACCACGTACACCAGCAGATCGAGCAACTCCTGCTCGTTGAGCGTATTGACCAAGCCTTCGGGCATCGTGGAGAGCGCCACCGGCTCCTCGCTGCGAATGGACGTGTTCACGAGGGCCGTGGTTTGGGCGGGGCGAAGCAGATTGGTCGCGACGTGAGTTGCCCGCTCATCGCGCGAGAGCACCCGGCCGGAGACCGCGTTGCCGTCGGTCAGTTGAAACAGCACCATTCGGTACTGATCGGAGACGGCGCGGTTGGGCTCGATGATGGCCTCGATCACATCGCGCATGGTGAACCGCTGGCCCAGTCCGCTGAGGTCCGGTCCCAGGCTGCCACCGGAACCGCCGAGACGGTGACACGTTGCGCAACCTACAGCGTGATAGAGGGCTCTCCCCCACTCGAGATCACGGCCGCTCAATCCTGACGCCGCCAGTGTGATCGCCTCCGCTACCGTCCATTCGCGGCCCGGACCGAGTGGACCGGGTCCGTCGAACCCCGCATCCAAAGACGGCGGCGGTTCCGCGAGCGCGGCGAGCGCCTCGCGTTCTGATTCGGGACAGCGCTCCAACGCGGCGTCGCGAATCCGGCTCCAAAACTCCCGATAGGAGTGCCCGCCGCGCGAGTGGGTTAAAGCGTCGCCCACCATCGTGAAATACGACCGCCGCTGCTCCGGACTCCAGTGTGCGGCGCTCCACAACAGCATCTGCGCGTGGTGCATTCGGTCGGTCAAAGGCGCTGCCGAAAGCATGTCGCGCACCGCCTGGCCGTACTTGGGATTCCGGGTGAAGTAGGAGAGCCCCTGCGTGGGTGTGGCACCACGATCGGCGGCCATCCATGCGAGCTGCCGGTCGATGAGCCGGGTGTCGCCCAGCGCGCCGAGCACGCGGGTGAGCTCCCACGTCACCCGCCGATCCGAGTCGGGAAAGTGCTCCGCCATCGCATCGCGCAGTTGGGCGGTGAGAGGCGCGACTCGCAGTTCGCTGCGTGCCAAGGTGAGCTCGAGGATTCGCAGCACGCGCAGCTTCTGCTCGGCGTCCAGCGTCTCCCAGTCGACCGCCTCATCAAGCGAGCGGGTCGTCACCTCCAGGTCCGAATCATCACCTTGGCGCGCCAGCGCCAGGAGCGCGGTTAGGCGCGTCTCGAGGTGGCGTTCCGCGAGGGCACGCTCACGCCATCGATCGATCGGTTGCGCCTCGAGCGCGACGCGCGCAGCGAAACGCACAGCCCGGTCGGCCTGACCGAGGTACGGCCACACGGCTGCCACCGCGGCCGGGTCGACGCGTCCGTGAAAATGTTCGAGCTGCCGTCGACGCTGCTGAAGCGGTGAAGGGGGCTCCGCGCGCCGCGGCGGTTCGGTGGATTCCGTTCCGACGTAACGGATCCGGTAAACGGCCGACCCGAGACGGCGCCCGCCAACGATCACGTACATCGCGCCGTCGGGTGAGATGACCGCGTCGGTGACAGGGAGGCCGACGCCTCCCACGAACTCTTCCACGCGCGCCGTGTAGCTGCCGCCCGCGCGTTCCAGGAACACCGCGTGGATCGTGGCAAACGTCCAGTCGCAGGCGAAGAGCGCATCTTGGTAGCGGGTGGGGAACCGAGAGCCGTAGCCAAACACGAGCCCGGTCGGTGAGCCCGGGCCGATGTTCAACACCGGTGCGACCATGTCTTCGCAATGGTCGGCCCAGATCGCCGTATCGTTGCGCCAGCCGTATTCACCTCCGCTGACCAGATGCACGACACGCGTCGGCCGGTACCATGGCGTGCCGAGGTCCCACTCGCCATCGGAATCAAAGCCGAACAACTCGCCGTCGCGATTAAAGGCAAGGTCGAAGGTATTGCGCAATCCACTACAGATCAGCTCGCGTCGCGTACCATCCGGGGCGAAACGCAGGACCCAGCCTTGGGTCGAGTGCTCCGACGGCGCAAAGCCGGGCGCCATCAGGTGATCGATGCCGGCGGTGGTCGGCGGACGGCGCCGGTCCAGCGGGCTGATCAGCCGCGTGCCGTTGCCGCACATCAGGTAAAGCGACTCGCCGTCGGGACCGGGCACCAGGTTGTGCGGCCCGTGCTCACCCGATCCTTCCAAGGCGAAGAGCAGGGTGGTCTGATCGTATTCGCCGTCTCCATCGGTGTCTTGCAGACGATACAGACCTTGCGACAGGCCCTGGTCGTTCTCCTCGGCGACGGTGACGTACAGGCTGTCGAAGGCGTGCAGCAGCCCTTGCGACCACCCGATTTTGGCGGCTTCGCCCGCGAGGCGCTCCACCTTTGTGGCAGCGTCCGGCTGACTCGGGTTGGGCGGCGTCAGGCGATAAAGCCCCGGCTCATGCTGGGCGGCGGTGATCAGCCGGCCCTCCGGATCAACGGTCAGTGCGGTCCACGAGCCGAGTTCACGCGGGACGGTAAAGAGGCGTTCGGCGACGAACCCTGTCGGCACGGAGAGGTTGGCCGCTTCCGCAGGGTCGAGTGGGTGCCCCGGCTGATACCAGTAGGGCTCCTGCGCATACGGATCGGCCGTTTCGGGCCGCGGTTCGACCGCTGCGGGCAAACCGAGGACGGGACACGTCAGGAGCAGAACCAGGCACGCCGCGCGCGGGCGACCGTAGAGGCGGGATCGGGGCATGGGGTCGAGGATGTCCGTAATAGAGGGAAACGGACGCCACAGACCAACACCCCAAGTCTCGCAGCAGCCCGGTGGGTTGGGGAACCCGTTCCCGTCGACGTCCGACGTCTACCGACGGGAACGAGCGGGCTACTACTCGGCGGTGAAACCGTTGCCGGTGGCCGCCCAGTAGATGCCGCCGTAGATGTGGTGGCGGAAATTCTGGTCTTTATACGTTGCGGGCAGATGCCCGAGGGCAGTGTAGAACGCGCGGCCGCCTTCGTACTCTTGGAACCAGGCTATCGGGTGAAACTCGCCCATGCCTTGGGACTTCTTGGCGCCCCAATCGGCGGCGGGTTTGTATGTTTTTTCGTCGAGGCTCAGCAGGTAGCGCAATGTGTCGGTCCGTGGGGCGTCGAACTCGTACCATTCGTCCGTGAAGAGGAATCGTTTCGCGAAGCGGTCCATGCCCGGAAAGTTGGGATTCTCCACCTTCAGGGTCGCGCTCTGCACCGCCGGGTGAATGTGAAACATGTGTCCGACCATCTTGGTGTACCATGCCCACTCGTATTCCGTATCCGACGCGCTGTGCACACCGACGAAGCCGCCGCCGCGGCGGATGTAGCGCTCGAACGCCGCCTGCTGCTCCGGATTCAGGACGTCGCCGGACGTGAGCAGGAAGATGACGACGTGGAAGTTCTTCAACGCATCGTCGGTGAAGATGCGATTGGCATCCTCGGTCCAGAAAACGCTGAAATCGTGCAACTGGCCGAGTTCCTGGACGGCCGTCACGCCGGCGTTGATCGAGTCGTGATGCCAGCCCGCGGTCTTGGTGAAGAGCGCGGCGCGGAATTGCTGCGCCTGTGCCGTAGTGATCATGCCGATACCGACGGCGGCGAGGGAAAGAAGCGAACGGATGTGCATAGGTTGGGTAACCCGTTCCACCTAGTGGCCGGCGGGATGTTTTTCAATGATGGCGGACGGAAACCTGGGGCGCGCTACTCGCGGATGAGATACAGCCCCGCCAGAGCAGCGGCGAAGGCCGCGAGCATGTGCCAGGCGTTGGGTTCAGCCCACGAACGCCGTTCGGTGCGGCGGATGAGCGACAGCAATGCGAGGGTGGTGAGGAGGATGGCGCAGAGGGCGGTGTACACATGACTCGGCGCGACCGATTCGAACAATGAGCCGGGATGAAAAAGATCGAGTGGCGCCAGGATCGCCATGTTGAAGCAGTTGCTTCCAAAGATGTTTCCCAGCGCCATCGCGTGTGCTCCCAGACGCACGGCCACGAAGGTGGTCACCATCTCGGGCAGGGAGGTGCAGAGCGCGACCAGCGTGGTGCCGAAGAACGTGCCGCCCAGGCCGCTCATCTCCGCCAGCTGGTCGGCTGAGCGAGCGAGAAACGGCGCGGCTACGAGGATCACGGCCGCGCACAAGAGGTAGCCGACGATGGCCTGCTTGAGCCCGAGGCGATCGATCCAGCTGCGCTGCGACTCCGACGAGGGCGAAGTCGCCTCT
>JAEWIY010000186.1 GCA_023386835.1 Verrucomicrobiota bacterium
CGAAGGCGGCTGCGGACGAAGGCGAGTCCTCGACCGAACCCATGGCGCCCGTGCGGCGGCTGTTGTTGGTCGGGAACGATCGCGCCGCTCAGCTGGCGGCCGCGGAGGAGGCGGCCGCTCGCGCCGGTCGGCCCTTGTTGCGGATCGACCTGGCTCAGGTCACGAGCCAGTACATCGGTGAAACCGAGAAGAATCTCGACGCACTCTTTCAGCAGGCGGAGGAGCGGGATGCGGTTTTGTTCCTGGACGAAGGTGATGCGCTGCTCGGCCGGCGCACCGAGGTGAACGACAGCCACGATCGTTATGCCAACGAGACGTTGCCCTTGCTGCAGCACCGGCTCGACCGGTTTGGCGGATCCGTCGTGGTCGGCACGCTCGCCCAGCCGGACGACGATCAGATTCTGGCGGGCCGTTTTGATGCGGTGGTGGCGGTCGGGCCTCCGCTGGTGGTGGAAGGCGTCGCGGCGCAAACGGCGGTGGGGCGTCGGGACCTCAACCTCGTGCGGGCGATCCTCGCGGATGCCGAGCAGGGTTCGCCGGTGAAATTGAGTCCGCAGACGACGGCCGGATTTCCGCCGGCCATGGTGCAGCAACACCTTCTGCTGATGGCCGAGGCCGGGTTGTTGCACGGCACCGTCGTGCGGTCCGGCGCGGGCGACGTCCAGGTGTTGCCGGAACGGCTGACCTGGGCTGGTCACGATGCGTACGCGCTCATGTGCAACGATGCCCGGTGGCAACGGGCTCGTGAAACATTGCTCGACGCCGGCGGCCGCGCGCATTTCGCCGAGTTGCTCGAGTGTTTGAAACCCGAGTCGATCCGCTCCGCCTAACGCACGAGACGCCCTCCGGGTGGCGTCGCGGCCGTCGGCGCTCAGGGGCCGCGGGTGGTTGATTGCTGTCGGTTGCCGAAGTGCAGCTCGAGTCCGATGCCGAGATTGAGCGACGCCCGCCGCTCCTCTTCGACCGAGTAGCGGGGCCACGTCACGCCGGTGTGCAACTCGCCGTAGAGCCGGTCGCCCGACAATCGCTGGCGGTAAACGACCCGCACGCCGTAGTCGCGCACCTCCACCTCTTCCTTGGGCTCGAAGTACCCGAACCCGGTGAGCGCCACGATCCGGTTCTGCGAGAGTGCGCGGGCGATCGACGCCTCGATGCCGTGCTCCTGCGGGCGTTCATCCCACGTCGAAAAATGCGCGAACGCGGCAACGCGCGTCAGCAGCTTCGGCGTCAGCATGTGCTCAAAGTCGACGCCGGTGATGCTGCCTTCACCGCGCTGGGAGCGCGCGTAGATGGTCTCGTGAAAGCGGACGAACGTCCTTTCGTTGACCGGAAAGAGCCGGATGTAGCGGGCGCGTACATACGGCTCCATCGGGAACCGGATCCGGATGCCGCCGCCGAGCCGAAAGGAACTGTAACGGGATTCACTCAACGAGTAGCCCAGCCCGGCGAGAAACGAGTGGTCACCGAAGTCGTCCTTCGCGCGCTGCATCTGCTCGAGCTCCGCCAGCACCGGCCGCTCCGAGATGAAGTTGTCGGAATCGCCCGCGCCGAAGACGGCGTGCAGCCGCTGGTCGATGTTGGGCAGGTCCACGCGGGCGCGGAGCCGCGATTCGGTTTCCCAGCCATGATGCTCCACCCACAGCGGCACGACGCGAATGTAGCCGTGGGCGCGTTCGCGGTCGTCCGGGTCCAGGTTGCCAAACCGCCGATCGATCCAGGCCGCGGTTTCGTCAACCGTCGTGCCGACGCCTTCGCTCAACCGCTCGGAGATCAGATCGATCGTCGTTGGCGGTACGTTGGTGACCCGTTCGTCCGGCGTTTGGGCCGGGGACAATAGGGACGTGGTCAGGAAAAAAATTACCCAAACGCCGTTTTGGACGAGCTTTCGGGCCAAAGGAGATGGAGGGGGCATGCCGCGCCTACCGACCAGATCGAGGCACAGAAGTGCCCGTGGCAAGGCTGCAGGTGCTCACCTCGGCGCGGTCGGCTGCACTCCAGCCGCGCGGCAAAGCGCGCAGGCGACTGGCGACTACAACGCCCAGATCAGCTGGATGTTGCGGGCGCGGCAGGCGTGGGCGAGGGCGCCACACTCCGCCGCGGGCAGGGTCGCGGAGGACAGCCGCAGTTCGCGCAGTTTTGGCAGCTCGAGCAGGGCCCACGGCGTGCGCTCCAGGGGGTTTGCGCTGATGTCGAGGGTTTCGAGCGCGGAGAGTTCGGCCAGCTGGGTCGGCAGGACGATGAACGCGTTGTTCGCGAGCGACAGGTGGCGCAGCCGGTGCAGGTCGAAGAAGCTGGGGCAGAGATGCGTGAGCTTGTTGCTGCTCAGGTCGAGAAACTGGAGTTCCCGGCAAGCGCCGAGACCGTCGGGCAGCCACTCGATCGAGCCGCCGGTGAGCGCGAAGACCTGGAGGCGGCGCAGCGTGCGGATCCGGCCGGAGAAGCGGGAGACCTTGGTGTTGCGCAGGTCGAGCCGCAGCAGGCTCGGCAGGTGGTCGATGTCGTCCGGGATCGCCTCGATCGGGTTGCCACTCAGCTGAAGCACCCGCAGCGAGTTCCACGTCGTCAGAAATCCGGGAAGCTCGGTCAGCTCGTTCTCGGCCAGATCGAGTTCGATGACGCTCGGTGGCCGCGGCAGATGGTCGGGCAGTTGGGCGCCCTGCAGCTGCAACCGGGCGAGGTTGAGCACCCCCTCGGCTTCGAGTTGGTCACAAAGGAACGCGTAATCCAGCGGCGCGGCCCACCGGCTGGAGGACGACGGGCGCGGTGAGGACATCTCATCCATGGCGAACCTCCATGCTGCAGCACGAGGCGCGGTGAGTGGAGCCGAAACCGGGCCCGGACCGGTGGAACGATTGGACGCGTGAGAGCAAAGACGGACGCTGCACAGGCTCTCAATCGGCGCGCCCGCCGTGCACTGGAGCGCGTTTCCGTGAATCGTTCGACCACAGGCGTGATGACGGCCGATCGCGTCGCCATCGAGGCGGGGCATCGGTGGAAAAACGGGCGGCGGGTGTAGTGGGAACAGCCTACACGAGCCGCCCGCTCCGACCGAAACGCGGGGAGAAATTACCCAGATCTCACGCGGTTGCCCAGGTCGTGCCGGAACTGCGTACGAGCAAAACGAATACTACCTAGTCTCCGGGCCTTGGTCCCGCCGGTCGGCCCTAACGGCTGAGCACGTCGAGAATGCCGGCGAAGGGTACCGGCAGGCGCTCGGGGCGATTGTTGAGTTCGTACGCCACCTCGTAGACCGCCTTGTCGAGCAGGTAAGCCTTCAGCAGGATTCGGAGTTGTTCGGTGGACTGAGGGAGCAGCCGCGAGCCTTCCATGGCCTTGAGGTAGGCTTGGAGGAAACGCACGGAGACCCAGCGGTGCCAGTACGTTGCCCAGGGTTGGGTGCGCGGCGCGCTTTCCGGCGTCAGCCGGCCGTGCTGCACCTGGTCTTCCAACGCGATCGCGGTCGCGTACTGGAACGAACGCAGCATGCCTGCGACGTCGCTCAGCGGAGAACGTTTCAGACGCCGGGCGCCGAGCGAGCGGGCCGGCTCACCCTCAAAGTCGAGAATGATGAAGTCCTTGCCGGTGTAGAGCACCTGGCCGAGGTGGTAATCGCCATGGCAGCGGATGCGCATGGCATCGAGCCGGTGCTCGAACAACTCCCGGTAGCGGTGCAGGATCTCCTCGCGCTGCGCGAGGACCGCCTCGGCGGATTCGCGCACCGTCTCGGGCAACCGGGGCAGTCGCTGGCGGAGCAACGTGAAGTTCTCCATCAGCTGATTGCGCATCGATTGATACAGCGAGCGCTGGTAGTGCGGGGAGAACGGTTCCGGGGCGAAGTCGGGATGTTCGGATTCCGCGAGTGCACGATGGAGCTCGGCGGTTCGCACCGCCAGCAACCGTGCGGACTCGAGATAAGTGCCAATCGTCTCGGTGACTGTCGCCGGCACCGGTTCGTGCGCGGCTTCCAGCAGTTCGGCGGGAGCGGCGGGCGGTTCGCGGTGCTCGGCTTGAAAACGCAGCGCCCGCTCAAAGTACCGCCCCAGCGCATGCGACGTGTGTTGAAACGCGTCCTCCGCATTAGGGATAAACTGCGTCAGCACCGCCACGCTGCGCATCTCGTCCCGGGTGCGGTATTCCAGCGTACCGCCGAGCGCGGGTGTATTCGAGAATCCGTGCGCCGTGAGGTGCCGGCCGATCTCCACGTCTGGATTGATGCCGGCTTCGGGTCGGCGAAACAATTTGAGGATCAACCGGTCGCCGTAGGTGACGACCGAGTTGCTCTGCTCGGCGCGTTTCACCGCCGGCTCGAGATCGGATGCGCCGGCTTGCAGTGCCGACAAGGCCTCGGTCGCCCGGGCGACGAGTTCGCCGTGCACGCCACGAAACGAGCGTTGGGCGTTGATCGCATCGAGCAGTTCCTGCGCGAAGCCGGGGCTGCTCACGGCATCGTACAGCAACTGGTCCTCGCCGGATCCGGAGCGGATGCGGGCAATGCCGGCGCCCGGATTCTGCTCGAGCAGCGTCTGGGCTTCAGAGTCACGGCCGAGGCACAACGGCAGCAGGTACACCTCCGGATCGCCTTGGGCGTAGCTGACCTGCAGCAGCGTCAGGCGCGCCGTGCCGCTGGAGCTGGCGACAGGAATTGCATCCAGAAGCTGGATACCGTCGATGTCGCGCGCCTTGCCGCCGAACCAGCGCTGTTGCCGGATGTACGCCGGCAGCAGTCGCGCCAGGGGCGAACGGGTCAGGTCGGTGAACAGCTCCTCCCACGTCGCCGTGACGCTCAGCACCGGCAGGTCGTGCAGCGCGCGACCGCCTTCGCCTCGCTCGGTCGGGAGACCCGTGGGAGCCTCCAGGGTGAACCAGAAGAACGCGTGGCGGTTCAGGGTGAGCTGATAAGGCTCCTCGGAGATGGGCGCGAAGCGCGTCCGGCCGAAGATCTCAACCGGCACGAGTCCACGGAAGGCGCTCAGGTCGAGCTCCACCGGCTGCGCGTAGCGGGAGAGATTCGCGATCACGAGCACGCGCTCCTGCTCGTATTCACGAAGGAAGGCGAAGACCTTCCGGTTCTCCGGCTGGAGGAAGGTGATCGAGCCCTCGGCCAACGCGCGCGAGCGCTGGCGGGTGGCGAGGATCAGTTTCATCCACCAGAGCAGCGAGCTGGAGTTGCGCTGCTGCGCCTCCACATTGACGGCCTCGTAGTGATAATCCGGATCGAGGATGATCGGCAGGTAGAGGCTCTGCGGGTTGGCGCGTGAGAAGCCGGCGTTCTTGTCGGAACTCCAGTGCATCGGCGTGCGCACGCCATTGGGGTCCCCGAGAAAGATGTTGTCGCCCATTCCAATCTCGTCGCCGTAGTAGATCACGGGCGTGCCGGGCATCGATAACAGCAGGGCGTTGAGCAGTTCGATCCGCCGGCGGTCATTGTTCAGCAGCGGTGCCAGTCGCCGCCGGATGCCGAGATTGATCCGCGCCCGCATGTCGGCCGCATACACGCGGTACATG
>JAEWIY010000085.1 GCA_023386835.1 Verrucomicrobiota bacterium
GCCCGGCGGGCCGCCCGGATTGGAGGTGGATGAGACTCAGCGGCTGGCGACGGAGGCCTTGGGCTTCACGCTGAGGTAGCCCTGCATCTCCTGGTGGAGGGCGGAGCAGAAGTTCGTGCAGTAGAACGGGAACACGCCGGTCTTGGTCGCCTTGAGGCGCACCGTCTTGGTTTCGCCCGGGTCGATCACGACGTTCATGTCGTGTTCAACGATGCCCAGTCCGTGGATCATGTCCGTGGTCTGCTCGACGTTGGTGATGTGAATGATGACCTCATCGCCTTCGTTCACATCGATCCGTTCCGGGAAGAAACGGCTGCGGATCGCGATCATCTTCACCTCAACCGTGTTGCCGTTGCGGGTGACGCTGGCGTCCTTCGCTTCCCAGATCGCGTGCGGGTGGGTGCTCTCGGATTTCGGATACACTTCGATGGGCTTGATCCGGTCGACCTTGAGGATCTGCGCGAAGTGCGGCTCCGGCTCCGTGAAGGCCTCGTAGATCATTTCCATCTTTTCACCCGTGATGTCGATCAGCTGGCTCGACTCGGGCTGGGACGGTCCGACGGAGACGTGGCGGCCCTTGGAGAGCTTGTTCATCGCCACGAGGTACTTGCCGTACGGTTCCTTCGTATCGCTGCCGCCAACGACCAAGTGGCCGATGTTGTAGTGGACATCGATCTTGTCGGTGATGACCGAGTTGAGATCGCGGCGCTGTTCGTCGGTCCAGGGCGGCAGTTTCCACTTGGCGACAGCGGACTCGATGTAGAGCGACGTGTAGGCGTTGCCCTTGCCATCGTACTGCGTGTGCAGCGGTCCGAGGCCGACCGGCACTTCACCTTCCACGACCGCGTCGTAACGGATGACGGGCACGCCGCGGAACTCGCCTTCGAAGTCCTTCTTGTTGATCGCAGCCTGGATCTTTTCGAAGTCGAAGACCGAGGCAACGGGCTGAAGTTTGCCGGAAGCGACGATCCAGCGACCCGACGGGTCGGTATCGATGCCGTGCGGCGACTTCGGCACAGGGAGGAAGTACATCACGCCCGGAACCTTGGCGGGATCGATCACCGGCACGTCACCGAGCCGGCTGACCTGGCCGTTTTTGACGGCGGCTTCCGCGGCGCGCCAGTTGACGACGGCGGCGTAGTCGCGGTCCAGCTGCGTGGCGTTCGCTTCCAGCGTTTCGAACGCCATCTCGGTGTTGTACGAGGTCCAGAAGGCCCAGCCGCTGCTCGGGCCCTTGCCGGTCGAGCCCAAGTCCCAGTTGAAGGGCGGCGTGAGGATCTGCCAGCCCACGCTCATGGTGCCGTCCTTCTGGTCCACCTGGATGCCGCTGACGACGCCGTTGAACTCCTTCTCGTACTGCTCGAGGTCGGCGTGCCGGCCCTTGGGCAGCGGCACGGAGAAGCGGGTCGCGACGAGCACGTATTCGGTATTCTCCGTCACGAAGGACGAGCCGTGGTTGCCGCTCGAGTTCGGAATCGGGCCGAGGATCTGGTGGGTCTTGAAGTCGCGCAGGTTGATGCGGGCGACGCGGTTGTTGGCGTTGTCGTTGACGAACAACCAGCGCCCGTCGTGCAGCCCGTCGGTTTGCGAGAGGCCCGGGTGGTGAACGTCACCCCAGGTGAAGCCCCCGAGCATCTCGCGGGTCTCCTCGTCGTAACCGTAGCCTGTAGCCGGATACGGAGCGAAGACCGGGATGGTCGAGAGGTGGCGCATCGAGGGCAGGCCGGCGACATACACCTGGCCGGAGTGGCCGCCCGAGTAGAACAGGTAGTACTCGTCGTGTTCGCCCGGTGCGACCCAGGTGCGACCAGCGGCGCTGCTCGCGCCGGCCTGGGCGGAACTTTTCGACTGGCCCGGAGGATTGCAGCCGGAGAGGAGGGCCACGGACACAGCCGCGGCCGCGGTCACGAGTTTGGAGGGGAGTCGGAGCATGGACATGGCGATTATTCGACGATCAGTTCACCCTTCATCCCGACCTGGAAGTGTCCGGGGAAAGAGCAGATGAAGGGATAGCGGCCGGGTTTGGTCGGCGCGTTGAAGATGACGGTGTCGCTTTCCTTCGGACCGAGCAGCTTGGTGGCGGCGATGACGCGGTCCTTGTAGGCGGCTGGCACGTAGTCGGTCTTGGCGGCCTGGGCGGCGTCGCCCGCGAAGGCGTTGACGTCGACATTGGCGGCGAGCAGCACCCAGTTGTGCCCCATGGAGAACTTGGGCATCGTGCCGGTGTTATTCAGCGTAACGGCCAGCGCCTCGCCGGGCTGGGCGCGGATCTCCGTTACGTCGAACTTCATCGTGTCGTTCGCGCCGACGACGATGGCCCGGCCTTCCTTGGGCTGGGTGCCGGCTTTCGCGGAGGTGGCGGCCGGCGCCGCGGTGGAGCCGGCGCTCACCGCGCTTTCCTTCTTGCTGCAGCCGCTGGCCGCGAAGGCGAGCAGCAGTCCACCGAGCAGAATGCGTAAGGGCATGGGTTTCATAACGTGGGCCCACGGTACCGCTTGTTGGAAAGCGGCGCCTTGATGTGCATCAAGGCCCTACAAGTTCACGCGAAATTCGCCTGCCGCAGTCGGGCTTGATCCAGGTCAAGGACGGTGGTGCCCCGGCGTGGCACAGTGCGTTTCATGATGCGCATACTCTCCACCGGAATCATCCTGCTGGGACTCGCGTTCCTCGCCATCGGCTGCAGCGGGGACCGCCGTTTTGCCGTGACCGGGGTTGTCCGGGCGCCGCTGGATGGGGATCAACTCATCGTCGAGCACGATGAGATCCCCGGCTTCATGCCCGCGATGACGATGGCCTTCACCGTGGCGGATCCCGCGGCGGCGCGGGAGCTGCGGGAGGGCGATCAGATCGCCTTCGATTTTCGCGTGGGTGAAACGCGGTCCGTGGCGGAAAGGATCCGGGTGACCGGGCGTGAATCCGGCGAAAGGATACAGATGACGGCCGTGGCGCCGGTTTCGCGCCTGCGGGTCGGGGACCGGGTGCCCGCGTTTGCGCTGGTGGATGATCGTGGAGAGCCGCTCACGGAGGCGGACTGGCAGGGGAAACTCACCCTCGTCACGTTCATCTTCACGCGTTGCCCGGTGCCGGAGTATTGCCCGGCGATGGCGCTGCGGTTCGGCGAAATCCAGAACCAAGTGCTCGCTGACGCGGCGCTACGCTCGAACGTGCGGCTGTACGGCGTGACCCTTGATCCGGAGTTCGACCAGCCCGAGATTCTACGCGCGTATGGTGAGGCGGTGGGAGCGCGCGAGGGGACGTGGCATTTCGCGACCGGCGCGACGTCGGAGATCGCCAAGCTGACGCGCGCGTTTGCCGTCTATACGGAGCGGAATGGCGTGACGTTGGACCACACGCTGACAACCGCGTTGATCGGCGTCGATGGCACGGTCCTGGAGCTTTGGCGTGGCAACGGTTGGAAGACTGAGGAGGTTTTGGCGGCAATGCGGCAAACGCGGGTGTCGGCCGCTGAGGTGGCCGCGCGCACGCCTTGAGCCGACCAGCCGGAGCCCAACCTCACGCGATCTCGCGGAGGATTAACCGAGCCTGCGCAATCGGCTCAGGAGCCCCGTCGCTCGGGCTGCGCTTCTTTCTCACCGGGCTGGCGCTTCCGTTCTGCCGGGTCCGTCTCCTCGTAGAGTTTCTCGTTTTTGCGCGCCTGCAGCGATTCGGGCAGCAGGCGTCGTGCGGCGACCATGGCCTTGTTCATGCCGCCGGCCACGATCACGCGTTCGCCTTTTATGAGGGCCTCGTAACCTGCTTTGGCGACATCCTGCGGCGCCATGAGGTTGGCCTTCTGGAAGGCGGCAGTATCCACCATGTCAGCCTTGTCGAAAAAATCCGTATCCGTTGGCCCAGGACAGAGGGCGGTCAGCGTCACGCCGGTCTCCTGCAGTTCGGTCGCCAATGATTCCGACAAGGAGAGGACGAAAGCTTTGGTGGCGTGATACACCGCGAGCGTTGGACCGGGCTCAAAGCCGGCAATGGACGCCGTGTTGAGGATCCGGCCGTGCCGTCGCTCCAGCATGGGCGGCAGGAACAGTCGCGTCAGTCGAACGACAGCTTCGATGTTGAGCCGGAGCATGAGGATGTCGCGTTCCGGCGGATTCTCCCAGAACCGTCCGCGCTGCCCGAGGCCGGCATTGTTCACCAGAATGTCCACGTGAGTGTTTGAACCGGACAACGTGGCAAAGAGTTCGCCGGGTGCGTGCTCCTGGGAGAGGTCGCGGGCGAGCGGCTGCACCCCGACCTGGAATTCGCGTTCGATCTCCATGGAGACGCGTTCCAGTTCACTCAGGACAGGTGCGACGAGGATGAGGGAATGCCCGTGCCGGGCGAACTCGCGAGCCAGATGGTAGCCAATGCCGCTGGAGGCGCCGGTGATGAGGGCAAGGTCATTCGATTTCATGGCAGCGCGCTCGGAGGGGTGGCGACGAAGGTGAAGCCACTCACTGTAGCGTGGGCCCGGCGATCTGCCATCCGGAGGGACGCGGTGAACAGCGCCCGCAAACAGCGCCCGATGCAGCCCGGGGGGGCTACCGATGGACGGCGGCGCAGGGTGCGTGGTGGGGCAGGGACCGCGGGCTTCCTTGAGGCAAATCGGCTGCAGCACGACGGGTTCGGCGCGGGGTGTGGATGATGGCACGGAGTCTCCGCTCCGAACGGCGTTCCGAGGGCGGCGGCGCGCTTGGAAAACGGACTTGATTGTTGCCGGGCTCGGCGGCTCGCTAGCGTCTCGTTACATGGCCTTTTCCCTTCGCAAACTGTTCGGCAAGGACCAGCGATTCTACGATCTGCTCGAATCAAGCGCGGAGGAGGCACTGACTAGTACGGAACTGCTGGCGGCCTACCTGCAGCGGAGCGAGGCGTACACCAGCTCCGGCGATCTCGACGATTTCATCCAATCCCGCCGGAAGGATAAACGGATCACCCAGGAGATCACCGAGGAACTTTGCCGCACGTTTGTGACGCCGTTGGAGCGCGAAGACATCGAAGCGCTCTCACTCGCGTTGTACCGGATCCCGAAAACGATCGAGAAACTCGTGGAACGGCTCGGCATTTATCCGGGCCGGCTTCCACGGGCGGACTTCCAACGCCAGGCCGCGTTACTCCATCAGGCCGCGGAAGCCGTGCTGTTCATGGTGAAGCAGCTCCGCCACGGCGCGAAGTTGCACGCGATCCAGGAGGCGAACGAGCGGCTGCAATTCGCCGAGGGCGAGGCGGACAAGGTGATGACGAGCCAACTCCGCGAGTTGTATCGGGGAGACTACGACGCGAAGGAGATGATCATTCTGCAGCAGATGTTCGAGATGGTCGAGAAGGCCGTGGACCGGTGCCGCGACGCCGGGAACGTGGTTTTCCAAATCGTGCTCAAGTACTCCTGAGCGCCTGACGAACCGGCTCACCGTCGCCCATGACGCTGTTCCTCCTCGTGCTGGTGGCGGCGTTGGTGTTTGAATACATCAACGGTTTCCACGACGCGGCCAACGCGATCGCCACGGTCGTCTCGACGAAGGTGCTGACACCCCGTCAGGCGATCCTGATGGCGGCGCTCTTCAACCTGTTGGGAGCCCTGATGGGCACCGCGGTGGCGACGACCATCGGAAAGGGTCTGGTGGACGCGGACGCGATCTCGATGACCACGGTGCTGAGTGCGCTCTTTGGCGCGATCGTCTGGAATCTGTTTACGTGGTGGCTGGGATTGCCCTCGAGTTCCAGTCACGCGCTCGTCGGCGGGCTCTGCGGCGCCGCGCTCGCAACCTCCGGTGGTCACTGGCACGTGCTGCACTGGTCGATCCGGGAGGCCGACGGGACAACGTCGGGGCTCTGGCCAAAGGTGGTGCTGCCGATGGTTTCGTCTCCGGCCCTCGGTTTTGTCGCCGCGGCGCTGCTGATGTTGCTGCTTTACGCCGTCCTGCGCAAAGCCACGCCGCACTTCGTCAACACGGTGTTCGGCAAACTGCAGCTCGTCAGTGCCGCGTGGATGGGCTTCAGCCACGGCTCCAACGATGCGCAGAAGACGATGGGCATCATCACGCTCGCGCTGTTCACCGCGACGCAGTCGGGAGCCTTTGGTGACCTGCCGGCCTGGTTGCACTGGTTGCACACGCCGGAGTTCGAGGTTCACCGCTGGGTGATGATCACGTGCGCCTTGACGATGGCGGCGGGAACGGCCGGGGGCGGTTGGCGCATCATCAAAACGATGGGTCACAAGATGGTGAAGCTCCAACCCGTGCATGGCTTTGCCGCGGAGACGACCGCTGCGGTGATCATCCAGGCAGCTTCGCACGTGGGTATCCCGCTTTCCACGACACACGTCATCTCCACGTCGATCATGGGCGTGGGCGCGACGAAGCGACTCAGCGCGGTGAAATGGGGCATCGTTTCCCGCATTGTCTGGGCGTGGGTGCTCACGCTGCCGATCACCGGTCTGATCGGTTTCGGCAGTTATCACCTGCTGGCGTCATTGGGCGTCCGCTAAGTTCCGGCGCAGAAAAAACCGCCGACTCCGGAAACGGGTGCCGACGGTCTTGAACGCAGGGCCGCCGGCGAGGTGCGCTCAGCGGGACGGATGCACCTTCTCGTCGTAGGTGCGGGCCAGCCAGTCGGCCGGTACGGGCACCACGCAGATGTTCAGCGAGCGTCCGTCCTCGGAGAGCATGGCGGACTGGATGTTGAAGCGCGTGCCATCCGGATGGAACGTCGGGTGCGTGTGGTCGGCAGCCGTTTCCTTGTGGCCGGTCGTCACGAGCCTCATCTCGTTGGTCCGACGATCGATCAGGTAAACGCTGCGGCTGAAATCGTCGCCCACGGCCCAGCGCCCGTCGGGCGAGCCGTGCACGTGCCAGAGCCCGCTGCCGCTCTTGGTTTGTCCCGCCAGGTAGAACTCCTGCGTCCGCAGGTTGATGATGCCGAGCCCGGTCGCGTGAACACGGGTGCCCGAGGGTCCCCAAGCGTCGTCCGTGCCGGGTTCACGATGCCCCATGATGGCGATCGCCACTTCGTCGCGGGTGATGACGGCTTCGTGAGTGACCCAGTCGTAAGGCGCTTCCGGATACAGCGGGCGCAGGCCGGTGCCGTCCGCCTGCACGGTCCAGGTGCGCTGCGGCGCCTTGCCGCCGGTTTCCCAGCAGAACACCACCTCACCCGGAACCCATGGGTTGGACTGGATGTGGCCGACTTGGAACGGCACGGCGACGACCGGGCTGACCTCGCCAGTCGTGAGGTCCATCTTGGCCACGCCGGTCGGTCCGGCGCCCATGTTGCGCGGACCGAAATTGCCGTGGATTTCCGTGCCGGCGGGGATCAGCTTTTCGGCCGCTTCGCGCTGCATGCGGAAGTAGACGACGTTCTCGTCCGCATCGAGGGCAAGTTCACCGCCGCCGCCGATCTCCAGCGGAATGGTGCCAAAAACCTGCTCGTAGGACGCGGCTGGTTTTAACGTGCCGGCCGCGCTATCGGCGAACAGGCGCTCCAGGTCGACCGCCACAACCTGCAACGGGACGCGCGGCCGATCGCGGCGGCCTTCGCGCACGGCTTGTTGCACGTCCGGTTGGTCGTGGTTCTCCGGACGAGTGAAGAAAAGACGCATCGACTTCTGCGCGATGCACAGCGCGCCGGTATAGCCGGTCTCCGTCACTTGAACGATGTCGCCAGTCTGCTCATGCACCGCCATCGCCTGCCCAGTCACGCGGCGCGAACGGAAGATGATCCATTGCCCGTCCGCGGTCCATTGCGGGTGCGTGGGATAAATCTTCGAGTCACCGGCAGGCGTGCTGGTGAGGAACGTCAGAGGAATGCCGGTGACGGGATCCGGCACGACTTTCCGCTCGGACGGAAAGCGGCGGCCCATTTGGGCGTGCACCGGGGCGAGAAAAGTGGTGGCCGAGGCGACGGCCAACAGGGAAAGCAGGGCGCGGGTTTTCATGAGGGAAACGTTTGGGTGAGAACAAAAACGGAGCCGCGTTGCGGCCGTGCGCAGCCATTTGCGGGTGGGCAAGCGGGCAACGTGCGGGCGAGGGCGGGGCCGTTCAGGGTTGGGTGAAAAGCGGTTCGGTGTTCTGAACCGGAGAGGCGGCTGAGACGAGGGCGGAGCTTGAGGACTGTCAGAGTTGGCTCTGCCCAGGGCGCGACTTCCGGGTGAACAAGGACGCGGGTCAGAACGAACGCCGCCCGTTGGTGTCGGTGCGCGGACCTGCCTCCGGCCGGATCTCCCGATGCGTTACCGTTTGATGATTGATTGTGAGAGAGTTATTCGTCGCTGCAAAGTACTTGCGAGGCAGCTGATCTGGCCGGTGCTGCTGGTGCTGCCGCTGCACGCAACCGACTATTATCTGGGCAGCGCCGCGGGCAGCCAGGGCGGGGTGGTGGTCACGTCGATCTCGGCGCTGAACACGCTGCGCCTGCGTCCGGGCGATCGTGTTCTGTTTCAGGGCGGCGAGACCTTTGCGGGCACGGTGACGTTGAATGCGGAGGATGCTGGCACGGCTGACCGGCCGGTGGTGTTGACGAGCTTCGGCAACGGACGCGCAACGATCGCGTCAGGAGCGGAGTCGGCCATCCGGATCCGCAATGCCGGTGGCATCATCGTGCGAGGGCTGCAACTCGAGGGCGCGAGTTCGGCCAGCAATCGCGGGCGAGGCATCGATGCAGAGGTGGGGCGAAGCGACGATGGACGGTTGTCGTACCTGCGCTTCCAGGATCTGCTGATCCGCCGTTTTGATCACGGCGTCTGGATTGGCGGGTTTCACACGGGCTCCACTGTGGCGTATCCGGGATTTCGCGACGTGCGGCTGGAGAACGTCGAGGTGACGGATGTGCGCAGCGAAGGCATCAATCTCTGGGGGACGTGGGTCGCGGGGGGCAATGGTGGGCGTTACAACCATGCCGACATCATGATCGTGCGTTGTCGGGTTTCCGACGCCAAGGGCGACCCGGCCGCCGACACTCACACCGGTAGCGGCATCGTGGTGGGCCAGGCCGACGGCGTGCTGATCGAGCACTGTGTGGCGCACGACAATGGCGGCCGCGGACCGGCGACGGGTGGAGGGCCGTTCGGCATCTGGGCGTGGGAGTCCAACCGGGTGACGATCCAGCACAACCTGGTGTATAACCAGCGTTCGCCAAGCGACGTCGACGGCGGGGCGTTCGACCTCGATGGAGGCACGACCAACAGTGTCGTGCAGTACAACTACTCGCGGAACAATGACGGCCCGTCGGTGGCGGTGATCCAGTTTGAGGGATCCTCGGCGACCCGCGGAAACGTGATCCGCTTCAACATTTCCGAGAACGACAACCGCAAGGCAGCCCGCCAGGGGGCGTTTTACGTGGGCGACTGGGAGGGGGCGGGTCCGATCGAGGGCGTCGAGGTGTACAACAACACCTGGTACACCACGGCGACCTCGGGTGGAGGGCGGCCGCCGCTGGTCTTTGTGGAAAGTGGCGGACGGATCACCGGCATCAACGTGCGCAACAACCTGCTGATGGCGGGTCACTCCGGTCCGCTGCTGGCGGGGCCGATCAACCGGCCTGAGCGGGTACGGTACCAAGGCAACAACTACTGGGGCGGTAGCACCGAACTCAGTGTCCTGCGTAATGGCGGGCAAGAGCGGATCGGATCGCGCAACCTGGGGCTGCGCGTCGATCCGCAACTCGAAGCGCCTGGACAAGGTGGCGCGATCACACGGACGGAGGAACTGGCCGGCTTGACCGCTTACCGGCTGCGGCCCGGCTCACCCGTGGCGAACGCCGGTCTGGACCTGCAAGCGGAGTTCGGGCTCGAGGTTGGCGCGCGGGACTTTTACGGCACGGCCGTGGGATCCGCTGCCTTGCCAATGGGTGCGGCGGCGATCGCATCGGGTGAGCCGCCACCGGCACCGCCACCCCCGCTGCCGCCGCCGGGTGATGGTGATGGAGGGGGGCCCGGACAGTTGCTAAACCTGTCGGCGCGTTCGCGCTCCGGCGCCGACGACGATGTCCTGATCGTCGGCTGGGTCACCGAAGGCGACACGTCACTGCTGTTGCGCGGGGTGGGACCCGGTTTGCAGCCGTATGGAGTGAGCGACTACATCACCAATCCGCGGCTGCACGTGTTCGACGGTCGCTCGGAGGAGATCGCGTCGAACGATGACTGGGGCACGCTGCGGGCGACCGTCCAGGCGGCGATCAACGAAACGAAGGCGTTCCCCCTGGCGGATCGTGACGCCGCGCTGACCCGTCGGGTGGCGGGTGGATCGTGGTCGGCGATGGTGCGGGGAGACCGGCAGGGCATCGCACTCGCGGAGATCTATCGGCTGAGCGCGAGCAGCGGACGGTTGTTGAACCTGTCGGCCCGAGCGCACGCAGGCAGCGGATCGGAGACGCTGATCGCGGGCTTTGTGGTCGGGCAGGGTGGAGCGCGGGTGCTGTTGCGCGCGCTCGGCCCCACGTTGGCCCAGCACGGCGTGGACAATCCGCTCAGTGATCCGCGACTCAAGCTGTTCCGCGGCGACACGGAGCTGGCGAGGAACAACAACTGGCACGAGACGGACGCGGCAGCGATCCGCGCGACCGGCTTTGCGCCGCCGGAAGGGAGTCGGGATGCCGCGCTGATTCGGCAGCTCGAGCCGGGCAGCTATTCGGCGCACGTGGAAAGTGTCGACGGTCGAGCGGGTGTCGCATTGGTGGAAGTTTACCTGCTGCAGTGAGCGGCCGCCCCCGAGTGGCGCTGCGTCGACGCCATCGAACTTCGTCTCATCGACGGCTCCGCGCAGCGGGTTATGCCGTCAGAGCAAGCGGCGCCCCGTCGCGTCCCGCCTGGAGGCGCGTTCGGATTGATGATGATTCCTCTCGGCTGAGGCGGGCTGGCGGTCTTCAGCCAGCCCGTGGTCGCCCCGGCTACGGCGTCAGGTAGCGGCTCTGCAGATACGCCTGGACCGCGTTGCGCTCGGTGGTGTTGAGCGCGCGGTCGTAAAGCAGCACCGCGGCCACGTCCATCGTCACGTATCCGAGCTGGGCGATCTCCTGGCCGATGACGATGCGGTTGAGCACCGTGTTGTAGGTTTTGCTCTTCTGCCCGATCTGGGAGCCGTTCTTGAAGAGCTTGCCGGCGCTGCCTTCGACCATGCCCGCCTGAACAAGCCAGCCGGCGCCCACTCCGGCCGTGGTCGAAACCAGGTCGTTCGAGTTTCCCCAGCCCTGCAGGGCCAACGCACCGCTGCTGTCGCGAACGATCACGCCAAACGCCTGGTTGTTGGCGCCGTTGCCGTACGCGAAGCCGGCGGACGAAGCCGCGGCGGTGTAGCGCGCGACGAGGAACACGGTGCGATTGGCGTTGGCCGTCGGCAGACCGTTGAGCGGAGCGGACGCGTGCAGGCGTTCCAGTTTGTCGTTGCCGTCGAGGCTGATGGCCGGACGACCGGCGGGAGTGCCCGAAGGAGTGAGCTGCGGATTTCCGCCTGCGGTCAGGTGATTGTTGCGGCCGGAAAGGTCAGACCAGGCCGTGACTGTGCTGCCATTCGTCGTTACTCCCTGGCCGGCGTCCAGGTGCAGGACGAGGCCGGCGGTGACCGGCGGAGTCGCACCACCGGACGAGGCCGTCACCACGAGCGAATACGGCTGGGTTGAGGTGAGGCCGCTCGCATCGGTGGCGCGCAGGCTGACCGGGAACGTGCCGGCGACCGTCGGTGTACCGGAGAGTGCGCCGGTGTTGACGTTGAGCGAGACACCCGGGGGCAATGCGCCGCTGGCCACGCTCCACGTGTACGGGGTGATGCCACCGACCGCCTGCAGCGTTTTGCTGTAGCTCGAGTGTTGCGTGGCGCCGGGCAGGGACGCGGTCACGATCGCGGGGCCGATGGCGGCGGCCAATGGGTGCAGTTCCCATCTGCGCACGAAGTACTCGGCCCATTCCACCTCCAACTGGATCTTGCCCGCCGACGGAGTGACGTTTGTCGCCTCGTTGATCTTGGTGCCGTTGAGGTACACCTGAACGGTGGAGCCGGAGGCAATCACCACCAGTTGATTCCATTCCCCGTCCGGGCTCTCGACGACCGTTTGGCCACGATAACCGGCGACGTCCTGCCAGCCCGGATCCCAGCCGGACCAGTGAACGGTGCCGAGGTCGTCCGACAGCGTGAGCGGATTCCCACTCGCGTTCCACCGGTAACCGCCGCGGCAGTTCCAGTTGCTGGAGGTGCAGGTGACCTGATTGACCGCGGAGTTGAAGGACATGGGCACCGGGTTGCCGCTCGCGTCATTGCCTTTCAACAGCAGCAGGTCGCCGAGGCTGCCGTCCATCACCTGGACCTGCAGCGAAGGCATCAACAAACCGGACCAGCCGCCTTCGACACCATTGCTGTGGATACAGACGCCGGCATCCTTTGCCTTGCCTTGGCGTGGTGAGAAGGTCTGTGAGCCCCACTTGAATTCGAGGACCATCTTGTAGTCCCGATAGCGTGCGTTGGTCATCAGCGCGCCCCAGGCGTTTCCGCTGACGTGCAGCAGTCCGTTCGAGACCTGGAACACGCCGTTGGGATCCGAAGCGCCCGAGGTGCTGAACCACGGCGAGACGCCGCTCAGGGCCTGCCCGTTGAACAACGGGATCACACTCGTGGGTGCGATCGCGTCGTTCGCGGTCACCGTGACGGTGCGCGTAGCCGATCCCGGAAGCCCGCCGCTGTCCACCACCGAGGCGGTGATCGTGTGAGTGCCCACCGCGAGCGTGCTGGTGGTGACGCTCGCGCCCGTGCCGAGCGCGCCCGAGAGGTTCGAACTCCAGGAGATCGAGCTGCTCAGGTTGCCGTCAGTCGTATCGCTCGCCGTGCCGGCGAACGTGATCGCCGTACCCGCCGGGTAAGTTGAATTGTTGGGCGGCGCGGTGATCGTGACGGCGGGGGCCGTGTTGCCCGGAGCGGAGGCGATGTATTTGTTTCTCAGGTACGCATCGACCTGGCCGCGCTCAGTGGCGTTGAGCGCGCGGTTGTAGATCAACACCGCGGCGACATCCATTGCCACGTAGCCGAGACTCTTGATCTCCGCGCCGATCGAAAGGCGGTTCAACGCCGTGGCGTAGGTGTGCGTCCATTGCCCGATCTGGACGTTGTCCTTGTGCAACGTGCCGACGCTGTTGTTGAGCGTGGCCGTGGTGATCATCCAACCCGCACCGAGGCCTGGAGTTGTCGTGACGAGGTCATTACCGCTGCCCCAGCCGTGCAGGACGAGTTCACCCGTGGGGTGTTTAACGATGCTGCCAAATCCCTGGTTGTTGGCTCCGTTGCCGTAGGCGACGCCGGCCCAGGCGGTGGAGCTCACGTAGCGGCCGACGACCACGAGCGTGCGGTTGGCGTTGCCGGTGGGCAGCCCACCGAGCGGCGCGGAGGCGTGGAGGCGTTCCAGCTTGTCGTTGCCGTCGAGGCGCAAGGCCGGTCGGCCGGCCGGTGTGCCCGCCGAGATCAGCTGCGGATTGCCGCCGGCCAGCAGGTCGTTGCCCATTCCCGACTGATCGAGCCAGCCCGCGACGGTATTGCCCGATTGCATCGAAACATTCAGGTCGGACTCCAGGTGAACGACCAGCCCGGCGGTGGGAAGAGAGCCGGCAGGTGGGGTGTTTTCGTTCACGATCACACTCACGTCAGCCGTGCCGGCGGCGAGGGCCGAGTCGACGGCTTCGGCGGTGATGACGTGGGTGCCGACGGGAAGCGAGACGTTGATGCTCGCCCCATCTCCGAGTCGTCCGGACAGATTGGACGTCCAGACAATGGAGGCAGAAACGTTGCCGTCCTGCGTATCCGTCGCCGTCGCCGTGAGGGTGATCGGCATCTGCGCCAGCGTGTACGATGAACCGTTGGGAGGGCTGACGATCGTCACGACGGGCGGCGTGTTGGGCGCGGAGCCGATGGCGTAACGCGTCTGCACATAATCAAACGCGAGTTGACGCTCCTGCACGCTGAGCGCGCGGTTGTAGACGAGGACCTCGGCGACATCCATGTTGAGGTTGCGGCCGCCGTTGAGCTCCTCGCCGAGCCGCACGCCACCCGGTGCGGTGGCGAACGCGTGGGTTTTTGTGCCGATGAGCTGGTTGTTCTTGTACTGGGTTACCACACCGCCGCTGTAGACGGCTCCTTGGACCATCCACTCCCCCAGGTTGCCCGTGGTGGCGGTGGACGTGATATCATTGGCTGCTCCCCACCCTTGCACGCCAAGGGCGCCGCTGGGGGTCAGCGTGACGCCGAACACTTTGTTATTCTGTGTGGCGCCATAGGCGAAACCGGCCCAGCCGTTGCCGGAGCCGAGGCTATTATAGCGGACGACCATGAAGACAGAGCGGTCCGCGGACCCCTCCGGTAGGCCCACGAAGCCGGAGCGCGCGAGCGCATCGTCCACGCCGTCGAAATGGACGATCGGTTGCTGGTTGAGTGCGTTGAGGATGCGCGAAGGTCCGCCGACGGCGCTCAGGACATTATTGTTGCCCGACTGGTCCTCCCACGCAGTCACGGTGGAGCCATTAACGACGAGTCCAACGTCGGACTTCAGGTGCATCACCAGGCCGTCCGTGGGCGGACCGACGCAAGGGCCGCTGTTGGTGAACGTTGCCGTGAGGGTCGAGTCCGTTGGCGGGACAGTGTAAACCTGCTGCGCGGTCGTGGGGCCGTTGGACCATTGCGAGAAGACGTACCGGGTGCCGTTCAGGCAGCGCTCATCCAAGACCGTGATCACACTGCTGAAGTTGATCAGCGTATCCATCGTGAACGGCGTCGCCTGCGCGGTGTTGCCATCCACCTGCACGACGATGCCGGACGGCACGGTGTTGAACGTGATGTTCGCCTTCTCCGGGAAGATGTCGATGAACGACGATGCCGTTAGTCCGCTTGAATCCGTGACGGCGAGATAACACCGGTAGTAGACCGGGCCGCTGAAGCCCTGGCCTTGCGAGGGAATGAGGAAGTTGATCGAAGTCGCATTGCTGGTGGGGCCGAAAGCGGGATGCGTGTTGTCGGGACGCACAAAGTCGACCGACCAGGTGAAGTGCGCTCCGGTCAGCGGGCCGTCCTCGGTGTCGGTGGCGGTGGCGGAAAACGTGATTGTGTCGCCGAAGCGGAATGACGTGCCGGAGGCGCCGGGCCGGCTGTTGCTGGATACCAGGCTGGTGATCGTCGGCGGCGTGCCGACGGGCAGGACCTTTTCCTCGGATGAGGTGTGCGTCGGATCGGACACGAGCAGGCGCGGACGGTACGATCCATCCGCTGAATACGTGTGCGGGATCGTCACCAACGTGTTTGGGGCCAGTGGGGTGGGACTGGTGGACGTGCCATCGCCGAAGTCGAGCACGTACGTCATTGGATGATTGTCCGGATCACTCGCGCGGAAGGAGAACATCGCGTTGAGCGGTGAGGCGCCGCTGGTCGGTGTCACCGCGAAATCTGAAATCACCGGCCGGTTGTTACCGCCATCATACACATAGCGTCGGACAGCGCCCAAGGTAGAGGGGTTGGGTCCCTTGGCCGCGCCCGAGTCGGTGAAGCTCACCATGTAGAGCGAACCGTCCGGGCCCACGTCGAGAGCCACGACGCGTCCAACAGGCTCCAGATCAAAGGTGTAACTGATCTGATCGGGCACATCGAGGCTCGGCGGGTCCGGATTTGGATTGGGAATGACCGACCCATCCGCCGCGAAGCGCAGATAACGAATGAAGTCCCGCGTGGAATCGGCGTAAAAATACACGCCCGCATAGCTGGCCGGAAACTGGCTGCCGCGGTACGCGACACCGCCGTTGATGGCCGACGACTCGCCGTTGTGGCGATAGGCGAAAATGGGTTCGCCCACGACCGGGTCGATCACCGCCCCGGGAAAATGGGTATGGGGCGGAAGTCCTTCGACAGTCGGCCAACCAAAGTTGATGCCGTCGTACGTGTGGTTGTCCTGCGCGGTGCCGTAGTCCTCATCGACGAAGCTTTGCGTCACCGGGTCGTAGTCGATGACGTGCAGATCCTCCCAGGCGACGGATTGGGTGTTGCCGCCAACTTCGGCGATGTAGAAGCGGTTTCCGACCAGGTCCCAGCGCGCGCGGAACGGGTTGCGCAAGCCGATGGCAAACGTCGAGTCGACGTTCGGCCCGGCGCCGTCCGCATACGGATTATCGGCCGGGATCGTGCCGTTTTTGTTGATGCGGTGAACCTTTCCGCCCGCGTGCTCGAGGCTGGAGGCATAGGACCCTTGGAAGTGATCGCCGACAGTGATCCAGAGTCGACCATCCGGCCCAAAATCCACGGCGCCACCGAAGTGGCAGCAGGAGTCATAGCCATCCGTCTCCTGCCAGAGGATCACCTCGCTGCCGGGGCTGGCCCGACTCGTCAGACCACCCGAGTTGGCAACGTGCGTGAACCGGCTGACGCGAGTCCGAGGACCGTTCGGGCCGGTCGCTGGCGTATAGAGCAGATAAATGTAGGGGCTGGACGGAAACGCCGGATCGATCGCGATGTCGAGCAACCCACGCTCCTGATCAAAAATGATCCCGTGTGGGTGCGCCGCGCTGCCGAGGTCGAGGTAAAGTTGGAATTGTGCCGGAACGGTGGATACGTCGGCGATGAGGATGCGCCCTTCCTTTTGCAGCACGAGGAGCCGGCCATCCGGCAGGAAGCGCAAGGAGATGGGCTGCTTGATGCCGGTCAGCACATCCTCGACCGCGAACTGTGGCGGAGGTGCGCCGAACCCAGCGTGGGGAAGACACCATCCCAACACCAGCAGTGTCAGGGCCCACCTGAAGGCCTGCGGGCAGGGCCGAAGAAGGCGGGCGAAATCAGCCGGTGAAGCGAAGGTAGTGACGTGGGAGCATGGACAAGTCGTTTTCATGGCCGAGGGGCGCGCTGGGGACTTGAGCCCGCCCGTTGACGGTTCGAGAGGAGATGGAGGGACGAGCTGGCCCGCTGGAGAACAGGGGCGTGGCGCTGGACCTTGGAAGAGAGTGCACGGGAATCAGGCGTAGCCGAGTTGGCGAAGCTGTGGGCCGGCCTCGGCCTCGATCGTGGCCAGATCTTCCGGCTTGAAGACGGAGGCCCATTGTCCGACCGAGCTGTCGTGGGCGTCGGCCGCACGTTCCAGAACGCGACGGACGGATTCGTCATCGGCTTCACCGAGGAATTGGAGCAGCGGCAGGAGCGTTTCGCGCGGCTGACGTACCAGATCCTCGTACCGCAGGTGAAACTGGGTGTGCGCCGGCAACGCGGTGCGCAAGTGTTCGATCTGCTCCGCGTGGCGCCGCCAGATCCAAATGCATCGGTGGACGTCGCTCGTTTCGGCAAAGTGGGTGGCCCGTTCCGGCTCGATATAGAAGTGAGGGTAGGGACCAAACAGATACCCACCCGGTTCGCGCCGGCGCGTGTGCAGTCCGTCGCGGCGATGCCACGGTTTTCGGAGCAGGGAGAGTGCGGTATCACGCCCGTCGCGCGTGATGATAACGAACTGGGCGTCCGGAAAGAGGCTGAGCAACGTCGAGGCAATCCAGGTGTGATTCGGATTCTTCTCGATGATACGCGGTCCATGCCCGGGAGCGGTCAGCAGCAGGGCGCGCAAACAGAGCTGATAGACCAGTCGCGTCTGCCACGTGGGGGCAGGCTGCTGAAACGCAAACCGGGTGTGGTACTTCAGGATCGGCGGCTCGAAATAGTAGCTGGAGGACGGCAGTGCATCGAGCACCTGGCCGAGGAAGGTCGTGCCGGACCGCGGACAGCCCAGGATGAAGACGGGACGCCGGAGCGGGCGCAGGGCGCCCGCGCGCGTTCGCCAGCGACCGCCTTCCGCTGGGTTCAGCCGACGCTGTTTGCGTTCGAAGCGGAAGGTGCTCCGCCATTTGGCCAGGTAGGCGCGCCCGCGCAAATTGGCCACCGGTTCCAGTGTCATGGGAAGATCGCCGAAGGAGGTGCTCATGGTTGAAGGTGGTGGAGGAGAAAGTGAGTCACTGAAGAACGGATACGGAAGGATCTACCGAAATGATTGGGTCGAGCGCGGGGGCGTCATCGTGCCGGACGACCAAAAGCTGGTTCGGATTGGCCGCCGGGATCGACTGGCGGCGGCCATCCGGCCAGAGGATGCGAAGGTCAACCGGGGCTGAGTTCGCGCCCAAACCGAAGTAGACGCGGTAGTGTCCTTGGGAATGTTGCGCTCCCTCAGCCTGACCAACCTCGCTCATCTGGTAGCGATCGCCGTGCCAGAGTTCGATTCGCGCACCCACGGCGGGCCGGTTCGACTTGGGGCCGATCAACGCCACGTGCAGCCAATGGTGATCCGGTGGCGGCGGGACGCGGTAAAGATAAAGGTCCCAGGCGCGGGGCCGAAAGAGCGGTTTTCGTTGCACCACTTTTTCAAGCTGCGCACGAAGGCTGCTCAACGGGTTCGGAATGGAGACGAGGAGATCGCGCGTCCCGTTGTTGTCGGCGTCAAACCAGGTGCAGAGCACGCGGCGATCCGACAGCAGATTCGAAGAGCGGAAAGAGAACTTACCGGTGCGCTCGAACTGGCCGTCGCGATTCTGCCGATACAGACCTTGGGGCAGCGTGTGCAGGTCCAGGCGACCGTCGTTGTCGACGTCCACCCAGCTGGCGGCAAAGCTGCGTTCCGGCAAGCCCAGCGCGGCGAGCGGCACTGCGACGAACTGTCCGTCCTGCTGCTGGAGCAGGAGGTTGCCCTTCCTGGAGGCGAGCAGCACGTCGGTTTGACCGTCGGAGTCATAATCACCGATGGTCACTTGTGTCGGTTCGCCCGATAGGGGTGCAATTTCGGTGGGCTGGAAGGTGCTGCCCTGCTTGCGGAAAAGCTGTACGGAACGTGCGTTCGCCCACAGCAGCGCGCGTTCATGGCCGGGAGCGAGGCGCAGCCAGACGGCCCGGCCCTGACCCGGTGTATCCAGATTGTGCGACGCTGCCGCCTCGCGGAACGTCCCGTCCTCCTGCTGCAGGAAGAGTTGGTTGGGCGCATCCTGGTTGGGTGGTTCAACCCGGCCGTTGACCACAAAGAGGTCGAGCCGTCCGTCGCCGTTGACATCGACCCACTGTACGCTGCGCCCGGGCATGCCGGCCTTCACGAGTCCCGAGCCCGCGGGGTGGCGGGAAAAACGGCCGTCGGTTCCGACGAAGAGTTCATCTTCCGCGGCGGGATCTGTTTCAGCCAGGCGGCCTTCATCGCCGCCGCGGACAAAAAAGACATCCGTCTGGCCGTCGCCGTCATAGTCGGCCCAGGCTGCCCCATGGCGGTCCTGTTCCGTTAAGCGGAAACGCGCTTGTTGCGGCGAGACGCGGCCCGGCCCGACAAACACGCGGTCGAGCGGTACGGCAGGAGCGAGTTCGAACTCGGGCCGGAAGTAGTAACGCCAGGACGCGATCACGATTTCGGAGCCTGCGGGGAGTTCAAACTGGTGCAGGGTTTCGTCGAGTCGTGTGACGACCGCGCCGCCCCGACTTCTGATGTGCAACTCCCGTGGCAGACGGAACGTGCCCTGGGCGGAGAAGTCCGCGGTGCTGACGAGCCTCAGTCGGCCATGTTCCCAGTAGATGTACAGGCCCGGGCCATCGAGGGCGGGCCGTTCGTCTCCAATCTCGATGCCTGGAAACTCGGCACTTTGCGACAGGCCCAATTCCACCAGACGCTGCGCGTATCCAGCATTCGGTTGCGCGAGCAGCAGCGTTTGGCGATTGCTGTGGTTGATCGAATAGATGTCCAGCCGGCCGTCCGCGTTGAGGTCGGCCACACCCAGATCGTGCAGGTCGTAAGTCCGCGCGATTCGTTCGCTGGTCACGCCCTTGGGAACGGTCAGTGGAGAGCGGGCGGTCTGGTATTGCCAAAGCTGCCACAAGCCGGAGGCCAGGACGGCGCCCGCCAATAGGAGCAGGATGCCGCGGAGTCGTGACATGGGGTGAGGGGAACTCTGGGGCGGCACGGGCGCGCCGCGGAGTGGCGTGGTTTAGCCGTCGACGTGCGGCAGGCGGACGGCGGGAGCAGGTGTCGCACCGAACGACCGCAGACGATCGGCTGCAGTCCGACGAAGACCGGTCAGGGCGGCTCTCGGGCCGGGTGACAGCAAGGTCAGGGCGGCAAACAACGAGAGCACGATCGCCACGGTGCCGAGCGCCTGCAGCGGCCCGAGATTGGGCTGATGCACGTTCCGGTACACGGCCACCATGGCGGCCACCGCGCAGGCGCCGGTCGTGGGGGCGACACTCCCGATGAGAGTCCGGAACGGGATTTCCGTTTTCCGACTCGCGTAGACGAACAGCAGCGGGAAACGGAGGAGCAGTCCGCCGAGGCCGTAGCTCAGCGCCACTCCGAGCACACCCCAGGGAAGGCCAATCAGCAGGCTGCCGAGCACGAGGCCGGCGTTGGCGAGTTTCCATTTCAGCAGTGCGCTGCCTTCACCTTTGGCGATCAGCACAGAATGAAGGAAGACCGAGCACGGCTCGACCATCGCAAAAGGCATCAATGCCATGAACAGCGGCACGCATGCCACCCAGGCGGGGCCGAGCACGATGCCAACGATCTGTGGCGCCAGCGAAAGTGAGAGCAATACGATCAAGGCGCCGCCGAGCGCGATGATCTGCAGCACCGCCGTTACGCTTCGAGTGAAACGTGCCGGCTCGCTGGCTGTGCGGAAAATGGCCGCGCGCGCCACCGCCGAGAGCGGCGACACAAATTGGTTGAGCGGCGCGTGCAGGAGATTTTGCGCACGGTTGTACAAACCCAGTGGCGCCGCGCCGAGGAAGGAGCCCACCACAAGGGCGTCAAAACCCTGTGTGGCCCGCGCGACGGCATTGGCACCCATGATCGAGGAACCGAAACGGAGAAAGGGTCGGATTTCCGGATACGAGAAGCGGAAAGCCGGGCGCCAGTCGTGGAAGAGGAAGAGGAGAAGGTTGCTGAACAGGCGCTGGGAAATCTCGATCGCCGGCAAACACCAGAGTCCGGCGCCCACCATCGCCAGGCCGATCCCGAGCGCGCTCGACAGAACGTCCGCCACGATCTCGGAGACGACCTGAAGGTGAAACTGAAGATCGCGCTGCATGAGTGCGACCCGCTGGGCGCGAAAGCTGGTGATGAAGGCGGCCAACCCGAAACACGGAAACAACAGGGTCATCTCGGGATGGTTGTAGAGCTGTGCGGCGACCGGCCCGAGCAGCACCGTGAGCAGGAACAGCAGCCCGCCGAGACCGACATTCAGCCAATACATGCTGCTCGACTGGAGATGGGTGACCTCCCGCGCTTGTAGGGTCGCGGTGGAGAGACCGGCGTCCTGGAAGAGCCGCAGCACACTTGTGATCGCCGTGACCAGCGCGACTAGGCCGTAGTCGGCGGGAGTGAGAAAACGCGCCAGCACCGCCAGCGTGCCCAGCTTGATCGCGAAACGTATGAGCTGGCCGCCGCCGGCGGAGAGAGCCCCGTTGACGGCCCGGGTTTTGAGCGAGTGGGGACGCGAGCCTTTCATGCGCGAGGGGCGGCCAGGGTCGTATCGAGCATTCGGTTACGAGCGCCTTCGAGGGCGGATTGAAGTCCGGCCGCGACGGTCGCCGCGAAGGCCGCGAAAGTGTAATCCTGTTGCACCCGTTGGCACCCAAGCTGGCCGCGCGAGAGGGTTGCGGTGCGATCGGCCAACGCGGAGCACGTCGTGTCGATCATTTCCTGCGCATGGTTGCAGGTCAGGATGGCACCCGCCTCGACCAGCGAACGGAAACCGCGGGCGCCGCTTCGGGTCGTGATGCAAGCCCGGCCGTGCGCGAGAGACTCAAGCACCTTGACGTTGGAGCCGGCGCCGGACGGCACCGTGCAAAGGGTGGCGGTCGCGGAGGCATATGCGTCGTCGACGTTCTCCACGTAGCCGATCACCTCCACTTGGCGGTTTGAGGACCAACGTGTGCGTTGCGCCGGCGGAAGGGAGCTGCCGTAGATTCGAAGAATGGCCTTCGGGCGCGACGCGAGCACGCCCGGCCAGACCTCGCGCAGAAACCAGTCCACTCCGTGGACATTCGGGCGGTACGCATAGGAACCGATCGTCATCACCACCTCGCCTTCAGGTATGCGGTCCGTGAGTTTCCCGGGGGCGTGGAAGGGGATGTTGGGCAAGACGTGGGCGCGACGGAGCGGCGGTTCGGAAAGGTTGTCCGGATTGGCCACCCAAAGCGTTTGCACTGTATCCAGAACTCCGGGCAGGCCGACGTGCAGGTGACGCAGGTGCCGTTCGAGGATGGCGCGCTCGACCGAGTTGACGCGGCCCTCCAACCGCGAACGGTACCGATCCGGGTCCCAATCGTCCACGTCCAGCGCCAGGGGCGCCGGGCTGTGTCGATGCAGGCCGAGGCAGGCGATCGAGCGCGTGAATCGACCGACAATGACATCGTAGTCCGACAAGTTGACGGCGCGTTCAACTTGGGCGCGCAGTTGCGGTTGTTCCTGGATGAGCCACCGACTGCCATCAGCGCTGTGACTCAAACGCTTTCGCCAACGCCGCGAAAGCGGCAGCCATCGCCATGCGCCTCGATCTTCCGGCCCTTGGATCGGGAGGCATGCACGTAGGCGAAACTCCCGCTCCAACCGAGCCGTCTCCATTGCCGTGAAACGGCCGGGGCGGGTCAGCAGCACCAGGTCCACTTCTCCGCAGGCGGCCAGCGCCTGATAGAGCAGATGAGTGCGTTGCGCACCGCCGGAGGCCGTGGGCACGGGCGAGACGTGAGTGACCAGGAGCAACTTCATGAAAAGGGCCGAGTTCCCGATGGCAGTCGGAGCGGGGTAGGGCAGATCATTCATCTGGGCGGAATCACGTCCACCCGGGGACCGGCAAACGGGCCCCGTCAGCTGACGGACCGCGTGTATCCGTAGCGCCACAACAGCGGCGCGCCAAAGACCCAGGCGAGCGCCCGGTATGGTCGCGGCAGCGGACGGGAGTGTGACAGGGCCGGGTTGAACACGAACCCTCCGGCGTCGCGCATCCGGTTGCCGGCAATCTTGTGCCCCAGCGGCATCCGGCGTCCATCGGCCACGTTCTGAGCGACGGGCCGCAGATCCACGTTCAGGAAGGCGCTCAATCGTTCCAACTCAGAGCCCGTGTTCGAGCACAGGTCTTCGTAACGCACGCGGAGCACCCGATCAGGGTAGGAGCGGCGGATGAGTTCACCCAAGAGGTTGCCCACGCACCAGTTGATCGCGGTGACCGTCAAAAAGAGAGGCGCGAGCGCGCGGGACTTCGACTGGCGGCGGAGCATCTTGAACCCGGTGCCATCCATGACTCGGCTCAGGCGGGACGCCATCACCGCGTCGCAGCGTCGGACCAGGAACACCACCCGGGTATTTGGAAAGCTCCGCAACAGGAAGAGGGCGCGGGTGAACTCCTTGCCGGAATCGACGACGGTCGATGCGCCGGCTGTAGCCGCGATGCATTCGAACGCGTCGGCCGTGGTGCCCACGAGTTTTTCGTCCGGTGTGCGCGTCCAGGCCGTGCGGAGAAAGTTGCGGATGTGGGCCTGCTCGGCGGCCAAGCGGCCCCCGTATTCCCAATCCTGTGACGTCGTGCAGGTGTACTTGCGCCGGACTTCCGACCAAAACGGGCATTCGCCGACCCGTACTCCGCAACTACATCGGCTGGAGGTGCGGTTCCAACCGCTGACCAGTTCTCCCACCCCGACGGTATCGACGGCGTTGCCCAGCAGTGCATCAAAGACGGTGCTGCCGCTGTGCCCTCGCCCCATGACGTAGACGATTTGGCTGAGCATAAAAACCGGGCCGGTTCAGACGGCTCGGACCGGTGCGCCCGTCCTGGCGCACCGGGAACGATCCCTTGCGGCCGACGCCGGGCTGCTCAGC
>JAEWIY010000147.1 GCA_023386835.1 Verrucomicrobiota bacterium
GAATACGCCAACGGTGTACGCGTGCAAAGCCTCTGCCGGCAGGCCCCTGGTTGCTCGCATCGTATCGGCGAACGGCTCGTCGGCACCAAGGGAATGGCCGATCCTGCCGGAACGATCACCGGCGAGAAATCCTGGAAGTACAGCGGCGAAGCCCGCGATCCGATGGTGCAGGAGCACGTTGATCTCATCCGCAGCATCCGCGACGGCCGTCCGATCAACCACGCACGACGCATCGCCGAGAGCACGCTCACCGCGTTGCTCGGCCGCATGTCGGCGTACTCCGGCCGTGAGGTGAGCTACCGCTGGCTGTTGAACACCTCGTCGCTCGACCTCACTCCGCCGGCTTACGCGTTTGGCGCGGCTCCTGAAGTCTCTCCGGCCATTCCCGGCCAGACTCCGCTCGTCTGATGCGCCGCTCCAGCCTCCGTGGCCGCCTGGCCCGACGTTTCTTGATTCGGGCAGCCAGCCTTGTCTTCAGCGCGGGCTGGACCGCCGTCGCCAGTGCGGCCACGGGTCTGGAATGGAACGAAACCCAACTCCTGCGAAGGGGTGCGGTGACGGACGAGCACGTGGAGGCCACGTTTACGTTCCGCAACAACAGCTCGGGCCCGATCGAGATCACCCGCGTGGAATCCAGCTGCGGGTGCATGCTGACATCGCTGGCCAAACAGCGATACGAACCTGGCGAGGGCGGCGAACTGCGCGCCTTGGTCGACGTGACGGAACAGGAGGGCACGCAGGAAAAGACGATCATGCTCTGGTCGTCCAGCGGCGGCGAACCCGACGTCCTCAGCCTGCAGGTCACCATGCCACGCTGGTTCACTCCATCGCCGCCCGGTGTCTGGTGGCTCAAGGGCGCAGAACCGCACGCCAAGCAGGTTGAACTCAAGCTGCCACCGGAAGGTGGCTTCAGGATCACCAGTATTACCACGGAGGATACCGGCATCGAACTGACTGACGTTCCGTCGACCGGCAGCGAACCACGCCGGTTGATCATCAGTCCGGTCAGCACCGATCATCCCATGCGGGCGTTGATCAAGGTGGTGGTGGAGACCCACAACGGCGCCCGGCGGAGCTACCACATCCTCGCGGCCGTCCGCTAAGAACGCCGGCTCCGACGGAGAAGCAAGGCGTGGCAGGCGCGGCCCAATCCGCGGGCGCCGCGGCCGACGCGGCGTTTTCAGCTGGCCCGCAGCGCAACGACCGGATCGAGCTTGGCCGCCCGGCGAGAGCAACAGACTTTCTGCCAAAGCTAGGCGGACCAGGTTGCGCTTGCGCGCCCCCGGCGCAACGCGCGCCGAACTCACCCTGCCGTTGCGCGCACCGCGCGAGGAGCATGCTGGCAACGTTGGCACCGGCCGCCAGACGCACGAGCGCCACCGCGCCGAAGAGCATCCAAACCTGCCCTCCGACATCCCGCGTCATCTCGAAATGCAGGCTGCGCACCAGAAATGCCTCCCACGTATTCGGCTTTGGATACAACCCGGCGAGGCGGCGACCGATCGTCTTCACCTCGCCATCGGCTTGAGCGGGTGATCGCCGCCGATGTTGAACGGACCCGGTGAATAGACGCCGAAGGTTTCAACCGCGGTCATCTGCGCGTGCAGATCAACGAACTCGTGGGCTGAGAGCGGCCAGCGGTCGCCCGACCCTACATGCACGATACGCCCCGCTTCGGGAGAGTTGAACGGACGCACCAGGCGGTCGGTGTTGGTTCGGCGACAGCGATGTACAGTGTGTTGCGCGCGCTCGGCGCGAACCCGCGAAAGGTGACACAGCTTTGTTGGACCATTTTTCCCACGTGTCGCCATCGCCGTGCGGCTGGACTGTGGAGGAACGGATTCCGCGTCGAATCGTCGGACGTCGAAGTGCGTGTCAGCAGACGCCCTCGCGCTGTCCGCGTTGCCGTTCCGCCCGCTTTTTCTGCGCTGGTAGCCGCACCCGCTGAACCAGTTGCCGAACCGTGGGCTCCGGCCCCTTGCTGGCGCGGGGGTGGTGCGTAGCTTCTGCGCCCGTCCCATGGAGCTGAAAAGGAAACTAGCCATCCTGGCTGATGCCGCGAAATATGACGCATCGTGCGCCAGCAGCGGCACCACCCGCCGCAACGCGCGCAGTGCGGGCGCGGGCCTGGGTTCCACCACCGGCAGCGGTATCTGCCACAGTTATACGCCAGACGGCCGCTGTGTCTCGCTGCTGAAGCTGCTGCTGACCAACTACTGCATCTACGACTGCCTGTACTGCATCAACCGGGCGTCGAGCAATGTGCCGCGGGCGCGCTTCACCGTGCAGGAGGTGGTGCAGCTGACGCTGGATTTCTACCGCCGCAACTACATCGAGGGCCTGTTCCTGAGCTCCGGGATCATCCGCAACCCGGACTACACGATGGAGCAGGTGATCAAGGTCGCGCGCAGCCTGCGGGAGGAGCATCAGTTTCACGGTTACATTCATCTCAAGACGATCCCCGAGGCAAGCCCGGCCCTGATCGAGGAGGCGGGACGGTGGGCCGACCGCATCAGCATCAACGTCGAACTGCCCACGGCGATCGACCTTCAGCGGCTCGCACCCGAAAAGAACCTCACGCGCATTGAGGGCGCCATGCAGGGCATTCGCCAGCGGATCGACGCGAGCCGCGAACCGGCGACCGGGCGGGCCGCGCCTCCCCGTTTTGCTCCCGCCGGGCAAAGCACCCAGCTGATCATTGGCGCCACGGAGACCGACGACGCCGAGATCCTGCAGCGCGCTTCGTCGCTCTACGGCCGTCATCGTCTGCGTCGCGTGTATTACTCGGCCTTTAGCCCGATCCCGGATGCGTCCCAGCTTCTGCCACTCATCGCGCCGCCGCTTGTCCGCGAGCACCGGCTCTACCAGGCCGACTGGTTGTTGCGCTTTTATGGATACAAGCCGGGCGAGTTGACCACCCCCGGGCGGCCCAACCTCGATCTGGGGGTGGACCCAAAACTCGACTGGGCGCTGCGACACCGGCACGCGTTTCCGGTCAATGTGAACCGCGCGCCGCGCCATCTTCTCCTGCGGGTGCCCGGGCTTGGCGTGCGCACGGTCGACAAGCTGATCGAAGCCCGGCGCTGGCATTCGCTTCGGTTGACGGATCTCGCGCGCCTGCGGGTGTCGTTGCGGAAAGTCAGCCCGTTCATCGAGACGCCCGATCACAATCCCCGCCACGCCGGCCTGGATGACGATAACCTGCGAGCTCGCTTCGCCCCGCCTCCCGAACAGATGGAGTTGTTCACTCCCGCAGTGCCGGACCTCAGCGTGTACACGGGTGAGTTGTAGCGGCGCCGCAGCGAATGCAGACGCTCACGTTTGATGGCACCTTCGGCGGGTGGAAAACCGCCGCCCGGGCCGCGCTCGCGAAAGAATTACCGCCGGCCGTCGTCGACTGGCAGACCGCGAACGCAGACCAGCCGTGGCTCGCCCTTGGGGAACAACCGGCGGATTTTGACGCCGGCACACCAACGCCAGGCGCGGAGGTGCGTGTGCCCCGTGGCTTCCTTGAACTCGCGCGCACGGTGTCGTGCCACCGCGACGACGCGCGTTGGGCGCTGCTTTACTGCACGTTGTGGCGGCTCACGCATGGCGAGCCGCATCTGCTCAAGGTTTCGGTCGATCCGGATGTGCGGGCACTGGAGGAGCGCGCCAAGGCGGTTCGGCGCGAGGTGCACAAAATGCGGGCGTTTGTCCGCTTCCGGGAGGTGCCCACCGCCGCCGGGCCGTGGTACGTCGCGTGGTTCGAACCGCAGCATCCCATCGTTTCCGCCAACGCCGGGTTTTTCGTCGAACGCTACGCGCATCTTCGCTGGTCCATCCTCACCCCCGAAGAGTGCATGCATTGGGACACCGAGCAGCTCTGGTTCTCGGAGGGCGTGACGCGCGACCAGGCACCAAAAGAGGACGCAACGGAGGACCTGTGGCGAACCTACTACCGCAACATCTTCAACCCGGCCCGCCTCAAGATCGGCGCGATGAAGGCGGAGATGGCACCGCACTACTGGAAGAACCTGCCGGAAGCCGAAGACATCCCCACGTTGATCGCGGAGGCGCCGGAACGAACCCGCGCGATGGTCGCAGCCAGCCGGGCGCGCGCTCCGTCCGTTCCCGAATATCACCCGGCGCCGGTTCCCGCCACGCAGGACCTGAACGAGCTCCGCCAGGCCGTCGGGGGGTGTCGCGCCTGCCCGCTTTGGCAAAACGCCTCCTGCGCGGTGTTCGGCGAAGGGCTCCCGACCGCCCGTGTGATGCTGGTCGGCGAACAGCCCGGCGATCAGGAGGACCGGGCGGGCCGGCCGTTCGTCGGGCCCGCCGGCCAGCTGCTCAACCGCGCCTTGGCCGAAGCCGGCGTGGATCGTGCACAGCTGTACGTCACGAACGCGGTGAAGCACTTCAAGTGGACGCCCCGCGGCAAACGTCGCCTGCACGAAAACCCCAACGACCTAGAACTGGCCGCCTGCCGGCCGTGGCTGCAGGCCGAGGTTCGAGCGATCAACCCAAAGCTGATTGTCTGCCTGGGCGCGAGTGCCGCCCGCAGCGTCTTGGGTCGTTCGATTCGCGTCCTGGCGGAGCGCGGCACCCTGCAGCCGTCCACGTTCGGGCGCCCGGCGCTCGTGACCGTGCATCCTTCGATGCTTCTACGTTTGCCGGACCCGACCGAGGCCAAAGCCGCTTTCGCTCACTTCGTCGCCGACCTGAAGATCATTCACGCCGCGGCCAGCTAGGCCGCGGCGTGAATCAATGGCGCGATCAGGCGTGCCACTCGCACGTCCCACCCGCGCAGGCGAGGTTCTGCTTCAATTCCGTGATGTCCTCGTCCTCGCAGAGCGCGGTGTAGTCGACCTCCACATACGAGAGTGAATTCCAGCGCTCCACGTCTGCGGGTGTGCTGACCGCTTCACGCGGCGCCTGGGCATACGCCTTGTCACCGCTGTCCTGCAGGAGCGCGATGCCCGTGAAGGAGTCGCGATGCTGCCAGATGGTCTCGGCCACGCCGGCCCACTCGTCCGGCTTCACTGTGACCGTGCAGGACACGTTGTGATGCAATCCGGGCGAGTAGCGCTCATGCCGGCGGCCGGCCTGGACCCAGTTGAGCTGCACCCGGCGGATGTAGTCGAGATGGCGCAATGCGGACACGTCCTCGCGGTAGATGCCGAACGCCGGGCCCTCGACCGGGAATGTGATCACTTCCGTCCGCTGGTGCGGATCGTAGACGCTCTCCTCGACCATGTGCGGGTTCGACGTCTTGAAGTGCTTGAAGACCGGATCGAGCTTGTTCGCCTGGACTCGGCGGAAGTAACGCACCGCATGATGCGGGTGCAGACCGCTCGAGGTGCCGAGCAGCAGGCTGGCGGTGCCTTCCGGTTTCACACAGGTCGTCCGCGCGGCCGGGCGGATGCCGATGGCACGCGCGACCACGGCATTGACGGCCTTGACGACTTCGGCGCCGGTCCGAAGCACCTCGGCATCCAGCAGCACTTCCGGACGGTCAAGAATGCCGCAGATGGACACACCCAGCAGCGCTTCCTGTTCGGTGATGAGCCGGGACACGGGCGACAGGTAGTTGAAATCCGTATACCCGGCTTGCAACGTGCCGATCAGCGCCGCCTGCGCGCACAGCTCGTAGAACCGCGCCGGCGTTTCCGCCGCGGCCGCCGAAAGGGTGGTGAGATTGCAGAACTGAACACCCGTGAGGACCTCGCCCTCCTTGAGGCTGCCCCGGTAGCCCAGCGCCCGCAGGCGCGCCGCGACTTCCGGCGTGACCGTCAGCCGCGGGTTGAGGCCGATCTCCACGCACGGATTCGCGCCGTAATCCGCATCCTCCACGAAGTAGAAGCCAGGCTCGCCAAACTGCTTCTGCGCCTCGAACAACCGGTCGAACTGCTCGCGGGTCGCCGTCGAGCGGACCACCACGGCGGAGTTGTTGCTGGCCGAACGCTGGGGATGCGTTTCGAACCAGTTGCCGGTCTTCGCATTCACCATCTCCTCGTCGTCCGCCGAGAACAGGCAGATCGTCGCCGAGCGCCGGATACCGCCGGACAGCACCGCCTTGGCCGCCCACATCAGACAGTCGTAGGCTTCGATCGGGCGCAGCGCCCGTCCGGCCGCCCCGCGCAACACGGTCTCGACGTGCTTGAGGCCATGCATCAACGGCTCCGGGCCCGGAGCCTTGCCACCGGACGTGCGCAGCGGCGCCCCCTGCGGCCGGATGTTCACATAACTGAACATCACGCGACGGCCCTCGACCGCGCTGAGCATCAACTCGTGCAGCGCGTCAGCCCAACCCTCGATCGTGTCCTCCACTTCCCAGACCGTCGCCGGCACGGAAGCATCCGGCAGCGGTGCCAGGCGCGGCAGTTTGGCCACATGCTGGCGCTGGACCGAAAAACCAACACCGCACCCGCACAACAGCAGGTAGAACGTCTCCCGGAACGCCTCCAGCCGGTCGATGTGCATGTAGGCGCAATTGTAGATGCGCGTGTGCTTGGTCAGGATCGCTTCGCCGCCAAATTGCAGGCTGCGCATCGATGGCAGGACCTGCTTCGCTTCAACAAACCCAAACGCCCGACGAATCGCGTCGTGGAGTGAGCCGAGTTGGCCGAGCTTCGCGATCGTGGCCGGCGTCACATCACCCGCTTCCAAGGCCGCGCGCGCCGCCTCCGTCAGCGAGGTGTCGGCGAACTGGCCCAAGTGCATGTCACGCACCCGAGCCACCGCCTCCGCCCACGTTTCCCGTCGCCGCTTGTTGGCATCGTACCGGGCATAACGAGACACGGCGATGTAGTCTTGCAGACCATTACGCGCGTGCCGGATGGGCTGGACGGGACTGGTGATGACACTGGGTGAGCTGACGGAAAACATGGTGCAAGGACTCCTCGATACCGGGGGTAAAGTACCTACAGGTTGTGGCCGAAGCGGAGATTATGCACAACATATTGTGGTCGGGATCTGACAAGACCGAACACTGCGCATTTCTTGTTTTCAGATTTTTTCCCGATTGGCGGACGGCCGCATCGCCCCATGCGGGCCTCTTTCAGCGCCCCGCTCCCGTCGCGGTCCCACGTCTCCGCTCAACACACTGCCGCGGCGCTTAACGGGTGCCGGTACGAACGCGTTCCTGCACCGTTCGCCAGATGCGGCGAAGCTCGGCGAAATCCTCTTCGCGACTCCGGCTGGTGATCACGAAGTCGAACTTCGGCCTCTCGCGCAGTTCGTCGATGGCAGTCTGCATCCGCCGCTCGATTTCAGCCTCGGATTCGCCGCGCAGACGCAACCGCTGCTGCAGTTCGGGAACCGGCACATCGATAAAGACCGTGCCCAGGTGCCGGCGCAGCAACGCGTTCTCAGCTGCGGCTCGGCGGAAATTGTCCACGCCCTGCACGTCGACGTTCACGATCAAGCTCCGGCCCGCTGCGAGCGGCTCGAGCACGGAGCTCGCGAGGGTCCCGTAACGGTGCTTCCGGTGCACCCAAGCCCATTCCAAAAACGCCTGCTCGGCGACCTTCCGGTCAAACACGTCCGGCGCGAGAAAGTGGTAGTGCACGCCGTCCACCTCGCCCGGCCGCGGATCACGCGTCGTGGTGGTCACAATACGCGAGAAGCCCGGTACTTCGGCGACCATGCGTTCGCACAGCGTCGTTTTGCCCGAGCCGGCCGGACCGGCCAGGACCAACAGGACGGGCGGCGATGACGGATCAGCCGCGGCCGCGGCGTTGCGTTCGTTCACAGACCCCATTGCGCCTCAGTAGGTGAACGCCACGATGGAGAGCAGAACGCCGTAACCCGCCAGCGCCGCACCGAGAACGCGCGCGCGCTGCGGACGACGATAGAGCCACTCAAAAAAGTCGCGCAGCCGGAACGGAGAGGCTCCGAGGTAAATGGCCAGCGCCACCGCCACAAACACCGCCGTCACCATGAACAATCGCTGCGGCAGATGGTACTCCATGTACGCGGCGTCGAGGAGCGGCGTCGCCGCGAGCAGCGTCAGCACCGCCAGCCCACGCACCGCCAGGAAATCCGGCACGACCACAAACGCCGCCCCGGCGACCACAAGGAAGAAGAAGAACAGCTGCACGCGATACTGCCCAAAATCCGCCTCCGACAGGTGCCACACCCGGTAGAGGAACCACGCGGCACCCAGGCCGAAGAAGACAATCGCGGCGGTGCGGGAGCGGGGCAGCCGCTTGATCGACGTGGTGACCGCGGCGTGGTTGATCAAGAACAGCAGCCCGAGCGCGATCAGCACGAGACCCGGCAGCAAGGTGGCAAGCGTGAGTGACATCGAAAGTTATTCCTGGAATCGGCGCGCATACCGCGCCGGTCCACGACGGCAATCCGGCACGCGCGATACCTGCGTCGGGTTGCTCATGCGGTGACGGAGCGATCCACCCCGGCCAGCACGAGTTCACCGTACAAAGTGCTCACGCTCGCCCGCTCAATGCGCAGCGGCACCAACTGGCCGACCAGACGCGGATCCGCGTCGAAGATCGTCACGCGGTTTCCGCGGGTGCGGCCCGTGTAGCGCTGACCGGTCTTGTCCGGCCCTTCCACCAGCACCTCCTGCTCCGTGCCGATCAACGTCGCGTTGCGGCGCTCCGAATTACGGCGCAGTAGGTCGAGCAGGATCTGGTTACGCTCCTCCTTCACCTCGTCCGGGATCTGGTCCGGCAGTTCCGCGGCGGGCGTGCCGGTGCGGACCGAGTACTTGAAAATGTACGCCATGTCGAAGTTGCACGCTTCGAATAACTCGCGCGTCTGCTCAAACTCCTCCGCCGTCTCGCCGGGAAATCCGACGATGATGTCGGTCGAGAAGTACATGTCGGGCCGGACGGCCCGGAGCGCCTGCACGATCTCGGCGTAACGCTCGCGTGAATACGGCCGGTTCATCGCGCGCAGGATGCGATTGCTCCCGCTCTGCATCGGCAGGTGCACGTACTCGCATAGTTTCGGCAGCCGTCCGTACGCCTCCACCAGGTCCTGCTTGAACCCGCGGGGATGCGGCGACGTGAACCGGATCCGCTCAATGCCCTCGATCGCGTGCACCTGCTCGAGCAGCTGGACAAACGGCGAAATGCCGCCGGCATGCACGTAATCGCGCCGGCCGTAACTCGTCACGATCTGGCCGAGCAGCGTGATCTCACGCACGCCACGCGCCGCCAGTTCGCGGCATTCAGCGACGATCTCGTTCATCGGGCGCGACCGCTCGTCTCCGCGTGTCTTCGGCACAATGCAGAAGGCGCAATCCATGTTGCAGCCCTGCTGGATCGAAACGAACGCGCTGATCTGGCGCTCCTCCGTCACGAGGTGATCACGAATCGTGTTCTGGGACCCTTCCTCTTCGCCGATGTCGACGATGCTCTGCCCCACCGGCACGCCGGCCGCCCGCGCCGCGCGCAGGTTGTCGAGGTAGTCCGGGACCTGGTGAAACTTCTGTGTGCCGACGATCAGGTCGACGTCCGGCAGGCGATCGAGAATTTCCGCGCCGCGGTTCTGCGCCATGCAGCCAAGAATGCCCAAAACGAAGTCGGGGTTCTTGCGTTTCCGTTGCGCGACGTAACCCGCTTTCCCCAACGCCTTCTGTTCGGCCGCATCACGCACGCTGCAGGTATTCAGCAGCATGATATCGCAATCCTCTTCCGCACCGACAATCCGGTAGCCGCGCGCCCGCAGCATCGCCGCGACCGCCTCGCTGTCGCGTTCGTTCATCTGACAGCCGTAAGTCTTGATGTGGACGCGATTCATGCCACGCCCTCACATCCCGCGCACAGCTCCGCTCGCACCGCCGCACGGGCGGCCGCGACAACGGCAGGCAACGGATCTTCGACCAGACTCATCAGCAACAATCGGCGGCTCCTCACGAGCCACGCGCGAACCGGCCTAAGTAAACCGCACAGCCCACCGGTCAAACGGGAAAAACCCCACTGCGGCTCCCTACCCCTTCGCCCGCCTCCGGCGGTCTGGCCGCCAGCCACGCAACCCGCTGCAGTAACGCGGGTCAGAGGCACACCCATGCGATCCGTCTCGGTCAGGGCGTTGGCAGGTCTGATGGCAAACCTGTGGTGGTTCTCTCCGACTGGCGTAAATGCCGAGGATGAGCTGCGCATCACCGCCGATCCGCTGCCCTCTTCGACGGCCGAACCGGCGCCCAGCGTGCGTTTCAATGACCCCGACGAAACGGTTCCCGAGTCCGCCGAGCTGCCGGCACCGGGACGGGTGGAGTCTTTCGAGGAAGAAATCCCGCGCATCGAGGACCCCGGCACGAACATTCAAATGACGGATGATTCGCTGTTTCCGCTACCCCGGCGCGAGGACTGGCAGGCCCTGTCACGACGTCTCAGCTTCGCGCTCGCCGCCGGTTCAATCGAGCAACTCGCCGCGCTAGAGCCGGAACTCAAAATCGCTTTGGCTGCGCTCGACGCCATTCCCGGGCATGTGGAGTACGCCGAGTGGCTGCGCGCGCGGATGGGTGACGTTGAAGTGGCCGCGGTGGTCAGCCGCCGAACAGCAATGCGCGACAGCCCTGTGGTGTCGTTGGCAGGCACAGAGCCGATTCCGATGTACGACGTGTGGCTAGAGTGGATGAAGGACCGGCCGGCCCCGCCGCGTGCGCAGGAGCTGGTACCGCAGCTGAAGCCAATTTTCGCCGCCGAGCGGCTGCCCCCCGCGTTGGTCTGGATCGCCGAAACCGAGTCGTCCTTCAACCCCAACGCCCGCAGTCCCGCCGGTGCCCGCGGGCTCTTTCAGCTCATGCCCGCCACCGCGCGCGAACTGGGGCTGAAGGTGAGCCCGACTGACGAGCGGCTCGATCCGGTGCGCAACGCCGCGTCAGCCGCCCGGTATCTCGCGCAGCTTCGGCAGTCGTTCGGCGATTGGCCGCTTGCTCTCGCCGCGTACAACGCCGGCCCGACCCGCGTCAGCCGGCTGCTTGAGGAGAATTCGGGGCGCACGTTTGCCGACATCGCCGAGGCCCTGCCGCTCGAAACGCGCCTCTACGTGCCCAAGGTGCTCGCCACCGTCACGGTTCGTGAAGGCGTCACTCCCTCCGCGCTCGCACTCGTCGATACTCTCGTGGCCACGGACGCGTGAGGACTGGTTTGTCATCGACGCGAAATTCCCAAATCGGCCGAAAGCGGGATTGCCCGCGGAACGGGCAGGCAGCTAAACCTCTCCGACTCCCGCGTCCAAGGAGGTTTCCCTGCACGATGCCGCGTCTTCCCGTTCGCCTCCTCCTCGCCTTCTTCCTCTCGTCCGTCACCGCTGCGACGACCCTGCTGGCGCAATCCTCAAATCCGCCGGATCCGGCCGAAACCCTGCCTCCGGCGAGCGAACCGGCCGGAAGCCCAGCCCCGACTTCGACCGCACCGGATCCAGCCCTCACCGCGCCCGCCGAGGCCGTCGTCGCTGAGCCGCCGAGCGCGAGCGCAGAACCGGTTGAGGAAGAGGAAGAAGAGGTCTGGGTCGGCGACCTCTTTGACCTCGGCGAAACGCTGTTCGAGACGTTTGCGCCCGAGGAGATCAAGGAACGGTACCGTTTCCCGACGCGCGAAGAATGGGACAGCTTCGCCGTGCGGCTGCAGCGCGCACTGGAGTCGAATTCGCTTTCGCAACTGGCCGAGATGGAACCAGAGGCCCGCGCAGCCCTGGTCGCCCTCCGCGCCCTACCCGATTATGCCGAGTACGCGGACTGGCTCGAGGAGCGGCTGGACGACATCTCCGTCGCGCAGGAGATCTCGGATGCAACCGCTGCCCCGACTCCGCCTCCGCGTGGCTTGCCGCCAACCCGGCCGCAGCCGCCCGAAGGCAAGTCTGACACTCCGCCCCACCCGGCGGTTGAGCCGGCACCCGCGACAAATTGGGCAACCTTGATTCCGCACTACGACGTCTGGCTGAAACGAATGAGGCAACGCCCACCACCCGCGCGGGCGGCCAAACTGGTTCCGCGGCTCAAGCCGGTGTTCACGGAGGCTTCGCTGCCGGATGCATTGGTCTGGGTTGCTGAGATCGAGTCATCGTTTAACCCGGCCGCACGCAGCCCCGTCGGCGCCCGGGGACTTTTCCAACTGATGCCCGGCACAGCAAAGGACCTGGGATTGCGCCTCGCGCCCTTTGATGAGCGGCTCGACCCGTTGAAGAATGCGCACTCAGCGGCCCGTTACCTCAACCGGCTGCACACCCGCTTTCAGGACTGGCCGCTCGCCCTCGCCGCCTACAACGCCGGCCCCGGACGCGTCGCGCGTCTCTTAAAGGAGAAACAGGCGAAGACGTTTGCGGAAATCGCCGAAGTCCTGCCGGCCGAAACCCGGCTCTACGTGCCCAAGGTGCTCGCCACCCTGGCTGTGCGTGAAGGCGTGACGCCGGACGAACTGGCGGACTCATCTGCCCGCACGGCAGACTACCGCCGCTGACGTCCAACGCGGCCGCAGTTCGCTCGTCGATCGCGCGGTTCGCAAAAGGCGAACTCGGCACCGACGGCGAACGATGAGGATTTCGCATCGCCAGCCGCGCGTGCGGAGTTTTCCTGCGCCCCATGGGATTACTCGATCGGCTCGTTGGCAAAACCGCCAAACCATCGTCCGCCCGGCCGGCCACGCCGTCCAGTCCGGCTCCGGCGGAACCGACGCCGCAACCGGACGCCAGCACCCCTGCCGGTCCCAGCGGCAACCTGTTGCCCCAACTCGCGGCCGCGCGCGAGCGGCTCGAGAAACGCGAGCTGCAAGCGGCACGAGAGATCTATGACGAAGTGCTCGCCGGTGCCGGTGATCGCCCGGACGTGCTCGTCACCATTTCGGGCGACCTCGGCTCCTGCGGCTACTTTGAACCGATCGTCGAGCTGATCGCGCCTCGTTACGATGCCGAGCGTCATGGACCGGCCACCGGCTTGAACCTGCTGCAGGCGTACCTCGCGTTGCGCAATCCCGAGGCCGCGCAGCACGTGCTCGACATCCTTTTCGCCCTCAAACGGCCCGATCTCGAAGACCGACTCTGGGGATTTTCCAACGCCATCGCGGAGCTGATCGAAGCCCGCCGCAAGTCCGGGACCAGCACGGCGCCGGCGCGCGCAGCCGCCCAGCAGATCAACCTCGTCACCATCAGCCGGCCGATCTGGTCCTACGGACTTGAGGCGGTGCCGGCTCTGCTTCCGACGAAAAACCCGCCACTTCGCCGCGTCGCGATCGCCCAGCTCGCCACCCCGGTGGAGGATTGGGCCGCGAAAATGACGCAGCCCGAGGACGCCGCCGGGCGCTTCAGCCGCGGCTTCGCCCTGTGGCTGGCGGAGACATTGTATTTCTCCGCCCAATACGAGGCGTCCGCGGCCGTCGGCGTGGTCTCCCAAAACCACTACGCGCTCTTCCCGGTGGAATGGACGGCCGACAACATTCGCCAGCTCATCGATACCGGCGGCAAGTTCGACTACGTGATGACGGGCATGCTGCAGGAACGCAGCGGTGACTTCGCCCTGGTCCTGCGGCTGTGGGAGATCAAGACGTTCCGCCAGCGCAAGACCTTCGAGGTGAAGTGGACGCCCGCTGACGCCGACGCCGCGCTGCTGCGCCTGCACGAGCAGCTTCGCGTCTTCTTCGAGTGGAAGACCGCCGACGGACTTCCATACCAGCCGCCGGCCTCGCCCACGCGCTGGATTCACGCGCTGGGAACGTCGCTGTCGCACTTCCTCGTCGGCAAGAGTGTGCTCGCGAAGGAGCAACTGGCGCCCTGGCCGGCCGACTTGCCGGCGGCGAACGAAGGTGCCATCGCATCGCTCGCCCATCTGACGCTGCAGGCGCGAGCACGCGAATTGGGTTCGCCCGTTCCCCCCGAGCAACCGCTCGCCGAAGATGCGCACGTGTCGGCCGCTCGGGACGCGCTCGGACTTTAGCCGCAGCCCGGGAGCGGGCCTTCCCGGCGCGCCGCTTGCCACCAAGGACCGCGATCGGCACGGTCGCTGTCGGCATGTCGCAAACCGCAGACCTTCGTATTCGCGCCACCAAGGCGCTCATCGCGCCCGCCGTGCTGGCCGACGAACTCCCGCTCGCGGCGAGCGCGGCCGACCTGATCGCACGGACGCGTCGGGAGGTGGCGGCGATCCTGCGTGGCGAGGATGATCGGCTGCTGGTCGTGACCGGGCCGTGCTCGGTGCATGATCCGGCCGCGGCCCTGGAGTACGGCGAGCGGCTGCGCCCGCTGCAGGAGACGTACCGGCAGGATCTGCTGCTGGTCATGCGCGTCTACTTCGAAAAACCCCGCACCGTCACCGGATGGAAAGGGTTGATCAACGATCCGCTGCGCGACGGGAGTTGTCAGATCAACCGGGGCCTCCGGCTCGCGCGCGAGCTGCTGGTCCGCCTCGGCGAACGCGGACTGGCCGTCGGCACCGAGTTTCTGGATACAACGCTGGGGCAGTACTACGCCGACGCGGTGAGTTGGGGGGCCATCGGCGCGCGTACGGTGGAGAGCCAGGTGCATCGTGAACTGGCATCCGGGCTCTCAATGCCCGTCGGCTTCAAGAACCGCACCGACGGCAACATTCAGGTGGCGATCGACGCGATCCGCTCCGCCCGCGTGCCGCACTGGTTTCCTTCGCTGACCCGGGAAGGCGCCCCCGCGATCATGGGAACGGCGGGCAACGAGGACGCGCACCTTGTGCTCCGCGGCGGCACGTCCGGACCCAACTATGAAGCGACACACCTGCAGCGAGCGGCCGAGTTGCTCCGGCAGCACGGGCTGCCGCCCTATCTGATGGTGGATTGCAGCCATGCCAACAGCGGCAAGGACCCGGCGCGGCAACCCGCGGTCGCCGCGGACCTGGCGCAGCAGATTGCGGACGGCCAGCGAGCCATCGCGGCGGTCATGCTCGAAAGCCACCTCGTCGGTGGAACGCAGCCGCTGGATGCTGAACCGCTCGTTTACGGCCAGAGCATCACCGATGCATGCCTCGCCTGGTCGGAGACGGTCCCGCTGTTCGAACAGCTGGCGAGGGCGGTCCGCGCGCGCCGTGAGTTGGTCTTGCGGACCGCGACCAAGTGAGTTCGCGCGCTCGCGCGAGGCGGCTGAACCGTCGCGAACGGCTCCCGTTATCCCTCGGCGCCACGCTGATGATCAGCGTGCCTCGGTGACCGCGAGCTGCCCGCACCCGGCCGCGATGTCGATGCCACGACGCTGGCGGACGGTGCTGGGCAATCCGTATTCCGCCAGGATTTCCTGAAACCGCCTGGCCGCATCAGTGCGGCTGGGCGCCCCGTCGTATCCGTTCGTTGGATTCAACGGGATCAGGTTGACCTGGGCTTGTAATCCCTGGAGCAGCGCGCCCACCGCATGCGCCTGCTCGGGGCCATCGTTCTTGCCGGCGATCAGCGTCCACTCGAAGAAGATGCGGCGCTCCAGCTTGCGCACATAGTAGCGGCAGGCGTCCATCAATGCATCCAGCGGCCACGCGCGGGCCGCAGGCACGAGCGCGGCACGTTCCGCCTGGGTCGCGCCGTGCAGCGACACCGCGAGGTGCACGGGCCGGGATTCATCCGCCAATCGGACGATACCCGGCACCACACCGACCGTGCTCAACGTGATTTTCCGCGCCCCGAGCGCGAGCCCGTTGGGATCACGCAGAATGTCGAGCGCCTTCATCACGGCGTCGTAGTTGTGCAGCGGTTCACCCATGCCCATGAGCACGATGTTACGCAGGCGCTCATGCCGGTGATGCGGCGAGTCGTGAGCAGGCTCCGCCAGCGCCGGCGTTTCAGTTCCCTGCGCAGTCGCACGCAGCACGCGATCCACGTGAAGCACCTGGGCCACGATCTCGCCGGCCGTCAAATGCCGAGCGAAGCCCATCTGGCCTGTCGCGCAAAACACGCAGCCCATCGCGCAGCCGGCCTGGGAGCTCACGCACGCGGTGACGCGACCGCTGTAACGCATCAAAACCGTCTCGATCTTTCGACCATCGCGCAGGGCCAGCAGGTACTTGCGCGTAAATCCGTCGCTCGAATGCGTCTCGCGGGCCACTGGCAGCGGATCCAACTCAATTTCCTCGAGCAGGCGGGTGCGCAGGGCGGCCGGCAGCTCGCCCACGCCGTCCCACGTGTACTCACCCTTCCAATACAGGTGATGCCAGATCCGGTCCGCGTGCACCGGTTTGAAGCCCCACGATGACAGAAGGGCCGCCAGCTCCGCCCGGGTGTAGTCGTACAAGCTGACACGTGCGGCGTCGCCGGTTGCGTCGGCGCGAAGGAAGTCGGTAGCGGGCGAGACCATCCGGGCTAGAGGACGTCCAAAGGCGGCGGTGGCGGGTTGGCCAACGACTGAAGTGCGTCGGCGATCGGCACGGTGTGTCGACGCCGCTCCAGGAAGTAGCTGACCTCGGTGTATCCCACGTCGGCCAGCTGCCGCAAGGCCTCGGGAAAACGATCGCCCACGCGTTCGGGACGATGAGCGTCGGCGCCGACCACCACCGGGATTCCGCGCTCGCGCATCAGCGCCAGCATCGGTGCGCCCGGGTTCATTTCGGGCAAGGCCTTGTTGAGGCCGCTCGTGTTCAGCTCCATCGCCACCCCGGTCGCGGCGATACGATCAAGCGCACGCACGATGTACGGAGAGATGCGTTCGAACTGCCATTCCTCCGGCGCCTCGTTCTTCACCAGGTCCGGGTGCGACAGCGTGTCATACAATCCGGTTTCCGCCGCCTCGGCCAGGTGCTCGAAGTAAAGCTGCTGGTACACGAAGTAGTCGCCATGAAAATACTTTTTCCGGTAGTGCCCCATCTGCATGTGGACGGAGCCCAGCACGTGGTGCAGCGGGTAGCGGTCGTGCAACTCAGCGATCCAAGCCTCGATGCCGGGAAAGTAATCGCTCTCCAGCCCGACGCGTACATCCAGACGGTCGGCGTAGCCCATGCGCACCGCGTCGATCATCGCGTGGTATTGCGCGTATTCCGAGGGTGCCATCCGAACATCGGCGTTGATGCGATCAGGCAGCGGGCAGTGACAGGTGAAGATGATGCCCTTCAAACCGCGTCGCCGAGCCGCCGCGGCATAATCCAGCGGCGTGCCGGTGGCATGTTTGCACAACGGCGTGTGGCAGTGGGATTCGTAGAGCAGTGGTTCGGACATCCGGGTCAGGTCAGCTGGCGATCATGGCCAGCCCACAAGGCACACCGGAACCACGCCTGTGAAAAGCGAAAGATGCAAGTGCCCTGCGCGGCGCGACCTGCCACACCGCGGGCCCGTCACAGCGCAGGATGACGACGAGGTGCTATCCGGTGAATCGCACCCGTCATGCGGGCGCAAAAAAGGCGCCCCGCCCGGCGGCGAAGCGCCCTTAAAGTTTCGGCGACCGGGGCGGGTGGATTCAGCGTGTCAGCGCAAGCTGGCCAGCAGTTCTTCGTTTAGACGCACGTATTCCTTCTCGATCGGACCGCCCGCCTTGTGTGCACCCGCGAGTGACAGTTCGGCCGCAGCGATCGCCTCCTGCTTCTTGCCCTGTTTGGCGAGCAAGCGCGCTTTGTGGTAGTTGAAGTAAAACGCGTTGGGGTTCTCCGCGATCGCCTGGTCGAGCCACTGGGCGGCCTTGTCAAGGTCGTGATTCTGGTTGAGGTAGAAGAGCGCGGCCTGCGCGTATGGCTTCTTCGGAGCGTCCGACGCCATGACGGCCTCGATCTGCGGGATCAACGTCCCGGCGACGTCGGTTTCGAGCTGCACCGGAACCCGCGTATTCTCCCACGCGAAGTACAGCACCGCCGATGCGTCGGTGATGGAGCTGACCTGGATCGTGAACGTCTCAATCGGATTGGGCAGCCGGACCGGCTTGGCCTGCACACGTGCCACGTCATTGGCTTGGTCGTAGGTGTACGCGCCCCATTGCGACTTCGGCTGGTGGATGATGACCGTCCATTCGTCGGCATTGGGGATGGTGAAGAGCTCGTAGTTCCCCGCGGGAATTTCACGGCCGTTCAGGCGGACCGGCGTGCTGAACGAGATCCGCGTGGCGGCGTTCGCGCCGGTTCGCCACACCTCGCCATACGGCACCAGACCACCGAAGATTTTGCGGCCGCGCACGCTGGGGCGGGAATAGTTGACCTCGATGTCCGTGACACCGACGCGCTGTTTGATCGTTGCCGCCGGACTGGACTGGGGGAACT